>CAYYJX010000224.1:0-1509 GCA_964471545.1 uncultured Fimbriimonas sp. | reverse complement strand
CAGGAACGCGGGTTGCCACTCGTGTTCGTCTGCCCAGAAAGCCAGATTCACATTGCCGCCCCCGAACGGCTTGTGATCGGAAATCGGGATCAGCTCCTTTTGATCCCCCAGATCGGCGGGGAGCACCAACCCCAGTTCCACCCGAGACTTCCGGATCCGCATCACCGCGAACTGTCTGCGAGCCGTTCGGAAGCCCAAATATCCCTTGCAAGGGTTCGATTCCACCCCTTCCAGGCTCTGCGCAAAGCGGGAAACCTCCTCAAAAAGCGTTCGGGCTTCGGGGGAGGCCCCGTTCAGCAGGCTCGATCTCAGCTCCTGGGAATCGAGTTGCACGTGCGCGGCCCCTTCTTGGTACTGGGCAAGAATCGTTGCGGTCACATGGCCCAGCGCGTAATCGTTCTTCAAGCACTTCACCAGGTCGGCGCGCTTCATCGGTCCTAACTCCGCAAGGATCGAAAGCCATTCGTCTAACGATTTCCCGGTCTTCGCCGGGAGGTTGGCAAGCACCGCCGCGTTCATTTCTGCGGGAGTCATTTCAGTTCCTCCAGAAGCTTTGCGAAGGAGTCTCCGGTGAGCAAAGACTTCCATCCGTTGCCCAGGATGCGCTTGATGAGCGAACCACGAATACCCTTGAAGCCGTGGTGACGCAGCTGCAAAAGGGTCCCCTTTTCCGTTGGGGTGAGGCTCCATTCCACCACCGTGTCAATGCCGCCGCCCTTCCACGTGTAGGAGAGCGATTTCTCCGGTTCAACCGCAATCACTCGGCACTGAACCACACCGTCAAACCCCGGAGCGGGCTTAGTTTGGAAGGTGAATTCATGCCCCACGGTCGGCATAAACGTGTTGGGCATCAGCCACTTAGCAATAACCTCCGAGTCGGTGATCGCTCGCCAAACACGATCGACCGGCTGAGGAAACTCGCGTTGCAACACCACTTCTCCCCCTTTGATCACGAGCGTAAGCCTCCTTCTGAAGCGATGTCGGATGCCGAGAGATACTCCCCCAAAGAATCGAACCCGGTCGACCAAAACGCTTCGTAGTGCGCCAACCACGTGGCAACCTCTCGAAAACCGTCTTCGCGAAGCCCGTAGATCCGAGACTTGCCCTCTTTTGAAACCTGGACCAACCCCGCCTCCAGCAGGACACGCAGATGCTGAGAGGTGAGCGGCTGACTCATGCCTGCCTTCTCTGCCAAATCGCCGACCGAACTCCGGCCACCAAACAAAATCTCTAGAATCGATCGACGCGTGGGATCGGCAAGCGCCCGCCAAGGGTCGATGGCTATGGTTGTCATAAAAACATATTAGCATATGTTTATTTGTTTAGATATTGAGAGAGTCAATCCTCGTGAAAATTCGCGTTCCCCACTCTCAACTTGAGAAATGGAGATGGTTTGGGGCGTAATGAGAATGTGGGTGCGACGATGAGGTCTGCCACGCGGCTTTTGACCTCAAATGAACACCGTTTCGCTTTCTGAATCCCCGCTTGATCACGTTGGAGAATCGCCTT
>CAYYJX010000223.1:0-1552 GCA_964471545.1 uncultured Fimbriimonas sp. | reverse complement strand
ACTGGCGGCGGGCAACTTAGGCAACTTCTGACTTCAAGTCGGGCGGGCGCGGCGGGTGGTCAGCCGCGTGGGTTTTCGCTGGACTTGGGAGGGGGAGGGTCGTAGGCTTTGTGGCGGTGCGGCCCTGCGTGGTTGCGGCTTATGCGGGTGAGAAGAGCATGGCGGGTTTCGCGGTTCGGTTAGTCGCGTTATCGAGGGCGGGCTTCGCGGGAGAATCTAGTAAATTCAACGACTTGTGGTTCTTATCGCCCGTTGTCTGCGTCCGATTTTCCAGGTTATCCGCCTCGGTTATCAGCCCTGTCGTGTTCACGAAATCAAGTTAGAAGGCACGCATGACGCAGTGGTACATCGAAGCCAAGCCGGGTGAATCGTGGAGGGAGGCCAGCCGCTCGTTCGTCGAGTGGGTGAAGCAACAGCACGTCGAGTTGAAGACCTTCGGGTTTAGCGAGGGGGATCCCATCCGCCGCAATGACATTTGCTTCCATTGCTTCTGCGTCCCAGATCACCACGGTGAGAACGTGGATCTTTTCAAAGCGTGGGCAGCCACAGTCGCTAGGGCGCATGGTCGTGCTGAGGGCAGAGCCGCCTTACTCAGCAACGGTGAAAAGCTGGTGCTTCCAGATCTCATGGGGGCATCGCCTCCGCCCTGGCTCAAATAGGTGTTGGAGCGAAGTGCCTTCTAACCCCTCCATCGAGCGGATGTCTTACCGCCGGCTGCGCCGTCGGCAAGCCGCCGCTCATGTCGAACGTTAGACCACATGCTCGATCTCAACGCGCTCTTTCCGTCCGTGGTTCCCCGGAGTTATCTAGACGCACTCGGGGAAGCTGCGTGCAGCTACTACGAGCTGGGTCCGAACCTCCTCGTCATGCTGTCTCTAGACCTTGACTCAGCCGTACGGAACGTCTCGCCCGTTGAATTGGAAGAGGCAGGGCTGAACGAAGACGACGCTTGGATCCAGGCCATGGCGAATCTCGGTGAGCAACTCAACACCGGTGTCTTGCAGGTCGGAGTGGGGTCCTTTGACGACGGCGGAAAAGCAGTCTTTCTTGACGGACATTGGCTTGCATCGGCCGCCATCTTTCACAACGGCTTCTACAGTTGGTTCGCTGATCAATTGGGTGCAGAGAGCGTCTTAGCGTTGATCTCTGAAAGAGACTCCGCGGTAATCTTTGCAGAAAATTGCTCTCCCCTCGTTCGGAAAAAGGTCGACGCTTTTGCGAGGCGAGCAGCTTTAGAAAGCCGGAAACCGTTTGGGCTAAACCTCTTTCGTCTTGAACCCGAGGGACCGGTGCATGTGGCATAGCAGGGACCGGTCTAACTGGTTGCTTCAGCGGAAGGTTTCGCCGGCCGTTGAGCTTTGTCGTTGGGCGCACTTGAGATCTACGGGTACCTTTGAAAGGGAGTGGGTATGAGCAGTAGCAAGCTACGGATTCGAATCGGCGAAGTGGAAATTGACTATGAAGGTTCGGAAGAATTCCTCAAACAGGAACTTCCTCGATCGCTGCCGCATCGGCCGCATCGTTCTTGCCGCGCTTGCCGCTCATCCGATAC
>CAYYJX010000222.1:0-1600 GCA_964471545.1 uncultured Fimbriimonas sp. | reverse complement strand
GATGTTGCTGGAGATCCACTTATCCTGGAGGTCGATCGACTCAGCCGATACCTTCTAGATGGCTCAATGCTCGTCGATCCCAATAATGTGGTTGCAGAAGTGTAAGAGCCGATTTCTGGCGCACGCCCGCTAAAGTGCGGCACGCAACCTATTGACGATGGCCATTACATATTTGACCAAGAAGAGGCCGAGCGCCTTCTGTCTGAACACAGAGAACTGAACGGGATTCTTCGTCCTTACGTTGGATCGCATGACTTCATTAACGGGAAGAGTCGGTTCTTATTGTGTCCGAGTTTGGCTGATGTGTCTCTTCAGCGAGAGTTACCTCTAATTCGCGATCGTATGGATAAGGTGAGAGCGTTTCGGCAAAAAAGCGGGCGTAAAGGCACGCTGGCGATCGCTAAATCACCTGCTATTTTCAATATAACGGTGATTCCAGATGGGCCATTCCTTTGTATTCCAGGACACACTTCCGAAAAGCGGGACTATATTCCAATTGGCTACCTTAAACCGCCAGCAGTGCCTAGCAACGCAGTATTTGTGCTTCTAGATGCCTCCATCGTTGATTTCTCGTTGCTGACCTCACGGATCCACATGGCATGGGTGAAGGAAGTTGGAGGAAGGATCAAGAGTGATCTTCGCTACTCAATTGGCATCGTTTACAACAATTTTCCTTGGCCGGAGATTGCCGCCTCGGATTCAAAACGCCTAGAGACTCTTGGGCAAGCCGTCCTAGACGCTCGGGCCTCCCATCCTGGCGCGAGCCTTGCCGATCTTTACGACCCGGTTACGATGCCTCCCGACTTGCGAAAGGCTCACGATGCGCTCGACAATGCGGTAGATCGGCTTTACCGAAAGGAAGGTTTCAAGTCGGACCGGGAAAGGGTGGAACACCTGCTCGCTCTTTATGAAGGGCTCGTAAGCCCGCTTGCACGCGGGATGGCGGCTGAAAAGGCACCACGTCGCCGTAGAAGAGGGTGAGTGCCGCCGGATCAATCACAGCCGTGAGGTCGACTTGACCGAACGCCCGAAGCGCAGCGGCTGAACAAAGTTTAACCGAACGGGAAGGCGAGCAGTCATGTCCGAGGGATTCCCACGGCTTCCCACACCGCAGTTGCAAACCCACTCAGGCCCCGCCCGCCTCTGTTGAAGTGATTCAACCACTACAGAGTAACAGGCTTCGACGAAAAGCTAGCAGAAACTGACCCCAAAAACCCCTTCTCGAATGCAAGATTTCCAGTCACGCACCTTCAAACCCCATTAGGGCCGCCGCAAACCGCTCCAACGCAGGATCCCACGCACCGTGCCGCCTAAGGATCGCCTCGAACTCCTCGACGTCGTGGCGGATCATGTGCAACTCCGGCTCGGGGTTGTCCTCGCTCCACTCCACCCCGCAGTGGCAGAGCTCGTGGTCGATCAGGGCAAGGCGCTGGGGCTCGGTAAGGTCCTGAAAATCGTCTGCGCTGATCTCGATCCAGAACATCTTGGGCGACTCGAGACCGAACACGGAGGCTAACTCCTTTTCCTCCTCGCTCATCACGAACCAGGCGAACCGTCCCGAGGTGACCTCGGCCGTCCCAAGGGCGCTGTGCTTCTTTCC
>CAYYJX010000221.1:1302-1645 GCA_964471545.1 uncultured Fimbriimonas sp. | reverse complement strand
GCCGTTCACCCGTGAAGAACTGCTTCAGCAGGTTTGGGGATATCAGGCCGGCATCAGCACCCACACGCTGGAAACCCACATATATCGGCTCCGCCAGAAACTGGAGCAGGATCCATCTGAGGCCCGCATATTGCAGACCGCGCCCGGGGGATATCAGCTGTGCCCTTGATCTGCCGCCTGAATTCCGGCTTTCTGGCGGGCCGTTGCTTGAATAGGCATTAAATCATGCGCGTACGCACAGAGATGGAGTGGCTGCGAACCTTGCCTTTGTTTGCAGGTGTGAACGAGGCACATCTGCAACTGCTTTCCTTTTCTGCACGCCAGGCGCGCTTTGAGCCAGGTG
>CAYYJX010000221.1:744-1292 GCA_964471545.1 uncultured Fimbriimonas sp. | reverse complement strand
CACGAAAGACAACAAGTCCAGGACAGCCTTTCTCGTTACCGTTGGCAATGTTGAAGTTCGCGACGGCCCGGACCGGGATAGCCCCAGGGCAGCCCTCATCGGGCCTGGAACATTCATCGGCGATCTTTGCATGATCGCAGGCATTGCGCCGCGCCTGAGCGCATTTGCCGTCGGGGTGGTTGAAACCAAGGCCTATAGCCATGATCTCTTCGAGCGCGTAACCGAGGAATTTCCCGAATTCGGTGAACGGGTGATGGAAAACCTCACGACCCGCCTAGAGACATCGGTTGGCGAGTTATCCCAAGTGCATCCACTCTTCTTGTAATCAAATATCGAAATCTGCAATCACCGGAACGTGATCGGAGGCCCTATCCCAGCCTCGACAATCCTTGCGAATGCGTATGTTCCGCACCCGGTCTTCCACCCCGTCCCTGGCCCAAATGTGATCAAGCCTGCGGCCACGATTTGAAGCCTCCCAATCGCGGGCCCGATGGCTCCACCAGGTATAGAGCTTCTGGTCCGCCGGCACGTGCTGGCGCAGCAGGTCC
>CAYYJX010000221.1:0-734 GCA_964471545.1 uncultured Fimbriimonas sp. | reverse complement strand
CAAATCCACCTGCGTGCATCAGCTTTTGGAGGTTTTCGATCTCTATTGGCGTGTGACTTACAACCTTCAGCAATTCCTTGTGCGACCAGACATCATGCTCCAGGGGCGCGATGTTCAAGTCGCCAACGAGGATGCTTGCTCCGTCCTTGCGCGAATCTTTCCCGCCAAGCCAGCGGGTCATTTCATTCAGGAATGAGAGCTTGTGAGCAAATTTCTCATTCAGTGCAGGATCCGGTTCGTCGCCGCCGGCGGGAACATAAAAATTATGGACTGTCAGTTCCGGCCCGGCCAAGCGGACACTCACATGACGCGCATCATCCTTACCGCAAAACTGGCGTGAACCTGTGGCGACAAACGGATGCTTTGAGACGATAGCCACGCCGTGATAGCCCGATTGGCCGATATCACAGATATGATGATAACCCGCCTCGTGAAACGCAGCAGTGGGGAATTGGCCCGGTGGGCATTTGGTCTCCTGCAAGCACAGAACATCAGGCTGCTCTTCCGAAAGAAATCGAACCACCTGCGGTGCGCGCAAGCGCACGGAATTGATGTTCCACGTCGCAATTCGAAAAACCATTCCCGCCCCCCAATAGGATAGGGCGTTTTAAACCGCGGGTTTCGGATTGCAAAGAATGATTTAGTCCTTGGCTTCCTTCTTCTGCTTGATCTCAACAACAAACAGTTTGGGATCAGCAGGCTGGTCCGCCTCAAGGCCTTCCAGTGAAATAGTG
>CAYYJX010000220.1:0-1652 GCA_964471545.1 uncultured Fimbriimonas sp. | reverse complement strand
CGCGGCTGGGCTCTGAGCCTCGTAACGCTACTTAGCAGTGCGGCGTTCGCCCACGATCTGGACCTTACCGTGGTGAAGATCGCCCTTGGAAACAAGGAGACTCGGGTGGAAGTTACCACTCCGCTTAGCCGCTTTGTTCGGGTGCATCAAATGGGAGCAAATCCATCTGCACCCGACCTAGACCTTGCCGTGCGGAAGCACATTGATCTTCGGTCCGCCACCGGCGCGCAACTGAAAGTCGACAGCCGAGCGGACCTTCTCACCTGGACGGCAACCGCTCCGGGAGAGGTGCACCCGAAGGTGGACTCTTTCGACACATCCACCGAATCGGCGCAAACTCTGGTGACGATCTACGAAGGGGGTCGGCTGAAGTCGGAATCGGTGATCGGGCAAGCACCATCCGCATCCGCCCAAGACTCGGGGACCGATATCGGCAGTCTCGTTCGGCTAGGATTCCAGCACATTCTGGCGGGATTGGATCACATCCTCTTCGTGGTGGGTCTCGCACTGATGGGAGGAGGCTGGAAGACCCTGTTTAAGGTGCTCACCGCATTCACGGTCGCTCATTCAATCACCCTTGGAGCGGCGGCGACGGGGTGGCTTCACGCGAACCCAAGAGTGGTGGAACCGCTCATTGCGCTCTCGATCGTTGCGCTGGCGGTCGAAGGAATCCGCCGTCGACAAGCGTCGGCAGCGAATCGACCCTCCTTGCAGATTGCCCTTGCCTTTGGCTTTGGACTGGTACACGGTCTGGGTTTCGCGGGTGGTCTGACCGATCTAGGACTTCAAGGGAGTGCCCTCATCCAGGGGCTAACCGCTTTCAGCCTTGGCATTGAAATGGGGCAAATTGCGGTCTTGCTTAGCGCGCTCGGCGGGTTGGCTTTTATTGCAAAAATCGGCGCCCGTGAGGTGTCTGCACGCCGGTTGGAAAGATTTTCGATGGCGGCCACGATTGGGTTAGGCATGATCGGCAGCTATTGGTTTGTGGAGCGACTCTTATGACGAAAACGGTGATGAAGATAGCGGGAGTTGGGGTTTTCATCGGGTGCCTGGCGGCGGCTTCGGTTCTCGCCCGTCCCAACGCAATGCAAGGGGGCGGAGGGCGCCAGGGCGGGAGTCGACAGGGCGGGGGAGTTGTGAAGCCCGACCTTGGAGACACGCTCAAGGCAAATATCTACGCCGACAACTGGTTCGTCCTTTATGTGAACGGCAAGCAGGTCGCGGTGGACCCCATCGACTTCCTGCCCCATAACGTGGTCTCCATCGATCTCTTGCCCGAGTACCCCATGACCATCGCGGTGATGGCGATGGATAACGCCGATCCGAAGACAGGGTGCGAGTACGGGACGAGCATCGGCGATGGCGGATTCATTCTCAAGTTCAGCGATGGCACGGTCACGCATGCGGGCTGGAAGGCAAAGAGTTTCTTCTCCGGGCCTTTAAACAGAGATGTTTCAAACCCGAAAATCTCTAGAACACAGATCCCGACCGACTGGTTCAAGCCACAGTTCGATGATTCCTCCTGGCCCAACGCCAAGGAATTCTCAGAAACCGAGGTAGGGCCCAAGAAGACCTTTTACGATTTTGATTTCCAGGGAGCGAAGTTCATTTGGAGCGACGATCTCGCGCTGGACAATACCGTCCTGTTCCGC
>CAYYJX010000219.1:0-1700 GCA_964471545.1 uncultured Fimbriimonas sp. | reverse complement strand
TGGCCTTTTCTCAATGGGTAGAACTGTGTCTACCATAGTTCTACTATACGCGATTTTATGTTTGAAGAGTCAATTGGGCTGCCCGTTCGCGATCTTCAAATGTCCTTAACAATTCTTGGGTTAATCTAAGGGCTCACTATGAGTATCTCCCGACGATCGGTACTTGGTCTTGCGGCGGCAGGATTAGCCGGCTCCGCCCTTAGCCTCGGGCTGCTAGAAAAGCAACCTAAGGGCCTTCGCGGCTGGACTCGGCCCAAAACGCGCGCTCCCAAGAACATCATCTTCTGTGTGGTCGACGGAATGGCGACGCAGGTGCTCTCCCTCGCGGATCATTACTCGCAGCACCACTACGGGAAGGCGTCTTACTGGGCGTCGATCCTGGACGATCCTCGAATGACGACGGGTTGGCAAGACTGCGCTTCGTTATCGTCCGTTGTCACGGATTCGGCTGCGGCATCGAGTACCTGGGGATCGGGACGGCGTATTTGGAACGGGATGCTCAACATGTACCCCGATAAGACCGCCCTTGCGCCCATTGGCCAACTCTTGCGCCAAAAGGGAATGAAGACCGGTTTGGTGACCACAACCACGATCACTCACGCCACCCCGGCGGGCTTTACCGTGAGCATTATCAGCCGGGACTTGGAGCCGTTGATCGCTGAGGAGTATCTCAAGGTCGGTCCGGATGTGCTCCTAGGCGGAGGCGACAAATTCTTCGACGCGAGTAAGCGAAAAGACGGCAAAGACCTTTACGGTGCGTTCGCAAAGGCCGGCTACGATGTCGTCAAGGACCGAGCGTCGCTGAAGGCTTCAAAAGGCGACAAGGTGTTGGGCATTTTCGATTCTAGCCACCTGCCTTACTCCGTCGACCGCGACAACACCCCTGCCCTCGCCGATAAGGTTCCGACACTTGCGGAGATGACTCGAATCGCGATTGACAAGCTCAAAGGCTCGAAGGAAGGGTTCCTTCTTCAGATCGAAGGTGGAAAGGTGGACCACGCGGGTCACGGCACGGACGTTGCGGGTCAAGTTCACGACCAACTGGCTTTCGAAGAGGCGGTTCGAGTGGCTATTGAATTCGCTGAGCGAGATGGTGATACGCTGGTCGTCGTCACCGCCGACCACGCAACGGGTGGTCCATCGCTGAACGGTGCGGGTGAGGAGTATGCGGATAGCCTCTTAGCCGCCGATAACATCGCCGGGATGAAGTGTTCGCTTCCTACCCTGATCGCGACCATGGGACTTAAGCCTAAGGCAGATCGGGTCGCGGACGTGGTCGCTTCCAAGTACGGCATTAAGCTCAAAAAAGAAGAAGCGGAAACAATGTCGGACATCCTCAACGGCAAATCGCCGTTCGCTTTCAGCGAGTTCCTGAGCGGGTCCACTCAAGGGCTTTCAGTGGTTCTCGGAAACTACTCGAAGGTGCTTTACACTAGCGGAAATCACACCGCTGAATACGTGCCCGTCACTGCGTTCGGACCCTGGTCGGACAGCTTGGGCGGTCTGACGCGAAACGTTGACTTCAACGAAGTGATCCTTGCAACGCGAGGGATCGAAAACAAGAATCCAACCATGGACTTCGCCACCGCCGCCAAGCACATGGAGAAGTTGAAGGAAACGATGGACGCAGAATGGTTTGCTTTCAATGCGTCGCACGATGACGAGTGCTCTTGTCACGTGCACCTGCACTAGAGGAACGG
>CAYYJX010000218.1:0-1701 GCA_964471545.1 uncultured Fimbriimonas sp. | reverse complement strand
CCGTTCCTCTAGTGCAGGTGCACGTGACAAGAGCACTCGTCATCGTGCGACGCATAGAACGAGAACCAATCCTGATCGATGCTCGCCTTGAGCTTCTTCATATGCGCGGCGGCTTCCTCGTAACCCATCAGCGGGTTCTTGTTTTCCAAGTCTCGGGTGGCGAGGATCACATCGTTGAAGTCGATGTTTCGCATGAGACCGCCCATGGAATCGGCCCAGGGTCCGAACGCGGTGTACGGCACCATTTCGTTGGTGTGGTTGCCGCTTGTGTAGAGAACCTTCGAGTAGTTGCCCAGCACCACCGAAAGCCCTTGAGTGGACCCTTTAAGGAATTCGCTGACTCCGAACGGCCCCTTGCCGTTGAGGATGTCCGCAATCGTCTCCGACTCCTCCTTCTTCAGCTTTAGGCCGTACTTCGCTTCCACAACCTCGGCGACCTTGTCCGCCTTCGGCTTCAATCCCATGGCCGCAATCAGGGTGGGCAACGAGCACTTCATCGCCATGATCGCATCGAGGCCCAGCGGACTGTCGGCATACTCTTCCCCGGCGCCGTTGAGCGACGGGCCTCCGGTGGCGTGGTCTGCGGTGATGATGACCAGTGTCTCGCCGTCTCGCTCGGCGAACTCGATGGCGACTTTGACCGCTTCCTCAAAGGCCAACTGATCGAAGATTTGTCCGCCAATGTCGGTTCCGTGACCCGCGTGGTCGACCTTGCCGCCTTCGATTTGGAGCAGGAATCCTTCCTTCGATCCCTTCAGCTTGTCGATGGCAAAGCGGGTCATTTCGGCGAGCGTAGGGACCTTCTCGGCAAGCGCCGGGGTGTTGTCTCGATCGATGGAATACGGCAAGTGACTGCTATCGAAAATGCCGAGAACCTTATCTGCTTTTGCCGCCTTCAGCGAGTTGCGATCCTTGACCACTTCGTAGCCTGCCTTGGCGAACTCGGAGTAAAGATCCTTCTTGTCGGTTCGCTTCTCGGCATTGAAGAACTTGTCGCCTCCACCCAGTAGAACGTCGGTCCCGACCTTCAAATACTCCTCCGCGATGAGCGGCTCAAGGTCGCGATCGATCATGTTGACCGTGAATCCGGCGGGCGTGGCGTGGGTAATCGTCGTCGTGGTGACCAAGCCCGTCTTCATCCCCTTCTTGCGCAAAACCTGTCCGATCGGAGCCAACGGGGTCTTGTCGGGATACATGTTGAGCATTCCGTTCCAAATGCGCCGACCCGAACCCCATGTGCTCGCCCCTGCAGCTGAGTCGGTGACGATCGAGGAGAGCGATCGGGTGTCTTCCCACCCGACGGTGACATCTGGGCGGTCGATTAACGATGCCCAGTAGGAGGATCGGCCGTAATGCTTCTGCGAGAACTGATCGGCGATCGAAAGGACCTGGGTTGCCATGCCGTCCACCACGCAGAAGATGATGTTCTTGGGCGCCCTTCCCTTCGGTTTGGTCCAACCGACTTGCCCCTTAGGTTGGCGCTCGTACAGCCCAAGACTAAGTGCCGAGCCTGCAAGACCGGCGGCAGCAAGCCCTAAAATCGATCGTCGGGAAATGCTCATGGTTGGTGTCTAGATTAACCCATCAATTGTTAAGAAACTTTGAAGGGCAGCTAAGTTTGGCGAGGATTGGCACTCAAAGAAACGAATCGCGTATAGTAGAACTATGGTAGACACAGTTCTACCCATTGAGAAAAGGCCA
>CAYYJX010000217.1:0-1711 GCA_964471545.1 uncultured Fimbriimonas sp. | reverse complement strand
TCCAATTGGGAACACCTCAAGGGCGAGCAACAATGAGACTCTCTTCAAAGCTATCCATCGGCGCGGCTTGGCTGCTTGCCCTGGCCACCACGGCCCTGGCGAACCCGGTGATGGAGGCCGCAAAGGCCATCGGCACGCAGGGTTTAGCCACGCGCAAGGCATCGGCAGAGAGTCCCACCCAGTTCAAGCCCACGGGTTCCACCAAGCACCTAGACGCCTACCTGAAGCAGTACTTCTCCGATCCCAACGAGTTCAAGCAGATGCAGGGCGCCACTCTGGCGGTGCGAGACGCCTTTGAGAAAGAGATGGAGCCGCGCGGGATGGCGAACGACGCCAGCGCCGCTCTTGCGTATGCGTTTTGCGGACTACTGGATGCGGCAGGCAAGCCCAATGGGGATGATGCGTTCCTGAAGTTGGTCCCCCGACTCCGTGCCCACTTCGATACCGCCGCCGTTCGATCGGCGACCGACGATCAGAAGCAAGAACTGTACGAGCGGTCGATGGCGGCGTTGACGTTTGGGATGACGCTGAACCAGGCTGCCGAAAACGATGCCGCCAAACAGCAGGTCAAACTTGCCGCCGAGACGTTGCTGCAAGGATTGGTCGGCGGAGACGCGAACACGTTTTCCTTCAAAGGCATGGAGTTGGTGGTTTCCATTCCCACCGCCAATGCTCAACCCAATAAACCGGCTCCGACGGGCAACGGGTTAGAAAGCACTGGATCGGTGGCTCCCGGATTCACGGTGGCGCCGCCGCAGGGGTGGAGTCTGAACGGAAGTTGGTACGAGAAGTACGTCGAGCGGACCGAGCGCACGAAGTCGCGTGCGCTGATTCGATTCCCGGCGGCGATCATTCCCAAGGGCAACATGGGCGATGCGCTGCGTAGTCTTTGGGAGACTCAGATTCCGGCAGAAGGGAAGGGCCGGCACAGCGCCATCGTCTTCCGACGCTATGTGGGCGAACGATTGCACGCCCAGTTCATTCAAGGCAAGTTTAAAGAGAAGGGCCAGGCGATCGAGACCTGCTTCATGCTCATGCTCATCGACTGCAAAACCCACTGGCAGCCCGTGGTGATTGCGCTCACCTACGAATCCAACGAGCCCGGCTCCAGCTTCTCCGCCACGTACTCTTACCCAGACACCATGCAGGAAGCGGAAGAGTTCTTGAAGGGACTTCGATGCGCTCCAGCGGCGGGTCTGCCTTTGGTCGACCGCAACGCTTTGGCAGGCGACTACCACTACGGATCGGGTGCCAACACCTGGCTGCAGAACGTGAACACCGGGGCGACCTCCATGGCGTTCGTTTCTTACGGCGGCACGTTGAACCTAAAGGCGGATGGTTCGTTCACCTACACCTTCTCCAGCGCTTCCAACCCGGGAGCCGGAGGAACATCATTCCGAGGCGCGAAGGGCTCAGGCACGTGGGCCATTGGCGGAGACGAGCTGATCTGCACCTTTAAGGAATACGATCAAGGCGACGGCTACAAAGTGAAGGAGCAACGGTATCGCATCGGCGGGGTCACCATTTTCCAAGATGGAACCAAGCTGGCGGTGCTCATGAGCAAGATGAATCGGCCCGTGAACATCATCACCACCGGAGACTCGGCGGATTGGTACACCACCAAGCCGCCGAAGAAGGACTAACGCCGAAAAAGGGGCTACGGATTCCAGCGGAGCTTGGCGGCCCCCGCCTTATCGAACCGCTTGACATG
>CAYYJX010000216.1:0-1715 GCA_964471545.1 uncultured Fimbriimonas sp. | reverse complement strand
CGTTCACTTTCCAGGCCAGTAACAGCCACGTGAAAAAGACCTTCTACGGGTTCCAGATCGAAACCGCGCACGGCACTAAGATCACCGAGGAAATCTTGGTGGAAAGTCCATCGTCAACCAAGGATCTGTTCTTTGTCAAAGGTCAATTGCCACTTCGAGAAGAGACCGCTGAAGCCGATCCTCGGAGCGCTCCGAAGCCGTGGGAGCCTTACTTGCCTGCCCCCAACAACACTCCCCGAACGAAGTAGCGTTGCAGGGCAAGAAACACTACGACGAGCGGAATCATCACCACCACGGCGGCGGTCATTTGGAGCGGCCAGTTCGTGCCCCCGTACGAGTTTTTGTAGACGGATAGCCCCACTTCCAGCGTGCGCATCTCGGTGGAGTTGGTCACGAGCATGGGGCCGAAGAAATCGGTCCATGTCCCAAAGAACGTGAACGCCCCCGCCGTTGCCAAGGATGCTTTGGCGAGCGGAAGAATGATGCGCGAGTAGATTTGGAAGTCGGTCGCCCCATCCAATCGTGCCGCCTCGCTCAGCTCCATCGGAATAGAGAGGAAGAACTGCCTAAGCAGGAACACCGAGAACGCCGACCCGATGCCGGGAACGATCAGCGCGGCGTAAGTGTCTAGCCAGCCGAACGATCGGATGAGAAGGTAGACGGGAATCTGAAGCACCAGCCCGGCGAACATCATGGAGCCAACGAACAGTGAGAAGATCGTTTCCCTGCCTTTGAAGTTCAGGCGAGACAGCGCGTAGGCGGCGAGACTCGCAGTGAACAATTGCCCCAGCACTACGGCAATCGCCACCAACAGGCTGTTCCAGAAGAACCTCGCCACCGGCATCGCCGGGTTGAACAACACCTTTCGATAGTTGTCCCATTCGGGCTGGGGCGGAATCACTTTGGCAAGTTCGGGAATTGGGCTTCGGGACGGGTGCAACGAAACGAGCACCATCCAAACAAATGGCGCCATGAGGGAGATCGCAAGAGCGATCAGTACCACGTGAGTGAGAACCGCCTTGAGGGTGGCTGCGGGCTTAGCCTTCACGAATTCCCTCCAATGCCCGCGGCCTCCATTCCTGGCTTCATCAGTCGGAACTGGAAGATCGAGATAACGATGATGACTAGCAGAAGAAGGAACGACTTCGCCGACGCGAGGCCCGTATTGAACTGAATCCACGCTTCGTTGTAGAGGTGGTAGCCCACCACCTCGGTGGAGCCTTCCGGCCCCCCTTTCGTCATCATGTATACGGGCGTGAACACCTGCAAAGAGCCGATGGTGGAGGTGACTAGCACGAATAACGAGGTCGGGACCAGCATGGGCAACGTGATGGCTCGAAACGCTCGCCAACCGGTCGCTCCATCCAGCATCGCGGCTTCATACAGGCTTGGTGGAACGCCGAGGATGCCTGCCAGGTACAAGAGCATCTTTGGCCCAAGACCGGTCCAAACGCTCATGAAGCAGAGTGCCCACATCGCCCATTCTTTCTTGCCAAGAAAGTCGGTATCGGGGATTCCGAAGAGCTTGCCGGCAGTGTTGATCAGGCCAGTCTCGGGGAGAAAAACGTAGATCCAGATCATCGCCAAGGCGACCCCAGACGAGATGCTTGGCAGGTAGTACAGCGTGCGGTAGATCGCACTCCCCCGAATCTTGCCTACGAGCAAAATAGCGACCGCCAGCGCCACGATCATTCCGGCGGGAACGCTGACGAGGG
>CAYYJX010000215.1:460-1750 GCA_964471545.1 uncultured Fimbriimonas sp. | reverse complement strand
TTGGAGTTTGCGTTGTCCCAGAAGTTCTTGAAGATGTAGGCGTACTCCGGCAGGTGATCGAATATTCCAACGGCGGCATTTGCGGTTGGGTTCTTCCAATCTGCCTGAAGCTCACAAACCAGCGGGAAGATCGTCGTCGGTTCGGCACCGGCTAGGGTCATTCTTGCCACCGAGGCTTGTGCTTCATAGGCGTTCCAAGTTCCCGCTGCATCAATGACCGGGTACACGGAATACCCGTCGTGTCGTAGCGAGAGCGTTGGGAACAGGGTGCACGTCCCAAGGGTGATGCCCGCAAGGATGATGTGCTTCCTGCCCGTCTTCTTCACGATGTTTTCGAACGCGGCTCGGAACGTCGGGTCTTCGTAGGCGTTGATGATGCCCGTGCGTCGGTAGATCGGTTCGTTGGGGAACAGGTCTTTGATCTCAGGAATCAAATCACCGTTCTGCCACTGAGCGTTGCTCGTGGTGATCATCACCGGGATCTTGAACGCCTTTGCCGTCTTGGCCAGAGCGATCGCGTTTCCTTTCACCTGCGAAAGTCCTTGAGGGTCGCGGAGGCTGGCGAAGAGACCGACTTGGTGATCGATCATCAGAATGATCGAGTTCTCCGGGGTTGGACGGTCGTAAACGTAGCCGCTACTATTTTTGGTCAAGGGCACCGACTTTGCGGGGATAGGAGTGACGATCTCCTTGGGTCCCGTTGTTTCTGGTTGAGCTTGCGCCGCCGCCATTTGCACGGCGAGCGAGGAGAGGACGATGAGATTGGCGAGCTTCTTCATGGTTATTTCTTCTTGCTTTTGGGTTAGTTGGGTGTGATGGTTGGGCTTGGGGCGATCCTTAGAGGACCGTCACCAAATTCGCCGTGTCGTAGATGAATCGCTCCGAGGTGATCTGACCGTTCTCCCACGTTTGCAGGGCAACTTCGTCGAATCGGAATCGCTTGGAGCCGTCCTTGGTGGTGAAGTCGATGATCCAATGGATCGCGGATTGATTCTCGGACGCGGTGATCGACTTCACGGTGAACTCGTGAACTTCGCCGACCATGGAAAGAAAGCCTTCTTCCCGAGCTCGATTTTCGGCTTTACCCACCACCGGAGCCTCGTTGTTCTCCTGCATGGAGACGTTGCCGGCGTAGAAGCGGTCGAACGCCTCAAGGGCTTTGCCCTCCATGACCAGGTTGACGAGGTCTTGGGCGGTGGTAAGGGTGCTGTTGTTGGAATCGGTGTGTTGTTGCATTTGCTTTTCCTTATTTGCTTGCTTGCGCATGCATGTGTATATATATGCTTGCGC
>CAYYJX010000215.1:0-450 GCA_964471545.1 uncultured Fimbriimonas sp. | reverse complement strand
TTTTTGAAAATGTGCGATATTTCATGTATGAGCAAGCAAATTCAGCTTGGTGAACCCGCTCGACTGGCCTGGAAGGCGTTCTTTGTCGCGCAGGCCCTGCTCCTAGAAAAGGTCGAAGGTGCCCTTGAAGAGAGCGGAGTGGGATCTTTGGTGGAGTACGACGCCCTCTACACCATTGCTTCTAGCCCCGAGGGTGAGATGGAAGGAAGAGAGTTGGTGGCGAGCATGACGCTTTCGCAAAGCGGACTCTCTCGCCTTTTAAGCCGACTAGAGAGTCGAGGACGGATCGTGCGGAAGGAGTCGCCGACGGATCGCCGGGCTTATAGGGTCTCGCTCACCCCGCAAGGAAAGGAGGCGCTAGAAAGACTGTGGGAGGTCTACGCGGACGCGATCGAAAAGCACTTCGCCCAGCAGTTAAGCGCCTCGGAACTCGATCACGTTGTGAAAGCG
>CAYYJX010000214.1:0-1770 GCA_964471545.1 uncultured Fimbriimonas sp. | reverse complement strand
GGTCGTTCGGGACTCGGGCTTTCTTGGGTTCCAGCCGCTCGAGCCACGTCCAGCAATAGCCTTTCACTTTGCCCTTAACCTCCACTCCGAATCCGAAGCGGCCTTCACCCTCGATGGAACCCTCAAGGGATCGGCATATGGAGCGGAGGTCGTCGTGGGTGGTCATGGGCAAGCAACGTAGCGAAACAAGTCGGGATTCATGACTCGGTTGTGATGAACCCCGTCCATTTTTACTCAGCAGATCGGCAACGTGAACAAGTCCTTCCAAGGTCACCCGACCTATGCAATGGGACTACAGCCGCCAAACGATGGCATGTTGCTGCAAGTTCACGTCCACTGCATATCCCACGACGAGATTCAACTGTTCCTCAATGCGCAGAGCATAAGAGTAAGTGAAGTTTGAAGGGAGGAACTTATGGATATCCACCACTCTTCGCGACGCGTTTTCCCAATAGACTGCCTGGCCATCGACGTTTCCAACGGTGATTCTGCTACTGCAATCTGAGGCGGCAGCCCTTGACCCCCCGTGAGGCAATCGGATTGCTCTGAGCGATACGAGATCCCAGAGCACGGCGTCGCTGGATCCGAAGTTGGTCGAAACGTATCCGGCTCCAAAAGTCCCAGCGTTGTTGATCCCAACGGCTTCCGATGAAATGGATCCCGCCGGATGTAATTTCTTCACCGAGTACCGTCCAGGACGGGAGGTCTGCCAAACCACCGCTTGGAAAGAGCCTGACCCCGTGCCTTCAAGACCTACTGCTTGACCACTGTTGCTCAGATCCGCGACGAATCCCTGAGCACCCTGCGATCTTGGAAGGTAGATCGGAGCCGTGTTCGTATTCAACCAAATGACGGGTAACCCACCGATGTTGCCCCCGATCGTGCTCCCCGCCACCGCCGAAGCGAAAGAAGTCGAATTTGCCGGAGCACTCAAAAACACATCGGTTTTGGAAGCACGATCGTAAGCGTAAGCTACGGGCCGATACCCACTTGCGGCAGTTGCGGCGTGTCCGACAAAAAGATCCGCCGAGGCCGCCTCAAGTCGCGAGAAAGCCGAATTGGAGATGACAAAGGGAGTGAGGCTTGGAACGACCATACTTGCCGTTGCCGCAGTTCCATTCACATCGCCTACAAAGGTTTCTCCCGCAACGCCTAGTGCCGCTCCAGGTCCAAGATCTATTGCGTACTGCGCATTCGTTAATGACGCTAACGTGAGAGACAAAACTATAATTGGTGTCCGAAAAAAGCGATTCATGGCTCTTGTATCCAGTAGATGTGCGGATGCGATCGACATTACTCATGTCCGGGGCAGGACAGGAATTTCGACCTATGCGCTCCCTTTCAGTTTGCGCTTGTTGCCACTGGTTTTCAAGAACTCATTCAATGAAAATCAGTGAATGAAAGCCCTGTCATGGGCTCCGGCGGAGTCAATCGAGGTTTAAGGATCACCTAGGAGCGGGTTGTCAGCTCTAGCGCTCAATTCGGGCTGTGGAGAGAACGCTCGTTGACGTGCGGGAGCCTAGAACAAAGAACCGAACCACTCGAACAGAGCCCCTGGGATCGCCCAGGCAATTTCCCCAATCGAGATCAGCCAATCAAATGCGGACCAGAAATGATCGGCAGTTCGCTCTTCGTTTCTTGAATTCATGCGATCAGTACGACTTTGTAGACGGTCGTCGTTTCGGACGATGAAACTTAGAGTCTCTGTACTTAGGGATACAGACCTACCCACCGCCTAACACGTAGGATGGAAGCAAGAGCAAACATGAG
>CAYYJX010000213.1:0-1776 GCA_964471545.1 uncultured Fimbriimonas sp. | reverse complement strand
ACGGTCGAATCGTGTTTTATGACATCAACGCCAACTCAAATCTTCGGCCCGCGGTAGCCCGAGAATTTGGCTTCGATCCATTCCAGAGGGTCGTTGAATTCTTGCGAGATCGTGTTCAGGCGCAGGCCTAAAACTTGTACGAAACATAGACGCTCGCAAAGTCGGTCGGCAGCCCCGGTCCGCTGTTCCGAACAAAGGCGCCGGGTTGAAACCGAGAGTAGGCGAAGTTCGCCTGCGTGTGCCGATCGATCGCCCACTCCAAGGTGGTTGATAGCTCGTAACCGATATAGCGATCTTGGCTGAGGTTTCCTGGTCGGATCAGTTGAAGAGCGTTGCCGTACAAACCGTCTCGCACGCTTTCGCGCCAAAAGAAATCGCAACCCAGGCGAAAGCTCAGTTTAGGGGCGACTTCCACCTCCACGCTCGGATAGAGATTGACAAGATTAGCCGGCCCAACCAGCGCCGATTCGCCAAAGTAGTTGCCGCGCGGAAAGAGCGGGTTGAAGGTGTTGTTGGTACGATCACCGGAGTTCCGATCCCCGGAAACAATCGCCGCGCGAATCCCCAATCGTGGGCTGCCCGGTGCCGATTCAAAGGTGAAGCCGCCATCGATGGTAGCGGTCCATGCCTGGATCGATCCTGAACCGAATCGTCCTGTTTGCCAGACCGATTCGAAGTTGTAGTCCCAACCCTTGGCGCGGCCAAAAACTCTTGTGCCCAGCGAGAGCCGATTCTCAAATCCTGAGACTCCACCGAACCGGGCCGACTCCCGCTGGTATCCAAGCAGATAGAAGTCAGTGGAGGGCTTCGCCGGGGAAGCCGCTTTTGTGGTGGCGTAGACCCCCCAAAGAAGTCGGTCCAAATCGGCTCTATTGTCAAATCGACCGGAGCGATTTTGAACAGGACGCACAACAATCGCGTCGACGGAGAGATTGTTCGCTTTCCGAGTCAGGCGTAAGCCATCGAAACTTTGGCGCACGTTAGGTCCCTCGCGGACTGCAATCAGTCGTTGGCTGCCAAAAAGCAATTCCTGCCGTCCACCTCGGACCAGCCATTGATGACTCGCGAAACGGTGATCGACAAAAGCCTGATGCAGGTCGAACCGGTCCTCGTCCACGGGGCTCGGACCACCAATTCTCCCCTCTTCAATGGCACTGGAGAGCTGAGCAAAGACGCGTGTTTCTGGATTCAGGTGCCAGTCCGCGTGCAACAGGATGCGTTGGAGAAAGTATCCGGTAAGGTCCAGGGGCTCTTGCCCCCACTCCTGGTAGGTGTATCGCTCGTACTGCTGACGCAGTTCGCCACCGAACGAAAGGAAACTCGCTCCATTGGCGTTGAGTGGGATGTACTTGATGGGGTCCCACCAATCGCGCGGAGTCGCCCCACCGCGCAGCTTTGACCAGTCTTCTTCGTACCGAAGCATCTTGATGGGCGGACGCTCTTGTGCCTGAGACAGTGTTGATGCGAGGACCAGGATGAACCCCCCGGTCAGGCCCCGTGAGGCGCCCCATCGAAACCGCCCTGTTCGCCCTGTTGCACCTGTTGCACCCACCCAGCCAAAGCCCATGGTCGGGTTCTACGCATGGTTCAGACGCGGCTATTGAGTTTGCCGATAGACGATGCAATGAGCGGAAAACTGCTACTAGGATGAGATGATAAAGATCGTCATCCCTGCCACGCCCAGGCACGAAAATGCCCCGGAAAGATAGATTTGGGAGGCTTCACTGGTCGGGGCGACACGATTCGAACGTGCGACCTCTTCCACCCCATGGAAGC
>CAYYJX010000212.1:0-1777 GCA_964471545.1 uncultured Fimbriimonas sp. | reverse complement strand
CGATCGACTTCTCAACTACGAGAAGCTCGAAGATAACGCCCAGATCAAAACTTCAGACCTCACCAATCGCCGATTCATCGGCGCCATGCGCGTTGCCACGGGGATGATCTACTACCGCTACCTGGTGACTCAGCGACCGCTTGAAGCAAAGCTCACGCTCTTTTGGCACGATCACTTTGCAACCAGTGCGCAGAAGGTGTCGAACACGGACGCGATGCTCAATCACTTCGAGACGCTCCGGCTGAACTGTTCGGGCACGTTTAAGGATCTTCTGACCGCGATCTCAAAAGATCCCGCCATGCTGTACTGGCTCGATAACAACGAGAACGTGAAAGGAAAGCCTAACGAGAACTTTGCGCGAGAGGTGATGGAGCTCTTCACGCTTGGGATCGGGCACTACTCGGAAGAGGACATTCAAGAAGCGGCGCGGGCCTTTACCGGATGGGGCTATGGAACCCTCCGGGGAGGCCGCGCTCCTGAAGGACGATTGGTGCTGGGTCGATTTCAATTCAATCCACAATTGCACGATGACGGCATGAAGACCGTTCTCGGGAAGTCTGGACGGCTGAATGGAGACGACGTGATCGACCACCTATGCTCGCTCCCGAGGACCGCCGAATACATCACCCTCAAAATGTGGGAGTGGTTCGCCTATGAGAACCCAGAGAAATCAGTCGTCGAGCGGATTGCGAAGCGGTTTCGGGAGTCTGGTCTGCAAATCAAAACTCTTGTCCGCGAGATTGCGCTTTCACCCGAGTTCTACTCCAGCAACAGCGTTAGAAAACAGGTAAAGAATCCGATCGACTTTGCCGTATCAACGGCCCGCGCGCTCGGAGCAGGGCAGATCAGCGAGAGTGTTTTCCGTCGGGGACTAGAGAATCCTCGCTATAACGAGGTCGCTGAATTGAATGTCGCCGCCGCCGCTGGATTCTTCCAACCGTACGGAATCCATAACGCTACGAAGGAGATGGGCATGGAACTGTTGTATCCGCCCGATGTAGCGGGCTGGGTCAGCGGAAAAGGTTGGATCACGAGCGCGACGATGGTCGCACGGATGAAGTGGGCCGACGTCCTTTGGTTTGATGCGCCGTCCACCCGAAAGCAGATAGAAGCAGGAATGGGCCAAAGAACGGGGCGGATCAATATCGACGCAAGCCAAATCATGCCCGAAGTGCGCACTCCAGCTGAGTTGGTGGATCGCCTTCTGTCGTTGTTCGACGCACCGGAGAATGCCAACCTTAGAACAAGTCTGATTGAGGCGGCACAAAAAGCGCTCAACGGTGAATCGCTCACCCGAGCCAATATCAACACGGTTGCCCGCAAGGTCTCGACCCTGATCTTTGGATCCCCTACATTCCAAGTCTGCTAGAGGATTCAGGTGCTGTTTCCGGAAAAGGTGTCGTAGTCTAAAGACACATCATGCAGGTCGCCGCCGCCCTACTACTCACCGTTTTGAATGGGATTCCCCAAGAAAAGGGAATCCCGCTCACGGCAGAGAAGCCCCCTTACGTGACGCTTCAGCGCTACGATCCCGATGGGATTGGAGTGAGCTACATGGGGAGAGAAATTGCTCAGGTGATGGGGCACTTTGGCGCGCCTTGGCTAGACAGGCCCGAAAGATTCGCCGAGGAGGCTCCGCAAATACTCATCGGAGCGCTCGACCTAAAACCGGGGATGATCGCGGTCGACTTAGGCGCGGGGTCGGGATATCTCACGTTCCCCATGGCGAAAAAAGTCGCTCCGAATGGAAAGGTTCTTGCCACCGATATTCAGCCGG
>CAYYJX010000211.1:0-1788 GCA_964471545.1 uncultured Fimbriimonas sp. | reverse complement strand
TCCCCAGTGGGTTTGCCGCGCATTGGGTTCGGGCAAAGGCCCAGACCAAGAACAAGAAGGTCTCGGTCTCGTTTGCCTATTTGTAACCCAGTCCGTTGATCTTGTTGTTATGGAACGGGTTGCGCAAGCACCCATTCCATAACGGCGTCTCGCCTTGCGGCGATGTCCTCCCGGGAATCGGCGAGCTTCACGTCAGGCTCCAACCCCGCGTCCGGCTGAGTTCCGTTTGGAAGGTAGGCAATGATCGGGATATCGATTTCAATTTGGCTGTTGGGCAGGGTGGCAAAGAAGATCGCCCCGCCGTTAATCCCACGCCGATTGCCACCCGTGGGACTGCCCACTAACTTGCCCACTTTGTAGTTGCGCACTTGCTGGGCAAACTGGAAGGTGGCGGACGAGCATTCTGCATTCACCAGTACGTACACCTGCCCATTGAATCCGGGCTGCAGGGGCTCGATCGTGCCGCCTCGCTCTGCGTTTACACTGCCTTCGTCGCGAATTTGGAACGCCTGTGTGTGAAGCTCGGGCACGTTCCGAGCCGGTTTGCTCGAACCGCTCCAATCGTAGAAAGAGCGATCCCAGGTCGAGAGGTAAAGCGAGAGAAGGGAGGGAATCTTCTGGTACCGAACAAACGTGGATCCGCTTGGAAAGGAGACTTTCTCTTTCACCAGATACCGCATGATCTCATCGCCACATTCATTGCCGCCCGCGTTGTCTCGGACGTCCAGGACGAGAACCTTGGTGCCTTTCTGCTGGAGGGAAACAAACCCTTCGTGCAGCCACTTTTTCCAGTCCCAGTTGCTGTTGTAGAGTGCCCAGGTGGGCATGGTGAGCACCGCCGTTTGAGCGTTTGGGAACGACCACCGCCATTCGGGACCGTCTTTCACGGGTTTTGGAGCATGCTTCTGGCGGTTGTCTCGGCGCTCTCGAAAGGTGAGCGCGTCGACCTCCAAAGTGGTTTGAGTGCCGTTCATCCGCTCGATCCCGAGCCGATACCTTTCTCCGGGATGGAATGCCAGGGCGTAGTAGATGTCGAACGCTTCCCAGTCGTTCCTGTCCTGCACCTCTAGCTCCGCGGTGCGTTTGGCGTCGTTGCCGCCATCACCCTTCACCAACTTGACCAAACGAGCCAAGATGGCGGCGGATTCGACTCCGTTCACGGTGTGAATCAGGGTGCCGGGCTCCAGCTCTGGCGAACCAGAGTCGTTTCTGGTCACCACCATCTTGCCGCCAAGCCAGCGAAAGGCGACGGGCAACTTATCTTTGGCGATGAAGAGATTGCGCTGGGTTTGAATGGGGTTGTTCCAGAAGCTTGGGAACGTGTGACCACACTTGATTCGAGCGGAGAATTCGGAGATGGCAAGGAAGGCTTCGGCCTGAGACGCGCCCTTGCCGAGCCGCTTTTCTAGATCGCGAAAGGAACGATTGAACTGATCTGGGGTTTGGTATCGGTACAGCCCCGGATGGATCGTCGTGAGCGCCTCGCGCAGGATCTTTAGGTCGCTGCGCAACGCTTCGCCGGACAGAACAGGCGTGTTGAATTGGGCCGAAGGAGCAAGCAGTGCGGCGCTGAGGGAAACGACGGATAAGATCAATGCAAGAACCTTGCGCCGAGAATCGGCACGGCTTCATCGTAGTCGCGAAACGCGCGAAACGAAGGTTTGCGAAGCCGGTTTCGGTTCAACCGAGGTTCTTTTCCGATAAAAACTCAGTTCGCGCTGGGCTCATTCCTTTGATCGAATCGGCTCTTTACTTGGTTCTTGCCACCCAAAACTCGTAGAGCGACAA
>CAYYJX010000210.1:0-1796 GCA_964471545.1 uncultured Fimbriimonas sp. | reverse complement strand
ATCCCGCTTCCCGGCGGTTCAACCTTTAAGCTCGGATTCGCGGGTGGACCGCTTTTGGTGGCTCTGGTCTTGGGCAAGATTCAGCGCACCGGGCCCATCGTTTGGAACATCCCCTACAGCGCCAACATGACCCTGCGGGAGTTCGGCTTGGCAACATTCGCGGCAGGAATCGGTCTCAAGGCGGGCGCGCAACTCATGGACATGATGAAGACGGGCGGTCCGACCCCCATCTTTATCGGCGGCGCCGCCGTCTCGGTCACGGTTGGTCTGGTTGTCATGGTGATCGGCTACAAAGCGATGAAGTTGCCGCTGAACACGCTCTTTGGCGTTTACGCCGGCGCTTGCACCCAACCTGTGGTCCTGGCGGTCTCCCGTCAGCACACAGAAAACGAGATTCCGAACGCGAGCTTCGCAACGGTTTATCCGTTGGCAACCATCGCCAAGATCCTCATCGCTCAGGTGCTGTTCTTGATCACCCGATAAAGCCGTCTTAGACGTCGCTTCGGTACAGGACCGACTGCTCTTTGCTCCGCACGTTGAGCATGAGGCCTACCAGAGACATGCAGAGCCAAATGGCCGTACCACCCCGGCTTAAGAACGGCAGCCAAAGACCCACCACGGGCAGAATCTCGAGCACCATGCCGATGTTGACGACGGTGTGGAAGGCGAGAACCGTGAGTGATCCGGCAGCGATCATTTGATAGAACGGCTCGTAATCGCCGATCATCCCCAGCCAAATGCGGTGGAAGAGACCTCCGAAGAGGAGCAAGACGATCGAGCAACCAATGAGTCCGAACTCTTCTCCGATCACGGAGAAGATGAAGTCCGTGTCTTGTTCCGGAATGAACTTGCCTGCCTTGCGCTCGCCATGCCCGAACCCTTTGCCCGTGAGTCCACCCACGCCGAAAGCGATCTTCGACTGCTCGCTGTGGTAGTTCCGCCCCTTCTTGTCTTGCCCCTTCGTCAGCATCGCTTCCACGCGCTGTTTCTGGTAATCCCGCAGAACAAGGTCTCGGACAGGTGGAACCGCCAACACCAGTGTGGCGAGAATCGCCACTCCGCCCACCACCGAAGCCACAAACTTACCGGGCACGCCTGCAATGAGGCTGATCGCCAGCCACACCGAGATCACCACCAGTGTGGCTCCAAGGTGCGGCTGCATCAAGATCAGAATCGCGGGTGGGAGAATGTGTACGATCGAGAGCGCGAACGTTGAGAACTTATGGATCTCTTCTCGGCGAGCGGCATAGAAGGAAGCCAAGGTGAGGACCAGCAGAATCTTGGAGAGTTCACTCGGCTGGAACTGCATGGGTCCGATGTTGATCCACCGCTCCGCACCCTTCACGGTCGACCCTTTCACCAAAACCAAAGCCAGCAAAACCAGGTTGACGGTGTAGATGGTGTTCACCATCCGGAGCCAGGTTTTTGGGTGGACAAAGGCAAAGATCGCCGCTGGAACCAAGCCCAACAGCACGTTGATGACCTGCTTTTGAAAGTTCGACTGACTACCGCCGATGCCCGTGCTGAAAATGGCAAGGAGCCCGATGCCGATCAACGAGCCCGCGAAGATCACCATCCAAGGATCGAAACCCCCAGACGATCTTCGCTGCTCCGCGTTGGATCGGAAAGAGATGGCCGCCATGATCTACCTGCACCCTAACGGGCACCCTTCATTTCATCGCCGAAGAGTTGGTGTTAGTTTCCACCTTTTTCTCCGAAGGAACGCCTTGAAGTTTTCCGGGCGTAGGTCCTTCGCCGGATATCGCGCCTTGATCAATCACCGGGCTACGCTTAGA
>CAYYJX010000209.1:0-1892 GCA_964471545.1 uncultured Fimbriimonas sp. | reverse complement strand
CATCCCGGAGCTTCACCAGTGCGGCGGTTTCCGCAGCGATCAGTTCCTCTCGCATGCGCTGCAGCGTGTTGCTGAACTTCTCCGCGTCGGGATGCTCGCTCCCCTTCATGCGATGCTCGTATTGCAGGTGGATCTGGTCGTACCGTTTGCGGAACACCTCAACGTGAGCGGGCTCCACCCAGTCTTGCACCGAAAGGTCCTCGAGCTTTCTGAGCCCCGCCATGGTGGCTTTGACACGCGCAAGCGCCTCTTCCTTTCGGTGCGAGTGATCCTCGTGCTTGGGCAAACGAGGCACGAGATACAGGAGTGAGAGTCCCTGACCCAGCAGCGTGCCGAGCACGCCCATGACGGTGAGGAACACCAGGAGGTCTCGCTCCGGGAAGTTATCCGGCAGGGCCAGCGCCGCCGCCAGCGAGACGATGCCTCTCATGCCCGACCACCCGACGAGGAAGACGTTGGTCACCGGCGGATACGGGTCTTTGTCGCGAATCTTCTTGAACGCCCACCGGGGCAAATACGCGGCTGGGAAGAGCCAGAGGATGCGCGAGAAGATCATTGCCCCGATGACCGCAGTGGAGAGCAGGGCGAGCTCGGCGGGAGGTCGGTTCAGCGCGCCGACAATGGTCGGGAACTGGAGACCGATGAGCAGAAACGCGAGGCCGTTGATGAGAAACACCACAATCTGCCACGCCGCCGCGCCTTCCACCCGGGTTTGGGGAGACATGGCTTGGCTGCTCTTTTGTCCAAAGTACAAGCTGGTGAAGACCGTCGCAAGCACGCCGGAAACGTGCAGTTTCTCCGCAATGAGATAGCTGCCGATGGCATTGATGAAGGTGAGAACAATTGCCACCGCCGGATCTTTGATCTTGGGGAGCGCCCACACAATCAGCCAGCCGAGCGCCACACCAATGGCGATGCCTCCGGCGGAAGCAAGGACGAACTGACCCACCGCCTGACTGAGCGAAAACACTCCGGTGAGTGCGGCGGCAACCGCCATTTTGTAAGCCACGAGCGCGCTGGCATCGTTCACCAAACTTTCGCCTTCCAGAATCACCACCACGCGGTGAGGCAGACCCAGACGCTCGGCAACGGCAGTGGCGGCGATGGCATCCGGCGGGGCAACGATTGCTCCCAAGGTGAAGCACACCGCCCAAGGGAGCGAGGGGATGAGTTGGTGCAACGTCCAGCCCACTGCAAGCGTGCTGAATAGGACCAGGCCGACGGCGAGAAGCAAGATCGATCGCAGGTTGCGCTTGAAGTCGCGCATGGGCGTGAAGAACGCCGCCGACGCCAGAATGGGCGGAAGGAAGATGAGGAAAACCAGTTCCGGCTCCACCTCTATATGCGGCACCCCGGGGATGAATCCCATGCCGATTCCAGCAATCACCAGGAACATGGGGTACGGAATCTTCACCTTCCTCGCAAGGGCGATCAGGAGCACCATGACCGTCATGAGGGCAAGAATGATCGGGAGGTCTTTCATGAGGTCTCTGGTTCTCCCAAAGTCTACGCCGATGCCGTTGCTCGTGCTCAGCGATCGCTTTCTTTGAGTCGAGTGAACCTAATCTTGTTCAGGCGCGTCCTCTTGTTGGGGATCGGTAATCCAATGGGACTTTTTCTTGCGTTGGCGGTTGGCGTTTCGAATATGGGCGGCATCGTTGTTCAAGGTGCGAACAAACCCATCACGATGCGTGAAGAGCTCATCACCATGGAGGAGTTCGGGGCCAAGCTGCAAGCGGCAAGCGGGGTGAACATCGAAATCCCGCGCCCGTATCGTGAGCGCAAGCTGGACATTTTTGTCGACGACCTGCCGCTGGATCGAGTTCTGAAGGGAGTTGGCGACGCTCTGCGCGGCTACTGGCAAAAGACCGACACGGGCTATCGGTTCGAGA
>CAYYJX010000208.1:0-1931 GCA_964471545.1 uncultured Fimbriimonas sp. | reverse complement strand
GCCTTTTTCAAGCCGCTCCAGGTTTTGAATCATTGCAGTCATGAGAAGTGTGCTATCGGGCCAGGTTCTGCGCTCTAGCTCGTAGTAGCGGATAGCTTGTTGCCGATTGCCTGCCTGGAGGTAAACCGTACCCAACTCAGCGTACAAGCCTGGTGCTACCCGGCGTCCAGATTGCTGTGCTTCCTGCAACACGTTTTCAAGCTTGAGGCGCAGACTTTCGACCTTGGTCGGATCTTTGTATGCGGCATAGAGTTGATCCTCATAGCCGCCCCACTGGTAGAGGTTATTGGTGGCGCAACCGGTAAGAGCCAGGCAGCCCAAGAGCGTAATGGTTCGAATCATCTGTCGCCTCTTACTTGAGCACAAAGGTCTTGTTCACGCCGTCCGCGATATAGAACCGCTCATCCAGGACAAGCGAGCCCGACAGGGTCACCTGCAGGTGGTGTGTGCCCGGGACCAATTTGAGAGAGGCCACCGCATCTCGGTAACCTGCGACCGAACCCATATTGATTCCGTTGACGCTGACCAGAGCTTGCGCCATTTCGGGGCGCTCGTAGCGGAATGAGATCTGCGGTCGCATGTCTGCAACACCTTGCTTTTCTGTTGGCATCTGAGTACATCCAGAAAGCAGGGTTACTGAAATCGCCATCCCTGTAACGGCGGCATATATCCAACGCACTGCCATAAATTACTCCTTGATGCGAACCACTAGTTGATTGGGGGAGTGACCTTCAAGCGTGCCGCTTTGGATGCTGGCTACAGATCCCTCGTTGAGCTCGCTGTCACCAAACAAGGCATCAATCCGAATGTGTGCGACCGTTCTTCCGGGTAATGTGACTATCGCGCCGGTCTGTGGAGACTTGATTTTTTCGCCAGCGGTCTGAACAGTCAGCAGCATTCCAGGCTGAATGCCCTGGGACTTCCCACCACTCAGGAATAGTCTTTCGCCCTCCAACTTCAGGATGAATGTCTGCCATGGCCTGTTGCTGAAGTCGACTGACAGGCGACTGACCGCCTCTGAAACTGCCTGCCGAATCGCAGAATCATTGAGCGTTCCGTCATACCCTGCCTGGGAGCCGAATCCGAATGTCGATGCTGTTTCGGTTGATGCCTCGCCAGAACCCGAGGTGGCGAAAATGATTTGACCGGTCTGGGTGTCAACCACACGAATATCGATCTTGGCGAATGCGACCTGTCGCTTACTGGCAGAAACAAAGCCAGTGGCACCAATTGTTTTTCTTCCAAATTCGGTCAGTGAACCGATAACCAGAGCATCAACTCCAACCAGGTTGAGCCTGTTGTCTGTAAGACGGCTTTCTGCCTCGACTTTGCCAATGTCAGGTCGTTCAAAGACCAAGAATGCACCGGATTCAGTCAGTGCTTTGCTCATGAGGTCGGTGACCTGCTTGCCCAAAGGATCGCCACTTCGATCCCGGAGCAACGATTGCCCGTATTGGGTTTCGTTGGTGATCCGTCCTAGGGCAATCTTTCGTTTGAGACTCGGTTTTTTGGGAGGGGCCTGGACAACGGCCTGTTGAGCAGCCCTGATTTCCTTGTCAGCAACAGGAGCCTCTTGCGGTGAAATTGGAGGGGCTTGTACTGCGCAGCCCGAAAGCCATCCGATAGGCAAAATTGCTGCGGAGACCTTCAAAAGGGTTCGTCTGTCTTGCAGGACGCCTTTCGAACAGGGGAGCTGATTTTTCCCGACCATTTTTACCTCATTGGCTAGTTCAAGTAGCCAATCTAGGTCTTGGCGGGATCAAAAGCTGATCCTGGCGCTGGCTCAATTCATGCGCCAGCGCTGCAACTCAAGTTTGAGGTTGTATTTCCTGCAGTGTCTGTCGAGGTCTGATTGCCAAAGACCAGTATGGTCTGATGCAAGGCCATTGTGTGCGACTGGACATCCGGTTAGGTCTGTCCACATGAACGAT
>CAYYJX010000207.1:0-1940 GCA_964471545.1 uncultured Fimbriimonas sp. | reverse complement strand
GGCCGCCAACTTCCCGTTCTGCACCATCGAACCCAACGTCGGTGTGGTCAGCGTCCCCGATCCGCGGTTGGATGTTCTGGCAAAGATCTCCGGTTCGGAACAGATTCTGCCCGCTCGGATTGAGTTTGTGGACATCGCGGGTCTGGTGAAAGGCGCAAGCCAAGGTGAAGGACTGGGCAACCAATTCCTTGCCAACATCCGCGAGGTCGATGCCATCGTTCACGTGGTTCGCTGTTTCGAGAACGACGACATCATCCACGTGGCAGGTTCGGTAGACCCGATGCGCGACATCGAGATCATCAACACGGAGTTGGCCCTTGCCGACCTCGCACAGGCGGAAAAGCGACTCGAGCGCGCCCGTAAGGATCTGAAGACGAAGAAGGAAGCTCAGGTCGAAGTCGATGCGCTGGAGAAGATCGTCCCCGTCCTGAGCGAAGGGGGCTCGGCTCGATCCGTCGCACTCACCGAAGACGAGGCCCTTTCCATCAAGTCGCTCGGATTGCTCACCGGCAAGCCGATGATCTACGCCACCAACGTGTCGGAGGATGAGCTTGCCACGGGCAACAAGTGGACCGAAGAGGTCACCAAGTTCGCCGCCGAATCCGGCGCTCAAGTCGTGCGCGTCTCAGCCCAAGTGGAAGCCGAGCTGGTGGAACTGGCCGAGGACGAACGAGACGAGTTCCTGAAGGCGCTCGGCGTGAACGAGGGCGGCTTGAAGTCTCTTATTCGCGCCACCTACGATCTGCTCGGACTTCAAACGTACTTCACCACCGGGCCCAAAGAAACGAGAGCGTGGACGATTGTGAAGGGCATGACCGCTCCTCAAGCCGCGGGTGTCATCCACAGCGACTTCGAGCGGGGCTTCATTCGAGCGGAGACGGTTGCCTACAAGGACCTTTCCGAGAACGGCTCGATGAACGCCGCGAAAGAAAAGGGCTTGGTTCGATCCGAAGGTCGAGACTACGTTGTCCAAGAGGGCGACGTGATGCTCTTCCGCTTCAACGTCTAAAACTTCAACTCTCGGGGATTTCGAGGTCCTACCTTTAGGGCCTCGAGTTGTCCCGCCAGGTCTCGGAACACCGTCCAGTAGACGCTCCCCTTATCTAGGCCCGACCAGAAGTGCTCGCTTCGATCGATGAGCCGGACGTAGTACCCAAACATGTAGCGCGTCACCTGCGGTTGAAGAATGCCGCTGTTCATCAACAGCGCCACTTCCTCAAAAAAGCCCACGAGATTTCGGCGATCCTGCACGGGCATTTGACTCAAGGCTGGGTCGTCGGTCGCTAGAAGCTCTAGCAGCGCTCGGAAGGTCTGGTTCTCAAGGAACCGACGTCGCATGTCCACAAAGTGCTGAACCCGCGTGTACCGATTCTGTCGGAGGTATTGGTACGTACCGGTAACAAACGTGATGAGCGCAACCGCACCCGCGAGGATGATGGATAAATCCTTGATGAATGCGATCACGCCTCTCAGTGTACCGACGCCTGCTGATGCGATTTCGCGTTAGCAGGTCCCGATGGGAGTGAGTCCTCGGTTCCTTTTGAGCAGAGCGCAGAACCTTTCTCGAATCTTTGGAGCGGAGGCGTGCAACTCGGCGAGCATGCCTTCGAGGGCGGGTGAATGGTGCCTCTTCCGGTGAACAACCGTAAGCGGCAGGTCTGGTCGACCATTTTTGAGAGTCACAAACTCAACGCCTTCCACTCGGAGAAACTGAACGCAAGCGGGAACAATCGAATATCCCATTCCAGCCGCCACCAGCGTGAGCACCGAATACATCACCGGGCTCTCCCCAACCACATTCAAGGTCATCTCCTCTTCTTTTGCCAAGAGGTGCATCCTGGCAACTAAGTCTGGACCTTGATCGCGCGCGAACATGACAAACGGGGCGTCTTGATACTCGCGAAGAGAGACCGAGAGGGCACCCACATTGGGATCGCTCT
>CAYYJX010000206.1:0-1961 GCA_964471545.1 uncultured Fimbriimonas sp. | reverse complement strand
AACGTATCGAGCTGATCGAGCCGCCTGAGTACGAGAGCTTCGTCAAGCTCATGCAGCGAGCAACGCTCATCCTTTCCGACTCCGGAGGCGTGCAAGAGGAGGCCCCGGCTTTTGGTATCCCGGTTCTTGTACTCCGAACAACCACCGAACGACCCGAAGGAGTGGACGCAGGCTGCGCCAAGCTGGTGGGAACCGATGGCAACGTGGTGTACGAAGAAGCGATTCGACTCCTGGAGGATCCCCAGGCTTATGCTGGTATGGCAAAAGCGGCGAGCCCCTATGGCGACGGCTCGGCGGGCGCACGCATCGTCAAGCACATCGGCGAGTTCCTGCAAGTTTAGGCGATTCGTTAAAGAATCCCGCTTAAACCGGCACGTATCTGCGAGGCAACGTCACCGCTAGGATCGATCCGATGGGCGTTCCAACCCTGCTTCAACGCGGCATCGACGTTTTTGGGTGCGTCGTCAAAGTAAACAATTTCTGAGGGCTGCCAACCTGTGCTCTCTACGACGTACTGAAAGATGGCGGGATCGGGCTTGTTGATTCCAATCTCGTAACTCGAGAATTTTCGTTGCAGGGCGATCACCGCAGGGAAAGGACCGTTTTGGGTCAACCAATCCCAGTGAATCGGATTGTTGTTGCTCAAGCAAGCCGTTTCAATGCCTTTGGCGTGCAACTCCTGAACGATCTCAAAAACGCCAGGGAATTCGTCCTCCAGGATTGCCTCATGCAAGCGCTGGGCCGTTCCAACATCGGGAAGCCCAAGGTAGTCCACCAGGGATTGGAGGTAATCGGTCACCGAAACTTGTTTTGCCTCCATCGGAATGTAGGTCGGAATGGTGAAGACGCTCTCTTCGAGATGCTCAGGATGCCCGAGGGTTAAGCCCAGCTTCTCCACCGGCCGACGCCAGGTGTGCACGGCCTTTACAAGTACATTTCCGATGTCGAAGCAAACGGGCACATCCGTATTCTTGCAGGTTCTCGGGGGACTGATGCATCGAAAAACCAACCTAATGTCTCGTATCTGCAAAAGTTGGTTAGGGATCGGGGAATGTGCCGCGACAATTGACCCAGTTAGGAGTCATATATTCTGGAATGAGTTCTTCGGTCGACCTTGTCGTTCTATACGAACATCCGGAGTGGCAGAAACCTCTGTTCTCCGCACTCGAAGCCAACGGAGTGAGCTACAAGGCGTTCGACCTGAAGAAGGGAGTCTTTGATCCTGCCGATCTTCCGGAGACAAAGCTCGTTTTCAATCAGGCGAGTCCGAGTGGCTACGTGCGCGGAAACGACCGTTCCATCCCTCTTGCGCTCTCGATCATCCAGAGCTACGAGCATGTCGGCACTCCGGTCCTGAACGGGTCGAGAGCACTCCAACTCGAACTGAGCAAAGCGGCACAGGTGAGCTTGCTCAAGAGTCTGGGATTGGACTTCCCTCGCTCCGTTGCCTTCAACGACGTAGATGCCATCGACGACCGCTGGAATCGCTGGCCCGCGCTGTTGAAGCCGGAACAAGGAGGAAGCGGGGCTCGAATTTACCAAGTTGATAACTTAGCCGAGGTGCAAACGATTCTGAGCGACCCGCTGATCTGGCAACCAGATCGGCTATTTTTGCTTCAGGAGATCCTCGATTACGATCGAGACTTCGGGATCGTTCGGCTAGAGTTTCTTGGCGGCGAGCTCCTCTATGCGATGCGCGTGGTGTCGCACGGGGCATTCAATCTTTGCCCGTCCGAAGTCTGCAACCCAAGCGACGGAGAAGACGGTGCGTGCGCTCTCCCCACCACCAAACCGCCGGAGTTCTTCGCCTATCCTGAAGTTCCCGCGGAGGTTGTCGAGGCAGGCAAGAGGATTGTAAAGGCGGGTGGCTTGGACGTTGCCGGGCTGGAATATGCCGTAACCCGCGACGGTCGAATCGTGTTTTATGACATCAACGCCAACTCAAATCTTCGGCCCGCGGT
>CAYYJX010000205.1:0-2002 GCA_964471545.1 uncultured Fimbriimonas sp. | reverse complement strand
CCCGCACCCCCGATCTGGATTGGGTCTGTCTGCCCACCCCCATTCCCTTCCACAACGATCAGCATCGACAGGTCATCCAAGCAGGAGCGGCTTGCTATCTAGAGAAGCCGCCTACCCTCTGGCTCCCTGAACTGGAAGAGATGCAAAAAGCGGAGCAGCAAGCCAAATACGCCACCAACGTTGGGTTCAACTTTGTGGGCGACCCTTTTCGGCGGGCCCTCAAGCAGCGAGCGCTCAAAGGTGAGTTCGGCCAGCTTGTTTCGGTAAGGCTGTTTGCGCACTGGCCTCGAACCCCCGCCTACTACTCCCGAAACAACTGGGCAGGCAAACGGTTTTTTGACGGAAAACCTGTCATGGACTCGCCTATCGGAAACGCTTGTGCTCACTTCGTTCAAAACCTCCTTTGGATGGCTGGGCGAAATTCTCTCGAGGACGTGGCAAGGGTCCATCACGTCGTTGCAGAAACGTATCGGGCGTACGAGATCGAGAGCTACGACACCGTCTTCCTGAGCGCCACACTGGACGCGCAAGTCCAGCTAAAGCTCGCCGTTAGCCACACGCTCCGCGAAGGTTCCGCCGGCGAATCCCAATCCGATCTGGAGCGATACGACTTCGAACGGGCGACCATCGAGTTTCCAACTTGGAGAACGGCAAACATCGTCTGGAAAGATGGCAACCGGCCGCAAGAGCACCTCGAATCCGCTTGGCGAGACTACCGAGATGTGGTGCGCGAGAACTTCCTCTCCTACGCACGCTACCTACGCGGCGAGACAGCGAGGCCCATCACAACCCTGCAAGATTCGGAACCGTTCGTAAGACTCTGTCACGAGTCTCAGCACTCGACTACAGGCATAGAATCCTTTTCCTCGGAACGACTCGAGTTCGCGGCGAGCGGTGGGAGATCCGTTCTAGGGCTCGAGAGTCAAATGCGGAACTTCTGCCTCTAAACCTGCCCGAGTTGAGAAGCAGCGTGGCATAGCAGTTCGCCGCGCAAATTTACTGGCAAATGAACCGCCCCTTTTTATTCTCATCCTAATCTTCTAAACTGCCTCTGCGCTTGCGCGATCTTTTTGCGATGGATTCTAGTTTCACCGCTAAGAAGGATTTTCTTTATGAAGCATCTACTTTTGTTGGGAGGGCTATCGCTCGCCGCTTTGTCAAACGCTCAGGTTTTCAGTCAAACAAACCTGATCAATGCCACTCATAACCAAGGAGTCAGCAGCATGCTTGAAGCAGGCGACACGATCATCGGTTTCAGTGTTACGCCGATCTCCCCGTCCGTTCTTGCGGACGATTTCACCCTGGCAACCGACACAAACCTAACTATGCTCCGGCTCTTCGCCTATCAGACGGGGGCAACGACAGAATCGCTCTCGACTGTGAGCTTTGCCATTTCTAGCTCTGCCACGTTAGCCCTGAACGCGGGAACCGTTGTCTCGACGGGCTGGTACGACGTCTCAGGTCAACGCGTGTACCGAACCCAGGAAGGCGACGTATCAAGCACCAATCGAAGGATTCAATACATCGACGTAGCCCTGAACCAATCCCTCACGGCCGGAACTTACGTTGTGTCTTATCAGCTAACGGGGAGTTCTAACTCAGTTTTTGTGCCCCCAATTCCGAACAGCCAGGCCGTTGGGGGTAAGAATGGGCTTCAATCCACTGGTGGAAATTCGTTCGTTTCTGGTCAAAACGGATTGAACGGGGTCGACTTGCCATTCGAACTCTACGGTCAGCCGGTTCCCGAACCAGGCACCATGATCGCTCTTGGCCTTCCTGCCCTCGTTGCATTGAAGCGACGAAAGCGATCCGCCTAAGCCCGAAGCAAATTCTCTTCTGAAACCTCCCTGAGGGTTTAAAGAATCAGTCAGAAGGTCGATCTATCGGACCCCAACCCTTCGGCGAGTTACTCGCCGAAGGGTTGGGGTCTTCTTATAGTCCATTGCCGGACAATTTCCGGCTCAATGCCAATCTCCACCCTGATAACAGGAACTCTGAACAA
>CAYYJX010000204.1:0-2019 GCA_964471545.1 uncultured Fimbriimonas sp. | reverse complement strand
GAGCATGGTGGGCAGGTCTGCCCACTTAATCTACAGGAACAGGGACCTCACGGATAGCTCTGGCCACGATCCAACTGCCTGTATTGAATCGCACGCGGAATCGATCACCCTAGTGGCTTTTTGGGACAGTCCCCATCTTCTCTCGCAACGGCAAGATCGCCCGACGGCACGGCGATAATTTGCCTAATCATGCTTGCTTCTACTGTTTTTGCAACCGTTCTACTAAGCGCTGCCCCCGCTCCAGTCGGCGCATCACCTCTGAGAGCAGAAGGTTTCCCCAAATACACCTTCAAAGAGGGCGACGTATGGACTTTTGCGGTGAAGGCGAAGGCGGACATTCAGCCGTATAGCGTGGGTGGCGACCTCACCATTACGTTCCAATCCGTTCCCGGTCTCAAGTCTTTGGCAATGGTTCTGAAGCACAAGTCGGAGATGGTGGTGGGTAACGATCGGGCCCCCGGCGCCGAGTTTGCCGCCGCCTACGCCATCAACGAATCGCTGCTGCCCAACGGCTCGGGAGAGGGCGCGCTGATGTTCGGTCCGCAACTGCTTGCCGCGCTGCTCTTGCCGGCTGCCCCCGAAGCCCGGGTGCCGCTGAACGGAATGCCCACCGTTTACTCCTCCAAAGTCAGCGCGGATAAGGAACTGACCAAGGTTTCCAGCACTGCCAAGAGCCAGGTAGAGAGCTACACCATCGATCAGTGGGTCGATGGCAAAACGGGTCGATTGGTGAAGGCGACGGTGGTCACCACCAACGCCACGGGCAAGATCACCTTAGAACTCAGCGCCAAGAAGTAAGAACTCGTTCAGTTATCTGCCCGCATCTGGTGATGGCCGAATCTTCATCGGTCATCATCAAACTGGATGCGGGCAGACGAGTTTCGGCGACAGGTGAAGGCCATTGGATTTGCCGCCATTGGGCAACGGTTGCTACGCGCCCGAACACATCGAGAGCTCTCCGTTCGCGACCTCGCCGACCTTGCTCAGGTGAGCAAGAACACCGTCACCCGTGCGGAAAAGGGGATGCCGATTCAGGCAGAAACTCTGCGGCTCCTTGCCATTGCGCTCATGATCAAGCCCAGCGAACTAGTGAGCCCCACGTTTGAACTCTCCGACACGCTCCGCATTGCGCGGAAGAATCAGGGTCGATGGTTTGATGTTCATGCCTACACCGGCTCGATTGCCGATAGCCCGGAGCTTTCCGCCAACCCGAGCGAATGGTCCGCCGGTGTCCTTCCGTTCTGCCCGCTCGGCAGCCGAGATTCGGGTGGGAAGTTCAATCCCAATCTGCTGGTGCTCACTCACGCCACGGATAGGCGGTCGCACCGGGGCGAGGAGTTTGTTTACGTGCTGGAAGGCTCGGTAAGGGTGGCGTTCGACCAGCGGTCGGTGGAGCTAGAGCAAGGCGATAGCCTCTACTTTTGGGCGGGTGAGAGCCACTGGTATGAGCCGTTGGCTCCCCAAGTGCGACTGCTGAGCATCGTGCTCGATCCGTTCCCGGACGATGCACGCGCGCTTCAGTTCGAGCGCGAGGCAGACGCTAGTCGGTTCGAGTGATTCGGAACCGTTCAACAAGGCCATCCTCGGGGTCGACGACCTGGCCCACAGACTCAAACCCGGCCTTCGCAAGCACTCGCTGAGAAGCAAGTCCATCGGGCAGGGTGTGGGCAATCACCGATTGCGCGCCCAGATCGAACGCCATCTTTACCAGCCCCTTCGCGATCTCGGTGGCGACCCCGCGACCCTCCACACTCGGTGCCACCCCGTAACCAATCTCGACTTCGCCGTTCACGGGTCGGGTTTTGCACATGCCCGATCCGGCAATGGCTCCGTCCACAATCGCCCAAACCCCCAGCCAAGGGGCGTTGGCTTCGGCATGAGGCAGAAACTGGGCAACGAACTCGGAGGGCAGCACGCCCCCTTCGGTCACGTCGACCCCGACAACGTCTCGGAAGGCCTCCAGACTCTTGGCAAGAGCCCGAATCTCCTCGATCTGCATGAGTCGAAGTTGGATCATGC
>CAYYJX010000203.1:0-2021 GCA_964471545.1 uncultured Fimbriimonas sp. | reverse complement strand
GACTTAGCCTGCAGATTGCAGCGCCACCGTGGCAATGGGATCGCGCCGCCCCTTGACCTCTAGCTCACCCAAGTTCTGCACCTCAAAGCCCTGCGTATCAACGGCCATGGCAACGGCCTCAGGGGTTGCCAAAACCGATTGCCCTTGCGGCTTACACAACCCCGCAAGCCGAGACGCCACGTTCAAAACGTCCCCGTGATGCACGAGTTCGCTCTTCAAAACGCCGACCTCGGTGGTGATTACCTCTCCGGCGTGGACACCGCATTTGAACGAAGGCAGTCGACCATAGCGGCTCATGTAGTAGGCCCTCCGCTGTTCTAACCTAAGGCTTGCGCGACGAATGAGCAACGGCCACGGAACAACTGTTCGCCGAGCGGTGAGCAGCCAAGTTAGCACCACTTCGTCCCCAATGTAGTGGCTCACCTGCGCGCCCCCGGCTAGGATGGGCTGGGTCAGATCGGCCATGAAGTCTCGCACAAACGAGCTGAATCGCTCGTCGCCGAGTTCTTCGGCAATGGCGGTGGAATCGTCGAGGTCGAGGAACATCACCACTCGGCGCTCTTTCAGAGGTTGGCGGTATCGACCCAGAATCCAGCCGCTCAGCACTCCTGGGCCCAACTTGCGACCAATCGAGAGCAGAAAGGTGGCTAAGAACGAGGCGAACAGAACGAACCCATAGACGGGAAGCATCTCTGAAACCGGGGACGCAAATCGGAACGCGATGGCAAAAGCGGCTCTCGCCGATTCCTGTCCGGAAAGCACAAGGTAGGCGAAGATCACCAAGGTGCCTATGGCGGCCATCACCACCACTCTCACCAACGTGACGGCAACGATCTCCAGCAGAAACGGAATGGTCCGCAATCGGGGCGAGAGGTACCGCTCCAAGGCGGCCAGAACCCACGCCATAAGAAAGCCAATGCTGCCGCCGATGGCAAGATTGACGGGTGTGGCGCTACGCAGAATGACGAACGGGACGATGAGCCCCACCACAACGCCATAAATGCTGAGCTTAGACGTCGCCTTCAGCCAATATTGAGTCTCTTCTCGCGACGTCACTGCCTTCGAGTGTAACCGACGGTTTCTTCACAGCCCCAATCAACCGAACTGCGCCAACGAATCGTTCAGAAAGTCTGCCAAACGGATGACTCTCATGGCATTGGCAACCGGTGCCGATCTGCAAAAAGCGCTCGGAATGAATTTCGTTTCCTTTGATTTTTCCTTACTTGTGATACGATGTACGCGTGTACAGAACGCGCGTTCATGATCAGGGACAAGCGCGAGTGACCCGCGAGGATGTTGCTCGGCGAGCGAATACCTCTGGAGCAACCGTTTCCCGAGTGTTCAGCGGTCGAACGGATATTCCAATCCTTGCCGAGACGCGTGCACGCGTTCTTCAGGCAGCTGCTGATCTTGGCTACACCCCCAACCCAGCGGCCAGAGCCCTCACGAACGGCAAAACCGGAATCATTGGCCTTTGGATGAGCCTTGCCTACTCCAAGTATCGCGGCCAAGTGCTAGACACCATGCGAAGCCTGATGCAGGTCATCGACTTCACTTTCGCCGTCACCGACATCGACGAGGAGTATCACTTCGTTCAAACATTTGACCGAGCCCTTCGCGTACCGCTCGACGGCATCATCGCGTTCGACACCTCTTATTCGGTCGATGCTTTCACTTCCAACTCCAACCAACTGGCCCCTAACATCCCGTTCGTTAGCATGGGCGCGTACTGGTCGGAGGAAAAGAGCTATGTGGGAGTCGATTTGCGTGCCGGGTCGGAGCAGGCGATGGCCCATCTGCTCTCCACGGGCAGACAGAAGATTGCCTACTTCGCGCCCGCCACTTCCGACCTTCGAGCCGCCGGGCCTCGTTACGAGGGCTACTTGGCTGCAATGGAAAACGCCGCGTTGAGCAAGCAAACCCTGCTTCCTAAGACGTTCAGCCACCGAGACATTCACGAATGTCTTTCTGCTCGCGCCTCTCTAGATCGACAGCCAGAAGCGCTGCTCTGCATGAACGAT
>CAYYJX010000202.1:506-2107 GCA_964471545.1 uncultured Fimbriimonas sp. | reverse complement strand
CTCAGGGACATTGTTGAAACAACCTCCCGTCAGCAGTCAACGGTTGATGAATTGACTAAGTCCGGCTTTGCAATCTGGCTAGATGAAGCGGTCACTATCCCTTCAGTGTCGTCGTCTTTCGTTCAAGAAGAGGATGCGGACATTTCAGACATTCTCGACGTACCTGTTCCGTATTCTGCACCACTCCCGCCGACTCCAGATTCCAGCGGTGACGTTGCCCCAACGGCTCTAGAGAAGTATCAACAGGCAGTCCGGATCCGCAAGCAACACAAGGAACTCTACGACCAACTGTTTGGAGCACGATCGACAGGTGATGCTATGGAATTAGTTCTTGGCGTCGGCTTACTGACTTCCGATAGCAAAGATATCTTCCGCCACTTGGTAACAATTCCCACAGAGATTGAACTCGACACCAAAACGGGAACGTTGTCTGTAAAGGCTCTCGATATCGGCCGTGTTGAATTGAGCTGGCTGGAGGGATCCCGGCGACTTCCATTTCTTTCCGCAAAGGAACTACTCGCCGAAATTTGCTCTTCTGGGACTCCTCACGTACTCGAAGAGAATTTGCGTGAGCTCATTCTTTCTCTCGGAACAGAAGCTGAGTTGACCCTACGTCGCGAGCAACCAAAAGGCGATGCCCGTATTGGAATCGGACTGCATCCCGCACTTCTCTTTCGCAAGAGAGACACATCCTCCCTCCTGACACTTCTAGAGATCCTCAGCGCATCTCTTGGAGATGAGAACAAGGCATCTGAACCCCTAAAGATGTTGGTCTCTGAAGATTACAAGCCTGCGCCCTTGGCTGCGATGCACCCCCCTATCGCTTTGCCCCTTCCGGCGAATACCAGCCAGCGAGCCATGATCGACAGAAGTCGTAGGCAACGGCATCTGGTTGTTCAGGGTCCGCCCGGCACCGGGAAAACCCACACCATCGCCAATCTTGCTTCTGTGTTGATAGCCGAGGGGCGCCGCGTCCTCATCACTGCAGAAAATGAGCATGCTCTAAAAGAGGTACAAGGAAAACTTCCCGCATCAATGCAGCCTCTGATGCTTCCTTTCTTCCGCGAGAGAAATTCAGCGACACTGGAAGCTTCCGTAAATGGAATACTTGCCAGAGCAGGGGCATCTGATTCGGTTGAGCGCCTCGATCGACAGATTGACGAGGCAGTCAGTCGCCTTGACAACGCCCAAGCGCGAATAGCGGATCTTCAAAAACAGCTAATCACGATTTCGGAAAGTGATCGCGAAGAGCGAACGATCAACGATGCTTCGTTAACTCTCTCCGGTCACCTACGCGCCTTGCGATCACGCGCCGCCGATCTCGACCTCGTCGACAGATTCCTGACGTCTTCAGGCGCGGCTTCTGAGGCGGCATCTCGAGAATACGTTCGCCTTCACCACGTCATCTCCGGGGAGCATCGTCAGCTTTCTCGATTCATCTTTCCAACCGAGTTAATGGCTCCAGTCGACTTTGCTCAGGGTCCTGTACGTCCTGTTTATAGGTTTCCGCCACAGCCTTGGCCTGCGCAACCTGGGTTTGTAAGGCGGAACCAGTCGCGCCCGTGAACGTCTGTATCTGTGCGGATATGCGCCGGGTTTCT
>CAYYJX010000202.1:0-496 GCA_964471545.1 uncultured Fimbriimonas sp. | reverse complement strand
CCGGATCCGAAGCCGTTTGATTACTCTCACCTCCTTTCAATGTCCGAATCTCTCGAAGCACTCTCATCAGCACTCCACACTCTGCCGAGTTGCCTTTGGTCGGATTTCGAGGCTTCTCCTGAAAATTACGAAAAGGCGCGACACTCACTCGATGCTTCCCCCACAACCCCTCTCTGGGATCATGGAACTTTGGAGCTTTCAGATGTCGAAAGGGCCATCAAAGTTCTTGAGACTTATGTCCAGCTCGATCAGCGTCAATTCGATCAACCATTGGCTGATCTCATAGCTCTATATGAGATTGCCGCGAATGCAACGCGTCGTTCCAGCTACAACATTTCGTTGAAAATCGACGCCGATATTCCGGAGGTTCTTCCCACTTGGGAAAGGGCGCTTGAACTACTGGAAAATGATCGCTCTGGGCTTCTCCATGAATTTGTCCGCGACAACCACGAGCAAGGTTTCGGAAGAGTGTCAAGTCTGATCACGTATGCCACGG
>CAYYJX010000201.1:0-2138 GCA_964471545.1 uncultured Fimbriimonas sp. | reverse complement strand
GTAGCCTGGCGCCAAAACCGTCCACTCTATACCGGCCATTGAATTGAGCGCCTGTTCCATTTCTCCACTCTGCCGAGTCAGCCTTGAGCGATGTGAAGGATGGGCCAGCCACTGACTCAGAACGACAATTGACTGGAGACCGTTACTAACCGCTGCGTTGGAAAAGATTTCAAAGGCAGCATTCATCTTTGGATGCCAGGGAGGGCAAAAGTATGCGGCGCGGGCTCCCCGCATTGATTGGGCTACAGAGTGCGCATCGAACAGGTCTCCAAGGAAAAGTTCGGCACCTAGTGACTGAAGATCTGCAACACGGTCAGATCGATTCCTAGTCAGAATTCGGACGTTCACGCCATCTCGAAGAAGTTCTTTTGCTAGAGCATTCCCGGTTTTCCCAGTAGCTCCGGTGACCAAGATCGGTTCTTTCATCACTTTCCTGCTCCCGTTTGTTGTTCGTTCCGCTTTGCGAGAATGGTCACGACGGAGAGCTTCCGTAACGCCAAGGCAAGGGAAAGGTTTGCAAACGCATTTTCAGATGCGGGTCCAAGGAGAAAATCTAAGGTCGGTAAGGGGCTTTTCGGCTCCACCTCTCGGAGACGACGGGCGTTGCTCAACGCCGTGATCGCCCAATCGGAATCGTCGATGACCCTGACAACTTCGAAATCCTGTGCTTTCAGCAGCGAGACGAGTTCATCCGCGGAGGCTAGGAAGCTGTCTTCTTGGGTGGCTGCCCAAGGCATTGGATAGGATTGGTCTTGGGGCTCGTCGCTGACAATCTCGTAAATGGCGAAGAGGCCGCCGGGTGCGAGGACTCGTTTCACTTCGGTCACGAGGTCGCTCTTCTCCTGGATGTTCATTCCGACATGGAGAGCCATGGCCGCATCGAAAAACTCGTTGGGCAACCTTGTCTCTAACGCGCTTCCGACTTGGAAAACAACATCCTTCTGCTGAGTGATCTCCGTCAGTCGATTTGCGATCTCGACATAGTCCGGAGTGATATCGACCCCCCAAACCGGGCAACCAAACGCCTCATTGAGAAATCTTGCGGGCCCACCGAGTCCGGAACCGAGATCCAAAACTCTTGAATCCGCGGTCAACGAAAGGTGAGCGGCTAGGCGTTTGGTGGCAGACACTCCACCGACGTGAAAGTGGTCAAGTGCAGATAGATCGGAAGCCCTGACGGGCTGATCCGTTGATGTGAGACCGGCGACGATCGACTCGAAACGATCTCTGAGTCCGGGGGCGCTGTAGTGTGTTGAGGTGTTTTCGGTTGTTTGCATGGCTCGGTTAAGAAATGATAATCATCATCCTATGGACTGGTGGAAAGCGGTGCTCTCTTCTTTGTGATTTAGGAAGCAAAGTGCTGGATAAGGTGGATCCGAACGTTTCGGAGGGTCTCTGCCTTTTCCTCGGGGGTGTCCAACGAGCGAGCTAAGGAGACTGCTCCGGCGAGAAGGGTGATCGCGAGGCGTGCGTTCTGGGTTCGGTTGATTTCGGTATCGCCCGGAAAGAACGGAGCAATATCTGCAATCAGTTCCTTAAAGTGCTTGGTGAAAGACTCTTTGGACGGCGGGTCCAGTCTTCCTTGTTCTCCAAGCAACGAGGGGAGCGGACAGCCGAATGCCGGGTTCTCCACATGCTGCGCACTGGTGTAGGTTTCGGCGAGTCTTTCAACGCCTCCCTCTCGGAGCGCGGAAAGCAGAAGTCCTTTCGATTCCTCCAGCGCGAAGATCATTGCCTCAGTGACCAATTGGTCTCTGGTTTCGAAGTGCCCGTAGAACCCGCCGTGGGTGAGGCTCGCCGCCTTCATGATGCTCGGAACGCTTGGACCATCGAAGCCCTGCGTGCGGAAGGCACGGCTTGCGACCTCGACGATTCGCCGCTTGGTTTCAGCTTTGTGGGTTTCGGGGTATCGCATGTTTTTATTATATGACGCCCATCATTTTAAAAGCGTTCACTGTTTTTTCTCATCGGGATGCGATCTGCCGGCGGCGCGCGAATATCGCGAGAGTTGCCCGTCTTGTAGAGGCCCAAACCCAATTCCCCTTCGCGATTAACCGACGAGGCCCCCAACCATGGCGATAGAGGGCTCGACAATCGCCACCAGATACCAGGACTTCTGGCTTAAACTAAGGCAAACC
>CAYYJX010000200.1:1222-2144 GCA_964471545.1 uncultured Fimbriimonas sp. | reverse complement strand
CGGTGCCAACGTTGTTTAGGGTGAGCATGGTGAACACGCCCACCAGACCCATCATCGAACCCACCGAGAGGTCGATTCCCCCGCCGATGATCACCAAGGTCATGCCTACGGCGATCATGCCCACGTAGGCGTTTTGGCTAAGAATGTTTCGCAGGTTGACCGGGTCGAGAAACACGCTCCCCTGCCAAAGGATGTTCACCACAATAAGAACGATGAGGGCGATGAGCACCCCATGTTTGGCAACAAACTTCTTGAATTTATTCATCCCCGAATCTTCTCCCTAACGCCTTTTCACAACCGATCAAGCGGCTCCGGTCTCCGCATTTCCAAGTCCGGCGGCAAGCGCCATAATGCTCGACTCCGATAGCTCGTCCCGACCAAGTTCGCCTACCGGAACAAAATCTTTGAAAACCACGACTCGGTGGCTGAGACCGATCAATTCCGGCAGCTCGCTGGAGATCAAGATCACCGCCGTGCCGTTAGCCGCCAAATCGGCGATGATCTGGTAAATCTCTGCTTTGGCGCCAACGTCCACTCCGCGAGTCGGCTCGTCGAGAATCAGCAACTCCGGCCGAATGGTGAGCCACTTCGCGATCGAACACTTCTGCTGATTTCCACCCGAAAGGGAGGTCATCGGTAAGTCCGGCGTTTTGGTCTTTATTCCAAGCTTGGCAATCCACTCGTCGGCATTCGCCTTCCGCTTGGCATGGGTGTTCAGCGTTCCTAGATTCGCAAGGCCGATGTTGTCGATGATGGACATGGAGGTAACCAGTCCTTTGCCCTTTCGGTCCTCGCTAACATAGCCGATCCAGCCCGCCTCCTTCACGCTCTTAAAGGTGTGCTTCTTGCCGCCCTGCTTGACCCACTTCTTAGGAGAACGCAAACCGAGGAGGCCCTCACAGAACTCGGTTCGGCCCGAACC
>CAYYJX010000200.1:0-1212 GCA_964471545.1 uncultured Fimbriimonas sp. | reverse complement strand
ATCAATCCACCTAGTCCAACAATCTCGCCCTTGCGAACAAAGAAGCCCTCAAACTCGGCAAACGGCTCTTGGGAAACGGCCTGGCCCTTCACGGGGTAGACGTCTTCAATCGATCGTCCCACCATCATGTCCGCCAGTTGCCGCTCGGTCATCTGCTTGGGATTGGCCTCACCCACTTTTACGCCGTCTCTCAAGCAAACTAGTCGGTCGCAGAGCCTTAGGATCTCCGGCAGTCGGTGGCTCACGTAAAGCACCGAAATTCCTTCTGCTTTGAGGTCGAAAATCAGCTGGAAAAGCTTCTCCGACTCGATGTCGCTTAGTACAGCCGTGGGTTCATCGAAGATCACCAGCTTGGCGTTCTCGCTCACTGCTTTGGCAATCTCAACCAACTGCTGCTCGGCAACGCTCAATTCTCCACAGGGTGTTTGCGGACTGAACTTAGCGCCAACTCTTGCAAGCAACTTCTCGGCACGGGCTCGTGTCTCGGCGCGGTTCACCGTGACGCCGCCGATCTCTCTGCCCAAAAAGAGATTGTCTTCCACGCTAAGCGTGGGAATCAGGTTCAGCTCCTGGTGAACCATCGCAATGCCCGCATGCATGGCATCCACGGGCTTCTTAAAGTGCATCGGCTTGCCAAAGAGCTCAATGGTGCCGGAAGTCGGGGGAACGATTCCGCTGAGCAACTTCATCAAAGTGCTCTTTCCGGCTCCGTTTTCTCCGATGACGCCGATGACCTCGCCGGGTTGCACGTCGAAACTGAAGTCGCGCAAAGCAACCGTCGCGTCGTACGCCTTCGTCAACCCACGGGTCGATAGCATCGTGGGCGTAATTTACCCGCGATCATCGTTGGTTCGGGTCGGTTGAGGGTTGCTAAAGTTGGGTTCCGGCTACTCGGTTAGGAGATCAGGGTGATTTGCGCGCAGATATGCCATCGCCTCGTTAAATCCGGGAGTCATTCCCTGGAGCGAGAGCGTGATCGGAGGAGTGCCGATCGCAAGGTTCATCCTTGCCATTGAGGCCCGATAGGCGGGCAAACGTGCCAAGTACGGTTCGGCGTTCTCTACGTCTACCGCCATGAACTTTGTGCCCTTGACTGAGTGGAGAGAGATCGACTTGATCTCATCCCACGGAATCGTCCCGTACTGCAGCGAGTAACTGTGGATTCCCACCTCATCAAAAACGAGCAGGGGATCCTTGTTGAACAATTGCTTC
>CAYYJX010000199.1:0-2148 GCA_964471545.1 uncultured Fimbriimonas sp. | reverse complement strand
CACCCTGCAATACATGGCGTTTCACGTGGCGTACCACACCGGGCAAATGTATTCGGCGCGGCACCTGATGGGCCACGAAACCGCGAATAACTAACCGAGTCGCGCCAACCACCGTTTTGCGTAGATGCGCGCGGTCTGATATACAGCGTTATGTTCTCGTCGTTGATTGCGCTGATCTCGACCACGGTTCCGGTGATGGATCGCCCGAACGTGGTGTACATCCTTGCCGACGACGTGGGATATGGCGATCTCAGCAGCTATGGCGCCACCCGGCTGAAGACGCCCAACATCGACTCCATCGGAAAGAACGGTGTGCGGTTCACAGACGCGCACTCGCCATCGGCGGTTTGTACGCCCACAAGGTATTCGCTGCTCACCGGTCAGTACGCGTTTAGGCACGCGCCCGGGGCGGGAATATTGAACGGAGTGGCTCCGCTTTGCATTCCTAAGAGTCGTAAGACCCTTCCGCAAGTGCTTCAACAGGCGGGATACACCACCGGAGTGGTGGGCAAGTGGCATTTGGGACTGGGAGAGCCGGTTTCGGATTACAACAAACTCCTTGAGCCCGGACCGAAACAGGTGGGCTTCGATTCCAGCTTCATCATCCCGGCAACGGGCGACCGTGTGCCGTGCGTGTATGTGGAAAACGGTCGTGTGGTGGGCTACGACCCGAAGGATCCGATCGAAGTGAACTTCCAGAAAAAGGTGGGGACGGAACCCACGGGTCGCGAGAATCCGGAACTGCTCAAGCTCAAACCGGTGGTGGGTCACGCCGATACCATTGTCAACGGAGTGAGCCGTATCGGGTTCATGACCGGCGGCAAAAAGGCAAGATGGGTAGACGAGGACATGGCAGACACGCTTGCTCGGAAAGCAACAGAGTTCATCTCCAAAAACCACCGAAAGCCGTTTTTCTTGTATCTCGCCACGCACGATGTGCACGCGCCCTTGCTCCCCAATCATCGGTTCAACGGCAAAAGCCAAGCGGGTTTAAGAGGCGATACTCTCACCGAACTGGATTGGACCGTGGGCGAGGTGATTCGTGCGCTTAAAGAAACGGGCACGCTGGAAAACACCATCCTCGTTTTCACCTCCGACAACGGCGGCGCCGAGAGCGATGGCTACTCCGATCCTAGGGAAAACCTGAACGGGCATCGAGTGAACGGGAGTCTGCGAGGAGAGAAGTACACGCTTTACGAAGGCGGACACCGCGTTCCGATGCTCATCTCTTGGCCCCGCAAAATGGCGAAGGATCGGGTTTCAGAAGCACTGGTTTCTCAAACCGACTTCATGGCGTCGATCGCTCAGTTGCTGGGCGTCAACCTTGGCCCAGAAGACGCGCCAGACAGCATGCCGCTGGCTTCTTGCTTTTTTGAGGGCGGCAACAGAGGTCGAACCGATCTGGTGTATCACAAAGGCGGCGCTCAATCTCCGCTAGGGTACCGAGAAGGCAGATACACGCTGGTCTATCAGGGTGGCAAGTGGGAGCTTTACAACCTTGCCACCGATCCCGGGCAGAAGACTAACCTCGTCGATCAGGAGCCCGCTCGCGTGGCACGCATGATCGAAAGTCTTGAAAGGATCAAGAACTCCGCCTCTACAAGACCCGTCGGAAGATAAGGGTTGATGAAAAGAATGCACACCGCAAAGCCCGTGCTCTATCTCGGAATTCTTGCCTTGATTGCTTGCTCGGCGTGCGGAGTGGGTCGAGCTGGGCCTGTTGGTTTCAAAGCAGCGGGCGGCCAGGGCCGACCTGTCGATGTTTACAAGACGGTCGGGAATACCCGCCTCTCGGTAGAGATCTACGATGAAGGTGGCGCTTCAAACAAGCCCGCGATCGTGTTCTTCTTTGGCGGCGGAACTTCCGCATGTCCTTCATGCGCACCACGGCAACGCGAACCGGAAAGGGAATCAGGGTACGGATAGCGCTGCGCAGCGTGGGTGCTATAGGACCTTTGTTTGGCTTATCGGCAACGGTATCACACTGCAACAGCGCTTGCAACGCCCGTAAAAGTTCAACCGTTTGGCTTGCTCGTGTCTAGATCCGGCTTAGTGGTCCATAGCCGTTTCCAGCCGGGCTTGTCAATTTTGATGCGGAACAGGACGGTATTGTCCAGCGCGAGATCGTCGCTCCAAATGAACTTCGCT
>CAYYJX010000198.1:0-2186 GCA_964471545.1 uncultured Fimbriimonas sp. | reverse complement strand
GCCAACGATTCCACTTGCACTAAGCACCCTATTAGCAGCCCACCTAACTCTAGTGTCACCGAACAACCCGCAAGAGCTACGAGCGACGAACTCTTTACCGTCCGGTTTTAAGCTAGAAGTCCTCGTCACCATCAATCAAGTCGACCCCAAGCTCTGGCGATCGGGATTGAAGCCGCAAGTCCCTCTGAGAGTCGCTGCGATCCAGTCACCGAGACTGCTGGAAGGGGCCGATGCGGTGTGGCTGGAAGACGAAAACGGGATGACGGTGATTGTAGAAGGGGTCTTCCTTAGGCGACAGTCTGTGTTTCACGACCTGCTGCTTGCCGAAGAGGTCGCCAAGATCTTTCGGACCAATAAGCCCTCTATGATTCGTACTTCCCTCGATACAAAAGACCGACTCTCCGAACTTCTCAAGAACGCCTTGAGTGTTCGCAATCCTGAGTACGAAGTCACGGGCGATCTCAATACGCGGGGCACGGTGATGCTCTCGCCCTGCCTTAACGGAACCCTCAATCTGCGATCCAAAGAGCACCGCGTGAACTACGACGGCGCCGAGGGCGAGCAGGTCCCGCCGATTCCGTTCCGCTCGACCTTCCTAGAAGAGCAAAAGCGCAAAGAAATCCAGAACGAACTGTCGAAGCCGATTGTGGTGACCCCCGCTGGAAACTTAGGAACAAGCCTAAACCTGGTGGACCGAGCCGGAAGGTCTGCGGCGCAAATTGAAAGGCGTTTGTGGGAGCTGGCTGGGTGGGAAACCGACGACGCGCTGCGGATTACCAAACGCAAAACCGACGGCACTTCTCTCCCCTACGCCGAGCTCGCCCCGTGGAAGCAGGTCAGCCTCCAGTGGTTTGTGCTCTCCAAATTCAAGAACTACGGGTTCAAATCCTACGAAGAGGGCCTGGAAGCGCTGAAGGCAAGCACCTTCAAAGAGTCGTTTTCTGGGTTTGCGATTCGCTACCAAACCGATGCGGATCAACAGTATTTGAAGTCACCGATCATCATTCCCTTTCCAACCAACTCCGATGCCATCCCGGAGGTTGACTAATGAGCGCAATCGCCCTTTCCTGTCTTCTCACCACTCTGCTCGGCGCCGGCCAATCGGACTCTCTCCCCGAGATCCTGATCACCAAGAACAAGAAAGACGCCCTCGCCTGGCGTCGCGGGTTGCCGAATCTGGCGCCCGTGGACTTGGCAAACCTGCAGCGAGCCTCGGAATGGGAATCGCTCCCGGCACTGCGAGTTCGGCTGACCAAAGAAAATGTCGACGTCGTGATCGACCGCGAATGCTGGGCTTCGGAGTTCTTGTACCGAGAACTGCTGTTCTCAGAATCTGCTAAGCAGCACTTTAAGACAGCGGGATTCGAACCCATGGTGATCAATGCCGAAACAGGTGGGTTGCTCTTCAAGCGAGCCTTTCGGGTGATCACAAGCACCATGCCGACCGTGCCGGACGAGCCGGAAAGCAACCCCGGAGGAGAACTGCTGATTTCGCCTGCCATCGGAGGGTTTTTGGTCATCGACGGGAAAGAAAAGTCCATCGTGGGGAGCCTGCGCCTGCAGACCGACGGCCACGACTATTCCATGGCCCCGGTGCAAGACGCACCAGGCGACGTGATCCTCTCGGGCGACTTTCGGGGCACCAATCTCGCCGAAGCCCATCGTTCTTTAGTTGCTCTTCGGCATGCCGGTGAGGCCTGGAAACAGGTGTACCGCCGACTCGCCGACCTGGCAGAAAATCCCTTGTTGTACGGCGGCGCCCCGTTGCCCAAACTACCGACCGTGCCGTTTCGGACTCTTGCGACTTGGAAGCAGAAAGCTCTCATCGGGACCGCTCGGGAATCTTGGCGGAGGTTGGGGTTCTTGAGTCCGGACGACGTGGAGAAGACGCTCAAGCAAGCGGCTTTCCGCCAAAGCTATTTCGGAGCCAGCATCTCAGCGACGGTTCCCAGTCGATTCGGTAGCCCGAGTACGACGGGCGTGACGCTGATGATCAGTCGGCGCGATTGAGGCCGTTCCCCTTCCCAGTGCCTCCCGGGGAGAGGGAGGCCCCGCAGGGGCGGGTGAGGGGTCCGGATCGTTCCCGATTGGGCCAAAGAGTCTTGCCACGGCTCCGCCGTTCCGCGTTTCATGGGCACGGGCAGACCCAGGGTTATCACCCTGGGCTGCGATGATAGTCGCGGCTC
>CAYYJX010000197.1:0-2188 GCA_964471545.1 uncultured Fimbriimonas sp. | reverse complement strand
CTGATCTCCCAACCGACTCGTCAAAAAAAGTCCCTCCCTTAACGATCCCGCGAAACAAATACCTTGGTCGAGTATCCCTAAGGTGATATCTTGGTTTTGTGGTCTTTAAAATCTGCGCTCTTTCTCTGCTCGTAACGGGCGGAGGAATCCTAATGGTGGGTTGCCAACCAACGTCACCTTTCGGAGCGTCAACCTCGCAGGCGGATTCTTTCGCACACGTGAATGATCCTACCGAGCGGGCGATCTTGCAGGCACTTGAGAAGGGTGACTACCCCCGAGCCGAACAGCAGCTGCGGAAAGGCCTTGCCGCGGCCATTGCCGAGGGGCCTTCACCGGAAGACGCAAAGCTTGATCTCTGTACGGCAATCACTCTCAACCGGCTCGCGCGGGTGGATGAGATTCTGCGCACCAAGCCCAATCTCACCGAGGAGATAGAGGGTGTTTCGCTTTTTGGACGTGCACTCGCCTCCCTCTCGATGACGGAGCTTTTTCTCCAGCACGGCGCAGATATTGAGGGTCAGGTCTTTAGGCGCGGAGATTCACCCCTTCTATATGCTGTTGCAAGTGGTCGGACTATTGTGGCGAGATGGCTCCTATATCGAGGCGCAAAAATTGGTGCGGAGTACTCAAACGGCGAGTCTTTACTGCATCGTGCCGCAGCCCATAATGACCCACAGCTCTGTAAGGATCTCATCGCGAAGGGCTTAGCCCTCGACGCACGGACTCCCGCCGACCGGTCGATGTTTTTCGAAACGCACTGGCACGGGCCGATGCCAAAGTCGTTTGAGCGCCCAGGTCGGGGTTTATCCCCGATCCATCGGGCGACTCACTCCGTAAAGAACCTAGAAGTTCTCGAAAAGGCAGGGGCGGACTTGTGGGCAAAGGATGAGTCCGGTGCCAATGCTCTTCACCATGCAGTCTTTGCAGGAAGCGTTGAGTCTGTGAACTACCTGCTGAGTCGTGGCTTTGACCCCAATAGCACCACAAAAGACGGCTCGACGCCGCTTCATTTCGCGATGATCAGGCTCATCGGATACGACGAGTCGGTCACAGACGCCCTTCTAAAGGCAGGAGCGGATCGCAATCGAAAGAACTTTGCAGGCAAAACCGCTCTTGATGTCTTTCGAGCCGAAGCGGAAATCATTTTGGCCGATTGGGTTCTCAACGAACGTGGACTGACGAAGAGTCCACTCACTGTAGACGGCACCTATCGTGGGTTGGAAGAGCACTTCCAAAAGCTGGGGTCGAATCTTGGGCTGCCGCCCGTGCAGAAGCCCGATCATCGAGACGGATGGGAGGTCTACACACCGAGAGCCTTTGGCGAATCACCGTCAAAGTCAGTGGGAATCCTCCATCGGCGAGTAAAGGTTTCGGGGGATAGAACCGTTCTCCGGCTTAAGATTGAACCGATCATCGGCTCTTCGACCAAGCTGAACCAACCCGTCAAGCTCACGAATCTCCGCATGATGGGATATGGCGCGCCCGCTTCCGAAATCACCTTGAAATCGGGACAGGAGGTCGAGCTTATCTTTCCAAAGAATGCAGGGATGTTTGGAGCCGGACTCACCTTCGATTGGCGGATGACCGGTCGTTCGGGCAAGGTTTGGGAGCGACTCGCCACGGGTCCTGAGATCACGGTGAGTAGTTATGTCATCGAATATCATTCGAACAAAAGTCCTACTGAGAGGGAAAGGTCAGCGACGATCTCAAGCGATCCATTTGGAAGGCGAGCGGAGTTTCGAACCATATCGGTTCCGAGGCCCGACCGAAAGCACCCTATTCAGTCTAAATGGCAACCCGTGGAAAAATACAAGGGCCTGGTCGTGCAGTATCCCGGGACTTCAAACACCGCCGAAGTGACGATCGAGTGTCGTTTCGTCGACGAGCAACCGGGTGCCAAGCCATACCGGACAGAAATTCCACTAACCCCGCAAAAGTCTTCGCTGTTTGAGCCCGTCCAACTTGGCGCTCGGTAGGCGAACCGAGGCAGGAGTGCCCGGCCGCTCAAGTTGCGACGCGGTAAGGGTGCGCGGGACCTACTGTTTGTCTTTAGACCACCTGTAGGTCGTCGCTCCTAGGTATCGCCGAATCAAGGCGTACAACTCCGGATCGTATTCCTGGAGTTCTTCGGGTGTGTTCACATGGTTGTGAACACCATTGGAAGGGATGGCCTCTCGGTTGGCATCGA
>CAYYJX010000196.1:0-2247 GCA_964471545.1 uncultured Fimbriimonas sp. | reverse complement strand
CCGGTGAAGTTCAACGCCAAAGAATGGGTTCGCATTGCCAAAGACGCTGGAATGAAGTACATCGTCATCACCAGCAAGCATCACGACGGCTTCGCGCTATGGCCGAGCAAGTTCGGCACGTGGAACGTGGGCAACAGTCCGTTCAAGCGAGACCCGCTGAAAGAGTTGGCAGAGGCTTGCCGCGCGGAAGGCATCAAGTTCTGCCTGTACCACTCCATCTTGGATTGGCACCATCCGGATTTCTTGCCTCGTGAAGGGTGGGACAAGCGACCGACCACGGGCGCCGATTTCAATCGATACCTCGCCGTGTTTCGCGGTCAGTTAGATGAGATCATGCAGAACTACGACCCGGCGGTGCTGTGGTTTGATGGTGAATGGAAGGGTTGGAGCCACGAACTTGGACTCCAGACCTATCGCGATCTGCGTCGCAAAAAGCCGAGTCTGATTATCAACAACCGGGTGGACGTGGGTCGAGCGGGCATGAGCGGATCGACGGCGGAGGGGCATGTTGGCGATTTCGGCACCCCCGAACAAGAGATTCCCGCCAACGGCTTTGCCTACGACTGGGAAAGCTGCATGACCATGAACGGTTCTTGGGGATACCACAAGAACGATACGAACTGGAAATCCTCTCGAACCCTCATCGAGAACCTGGTGGATTGCGCTTCTAAGGGCGGCAATTATCTGCTGAACGTGGGTCCGACCGAACTCGGCGAGATTCCGGCGGCGTCGGTGGAGCGTCTTGCCGAGGTGGGCAAGTGGATGCAGCGCAACGGCGAGGCGATCTACGGCACAAGCGCGGGGCCTTTCAAGAAGCCGATGCCCTGGGGAAAGGTGACTCGCAAGGGCAAAACGCTTTTCGCGGTGGTCTTTGATGAGAAAGCGGATCGGATCGAGCTGCCCGGTCTGAAATCGAAGGTGAACACGGCGAACTATCTTCGCGAGCGGGCGCTTCTGCTCACCGAACCCACCGAGCGAGGTCTTGCCGTCGACCTTCGTCGAACCGGAGAGCCGGGCGAGATTAGGGTGGTTCAGATCAACTTGGCGGAAGACCCGGTGGTGGAGGATCTGCCGATCGGTCAGGACGCCAACGGACATGTGCTGCTCTTCTCCGGCGAGGCAAAGACCACGGGCAACACTCGGTTTGAGGCGGATAAGAAGTGCCTCGGCTTTTGGACCGACCTTGCTTCTTCCGCCACTTGGGAGTTCTCAGTGAAGAAGGGAGGGTCGTTTGCGGTGGAGGTCGAGTACGCGTGCGAGGAGGATTCTTCCGGCGCGACGATCGGGCTGAGCATCGCGGGCAAGGCGTTGGAGTTCGAGGCGAAATCGACGGGGGGTTGGTCTTCGTTCAAGAAGGTGACCCTGGGGCCGATCGAGATCGATTCGGACACGAAGGCGACGGCGATGGTCGTGGCGAAATCGAAGCCGAAGTACGCGGCGATGAATCTGCGGTCGGTGCGGCTGGTGAAGTCGCCTTAGAGGTGTTCTAACCCTGCCGAATATCATTCCCCTCCGTGGGAGGGGTGCCCCACCGGGGCGGGGTGGTCTCCGGAAACGCCTTTCCCTCTATAAGCCCGCTTATCGGGTCCTCCGGTCTGGTACCCAAAAAAAGGTCGGAATGCGATTCTGCCGACCACCCCGTCGCTCCGCGCCACCCCTCCCACGGAGGGGAATTCTGTCAAGACCATTCTCCGCAGGCTGACCTGAATCTTCCCTTTACTGAGGTCCGGAGGACCGGCAAGACTGTTAGCCCAGACCGTTAGGTCTGGGTTGAGAGACCCTAGATGACCAAAGGTCCGGAGGACCGACCAGAAGCTCGGATTTGAGTTCCTCTCGCCACGGCTCCACCGTTCCCGTCGAAAAAGGAAACTCCTAACCCAGGGTGATAACCCTGGGTTCCGACGTTGCACCTACAACCCGAACGGCGGAGCCGTGGCGAAACTCTTCGGCGGACGTGGTCGAATTCCGGGCCCCTCACTCGCCTCTGTGTGGCTCATTCTGGGCCGCGCTCTTCCTTCGCGCAACAAATAGCCACGTTAAACCAAGTGCTAGCGGAATCGCCCACCAACCCCAAGTACTTCCCTGTTCTTCCTGGAGATACATTGCGACGAACCCGTAACCAGTCGCCAGCATGGCAATCGCGACGACTGATCGAAACGTCATTGCGAACCACCGCCTGCTTGCGAAAGACGAACTGCGGGGCTCCGACCGACTCTGGCCCCTGATGCCGGCGCGCAGCCAGGAAGC
>CAYYJX010000195.1:0-2250 GCA_964471545.1 uncultured Fimbriimonas sp. | reverse complement strand
TCCATCCAAAGATCGTTGGGCACGAACATGCTGGTGTTGGCTTCTACCACCGGGTGCCTGCCCACGCGAATCTGCAACTTATCCTCGCCTACGCTTGCCTCGGTAATCACCGGGCGAACGTAGCGGCGCATGGTGGCAACCTCGGCAAAACATGCCAGAACGTCCATTTCGCCAATCGCCCGCGCCGATTTCAGTAGCGAGCTGGCGTGTTCGGCAACCTGCATGCGAAGACGTTGGAAGAGGTCGGTTTCCAGCACGTTCGCCTTCTCTTCTGCGCCCAAAACCTGAGCCTCGTGCTCCTTCAGGTCGGCGGTAATGTACCGCTCGGCGTTGGCGGTGGTTTGCTTGCGAATGTAGTGGCTGGGAACCTTTTCCACCTGGCTCTTGGTGACTTCCAGGAAGTAGCCGAACACCGAGTTGAACCCAACCTTCAGGGTCGCGATTCCAGTTGCCTCGCGCTCGGCACGCTCCAGTTCGGCAATAAACTGCTTGCCGTTCCGACTCAGGTTGCGCAGCTTATCGAGTTCCAAATCAAACCCGGGCCGAATGATGCCGCCTTCTCTAATGGAGTGCGGAGGTTCGTCTACCAGAGCCACTTCAAGAGCGCGAACCAGTTCAAAGTGGTTGCCCACGTCGGCAATTAGCTCGCGCAATCGGCCGAAACCGATCGGGTCGATCCGGTCCAAAAGGTTGGGCATCGCCTGCAAAGAGGCTCGCAGGGCGGCAAGGTCTCGGGGTCCGGCAAGCCCGGTGGAACATCGCGCCACCAGCCGCTCGATATCGCCCACCTTCTTTAGGTCTTCTCGAAAGTCGCCGCGCAGAATGGAGTCCTTCAGGAACAGTTCCACCGCCCCCAGTCGAGAGTCGATCTGCTCTCTATCCAGCAGAGGCTGCTCTATCCAGCGGCGAATCATGCGCGCGCCCATGGGCGTTCTTGTTTGATCCAGCACGCCCAGCAGGGTGTATTTTCTACTCCCGTCGGCTAGGTTCTGAGTCAGCTCCAGACTGCGCCGAGTCGCCGGATCCAGCCGCATGAAGCCATCGACCGAATAGGTGATGATCCCTTGCAGGTGGTCCAGTTTCAGCTTGTTTTGGTCGGCGTATTGCACCACCGCGGCGGCGGCAAGAATCGCGGCCTCTTTGTCTTGGCAGCCGTACCCGTCTAGGTTCGCCACCTTGAGTCGGTCGGTAAGCAACTTCGTGGCGGAATCGAGTCGCAGGGGTTTCGTTTCGGTAATCGCCGCGCCTAGAGAAGACCTCGCGAGTTCGGCGTACGCTTCGTTTCCGGGGCCCACCAGTAGCTCGCTGGCTCTTATGCGGCTTAGCTCTTGCAACAGCCGTTCTTGAGTCTCTTCGCCGGAGATTTCGGTGACCCAGAACTCGCCCGTACTGGAATCTAGGATCGCCAGACCTTGCTTCACCTCGCCCTTCGCTCCTTCCACGCGGGCAAGGGCGGCCAAAAAGTTGTTTCGACCCGCTTCTAAGATGGAATCTTCCACCACGGTGCCGGGGGTCATTACGCGGGTCACTCCGCGCTTCACCAACCCCTTGGCGGCCTTGGGGTCTTCCAGCTGATCGCAAATGGCAACCTTCAGCCCCTTTTGCAGTAGCCTCGCCAGGTACTTCTCTACGGAGTGGAACGGCACTCCGGCCATGGGAATTCGGTTGCCGCCGTCTTCTCTGCCGGTGAGGGTGATCTCCAGGGCTTCGGCGGCGCTTACGGCGTCGTCGCCATAGAACTCGTAGAAGTCGCCCACTCGCATGGCGAGCAACACGCCCGGGTTCTCCGCTCTTATCGCGAAGTATTGCTGGAGCATGGGCGTCTTCGCGGTCACAAGTTCTATTGTGTCACTTGAAGGCGGACGTCATCGAGGGTTCTATCGGCGACGACAAGCATCGCCGAACTCCCCTTCGCACCCGATCTCGGCAGCAACAACCCTGCTATTTTGGAAGCGCCCAGCCCCGTTCTTTAAACCGAAAGGCGATTAAGGTCTTTCGCCCTTCTTCTTCCGGCGGAAGAGGAAGCCGAAGGTATTTCGTCCAGTAAGTGCGGGCCTTTTGCGGAGCGCTTCTGAGGAAATTGAGACCGGCGCTGTACTGCACCTCAGTCGAAGTCGGGCAGAGTTTTGCTGCCATCTCAAGGTGGTAGCTTTTCGCCTTCTCGTCTCCGCGATACTCTTTGGGCACGGGCACTTGCTTATTCCCCTTAAAGAATGAATAGGTTGTCTGGAAATTAGCCTTCGCCATCAA
>CAYYJX010000194.1:0-2256 GCA_964471545.1 uncultured Fimbriimonas sp. | reverse complement strand
GAGCAAATCCGGGCACCGCTTCTGCCTGCCTGAATCCACAACGGTTCGGAACGGATCGTATGATACGCGCTGGAATGGCACCGTCCTGATTATCGATCCGGCGGGGCGCCAGAAGCTTCTCAACATTGGTGGGCAAAGCAAGTTTTACGGAGCCTATTGGTTGGGAGATGGACTGGCGGTGGCTTGTTCGGATGCGCCGTTTGAGAAGGAGATCAAGGTTGTGGATCAATACGGATATCATCACGTGGCGCTTACCCAGGCTGCAGCGGGGACGGTTTTCCACTCCGGCGTTTTTCTTGACCCGGGATGTTTCCTCAGTCAGAAGCAGGGCACCATTCGGATTCTCTTCGGATCCCAGGGTGCCCAGCTATGACAACAAAAAACACCCCGACGACTCGTCGCCGGGGTGTCTTAACACTCGACTAAGTTTTGCTTAGTAAATGGAATCGGGGAAGTAGAAGTCCTTCGCGTTGGCGGCTTCCACGAGATCGATCTTGATATCGATGTTCTTCGGCTTCCAGTTCTTCAGGTCGTCCGGAGTCGCCTTGGTCAGCGTCTCGACCGCAACCTTGATTCCCTCGGCGATCATGCTGGGCGGGTAGGTAACGTCCGCCGGATAAAGCGGATCTTTGTCCATCACGCGCTTGATGATGTCCTTCATGCCGGCGCCGCCGAGAATCCAAACATTGGTGACGCCTGCTTCTTTCAGCGCCTTCTCAACGCCAAGAGCCATGTCGTCGTCTTGAGCCCAAACCGCATCGAACTGCTTGTGCTTCACCAGCATGGTTTGCATCACGTCAAACGCCTTTTGCTGATTCCACATACCGCTCTGCGAATCCAGGATCTTGATGTCCGGGAACTTGGCAAAAACCGCCTTAGCCGCCTCCACGCGATCGGTGTTAACCGTGCAGGGGATACCTTCCAGAACCAAGATCTTGCCCTTGCCGCCTAGCTTCTTAGCCATGAACTCGGCAGAGATTTGGCCGAACTTCTTGTTGTCGCCTGCAAGGAAGATGTCAGCGATCGGCTCGGTGAAGCCTCGGTCGACGTTGACGATGAACACGCCTTGCTCCTTCAGCTTCTTAGCTGCCGGAGTCACGGGCGAACTTTCGGTAGCCAGAATGACAATGCCGTCTACTTGCTTGGCGCCCATGCTTTCCAGGCTGGCAATCTGCTTATCCGGACTCTCAGCGGTTTGGTAAACAAACTCGACGTCTGGATACTTCTTCATCTCTTGCTCGGCCCAATACTTCACGCCGGCAGTCCAGCCGTGGTCTGCGGCAGGAATGGAGATGCCGATCTTGATCTTCTTGCCGCCCGCGTTTGCGGTGGGAGCAGAACCTTCTTTGCCCGCTTCTGCCGGAGCATTGGCGGTCGTTTGAGACCCGCTGCCGCATCCGATCATCGCCGAGAGCGCCAGGGCCAGAAGCCCGGTTTTGAGGAAATGGATTGGTTTCATCGTTGAACTTACGCGTTTTGTCGATTGGCCCTCTGGAGCAGCACGGCCAGAAGGATGATAACACCCTTCACGCACCCCTGCCAGTTCGGATTCACCGAAGCCGTGATGAGCATGTTGGAAATGATTCCTAAAAGAAAAACTCCCAAAATAGTGGTTCCGATTTGGCCCTTTCCGCCGCTCAGACTGGTTCCGCCGATAACCACAGCCGCAATCGCGTCGAGCTCGTAGTTCATGCCCAGAGAAGAAGGCGAAACACTGCTGAGTCGCGAGGCCTGACACAGACCCGCAAGGCCCGCGCAAAAGCCCAAGAAGGCATAGGAGGCAACCTTGACCGAAGCGGTATTGATTCCGCTGTAGATGGCGGCCTGCTCGTTGGCGCCCGTCGCGATCAACCGTCGACCGTAAACCGACTTGTTGAGCATCCAGGCCGCGACTCCTGCCAGCAGGAAGAAGAGGAAGATGGGCCATTGAACGACGAACGGCAAACCACGGGAGCCAACGGTGAGTCCCGGAATGGTCACACCGTCTCCAGCGATCTTTCCAAATGTCTCCAAACCCGTTTTGGCGGTTTGCTCGCTGGCATCGGTAAGCGCGAGTCCCACCGACCGGAAGGCGACCAAGCCGGCAAGGGTGGCGACAAACGGAGGAACTCGACCCGCGGAAATGATCAACCCGTTTACCAAGCCCGCAACCGTCCCAAAGCCCAGCGCCACAAAAGCGGCGGCAAAGGTGGCGTTGGGATCGGTGCCAACGTTGTTTAGGGTGAGCATGGTGAACACGCCCACCAGACCCATCAT
>CAYYJX010000193.1:0-2281 GCA_964471545.1 uncultured Fimbriimonas sp. | reverse complement strand
AAGGCAAAAAAGGCGGCTAAGAGATTCACTCTTGGCCGCTTTTTCTTTGAGCCGCTTTCTTTGTTAGACGTTTAGCAGTTCGTAGCGAGTGTTTCGGCGCTTAGGCGTGAAGCCCGCCGCTTTAATGATCCGCTCGAATTCATCGGCGCTGAGGATGAACTTGTTGCCTGCCGCCGAAACAACGTTCTCTTCAATCATCACCGACCCAAAGTCGTTGGCACCATACTTCAGCGCCATCTGCGCGATCTTGGGACCCTGCGTGAGAATGGAAACCTGAAGGTTGTCGAAGTTATCCAGGAAGATCCGAGAGACGGCTACGGTTCGCAGATAGTCGGCCCCGGAAGCCTTCACCGGAATCTCCAACTGAGTCTCTTCCGGCTGGAAGTTCCAGGTAATGAACGCTCGGAACGGCGCACTCTCGTCTTGCAGGTCGCGGATGCGGCCCAAGTGCTCGATACGGTCGTCGATGGTCTCCACGTGACCGAACATCATGGATGCGGTCGACCGGATGCCCAAAGCCGAGGCCGCTCTCATGCAAGCCAGCCACTCATCGGTGGTGTCTTTGTAAGGAGCGATGATCTTGCGAACGCGGTCGACAAGGATCTCGCCGCCCGCGCCGGGGATGGAGTGCAAGCCCGCTGCCTTCAGCCGCTTCAGAGCCTCTTCCAAAGTAATCTTGGAAATGTGAGCGATGTAAATGATCTCGGCTGGGCTGAGCGCGTGCAGAATCACGTCCGGGAACTGCTCTTTGATCTTGGAGAAAATCGACTCGTAGTAGTCGATCTTGAGCTTGGGGTTGAGCCCGCCTTGGAACAGAATCTCCACGCCGCCCTTTTCTACCGTGTCTCGAACCTTGTCTAGGATCGCCTCGTCCGAGTGCAGATAGCCCTCGTCATGGCCCGGCGTTCGGTAGAACGCGCAGAACTTGCACCGTACCCAGCAAACGTTGGTGTAGTTAAGAATTCGACCGATGATGTAGGTCACCGTGTCCGGATCGGTGCGTTGCTGACGGCGAAAGTCGGCAAGGGCACCCAGTTCCAGCAAGTTCGGATGGTCGAATAGCACCCGCGCATCGGCGGTGCTGATGCGCTCCCCGGCGTAAACCGCATCCGCGATCTCCCCAAACGTGCGCGTTGGCGCAAATCGAGTAGGGGCTAGGGGATCGGCGGTTACGCTCATGACTCCCCTATTCTACGCCGTGAGTGGCCTAACTTTCACTCATTCCTGAAAGTTGACCACTCAAACCGTTTCTCTCGCCCTATCCCTTGGCTCTCATTTTCGCCAAAACGTCCAGCAGAGCCTTGGTGTTTTGCGATCCTCGGGTGAGACGCATTTCCTCGTTGGCAAGCTCTTCGGCTCGGTCGAAGTTCTTGGCGAGACCGTATAAATACGCCAAGTTTTGCCGGGGACCGGGAAGATCGGGCATACGTTGGATCGCGTCCAGATAAGCCTGCTCCGCAAGGTCGTACTGCTTCATCTCGTCCAAGATCGAGCCCAGCGTGAACCAAGCCGGGGCGTGATCTGGGTGCCATTCCAGAGCGAGTTTCGCGGAATCGACGGCTAAGTCCAGCACCTTTCGATGGTAGAAGAACATGGCTCGGCGCAGGTGTACCGCCGCCATTGCCTCTTTCACCAGACGATGCTGCTTCCCTTTCGGACCTTCCAGAACTTCGGGGTGAGCCACTCGATTGGCGGCCTCTGCGGCTCGAATTTCTTCGGCCGTCGTCGGCTGATCTTTGTATTCGAACAGGATTCCACTCGGCAACAGGTTCGCGGCGGTTTGCGGGGCTCCGCTGTTGTATTCGCCGATGAACGGCCTTTTCAAAATCTCTTCGTCAGAGAGGCTAGGCAAGTTTAAAGGCTGCTGATTCGCATCTCGAAGGGCGCCTTTCACATACGCCAGCTTCGTCTCTTTCGACCACTGCTGCCCGGGTTGTGTGAACGCCTGTTGCGGCATTCCGAACGCGAAGTACACGTCCGGTCGAACGTTCTCTCCGTATCGAAGATAGGCCGGAATCTGCGACCCGTTGTCGCTGGCGTTCACCATAATGGCGTCCTTCGGAGCAGCGTCGAAGTGCATCTTGGCGAAGGTCGCCGGGAAGGCGAAATCTTTCAGAGACTGCTCGCCGATCTGCTGCCCCGCTCGAACCAGCCCAAGGATTGCGAGTACGCCGATTAGGGGCCAAAGAGGTTTTTCCTTATTCTGCATCAGCGCCACGCCAACCGCGCCGACCCCGATGGCGAATGCTGCATAGATGGGCAGGTGCCAGTCGATAACGCC
>CAYYJX010000192.1:0-2326 GCA_964471545.1 uncultured Fimbriimonas sp. | reverse complement strand
TTCCATCGCTCGGTTCCTCGAGTCGGATTATTCGCAGACGCAACTTACCGACCTTCTGCTCGGCGTGAGCCTGAAAACGATCTCCAACTACTTCGATCACATCGTCGGCGTTGAACTCGACCCGGTGTTCCAAGGAGCTCTGAGTTAACGGAACGGCAAAAGCCGGACCATTGAAAAGGGGCTGCTCTCTCATGCCGAGAGCAACCCCTTCTTTGCTTCGCCCTACTAGTTGCGAGCGGCTTGGCGGATGGAGATGAGTTCCTTCATCACACCAGAAAGATCGGCAGATCGGTTGACGCCGCCAAACGCATCGTGCACGGCAAGATACAGCGCGTAGAGACGCTCATACACGGCAACGTTCTCCGGGATCGGGTGGTACACAACGTCTTTGGTGCCGGTCATTTTGGCTTGCGCCGCCGACACGTCTTCCACCGCACCCGCCGCAACGGCCCCGAAGATGGCGGCACCGAGAGCCGGCGTCTGTGCCGAACGGCTGATGCGCATCGGGCGATTGCAGACATCGGCGTAGATCTGCATGACCATCGGGTTCTTTTCAGCGATGCCGCCGCAGTTAATGACTTCGTCGATCATCACACCAAACTCCTCGATCCTTTTGATGATGGTCAGCGCACCGTAGGCGGTGGCTCCCACCAGAGCGCGGGACACCTCTGGAGCCGACGTGTGAAGGGTCTGACCAATCAGCAAGCCGGAAAGAAGCGGGTCCACCAGGATGGTCCGGTTGCCGTTGTTCCAGTCCAGCGCGAGCAGGCCGGATTCACCGGGCTTAAGTTTTGCGGCAGACTCGGTGAGTTTGGCGTGGGCATTCTCGCCCCCGAATTCTTCTGGATTCAAGTGATCGACAAACCAGTTGAAGATGTCGCCAACCGCCGATTGTCCCGCTTCGATGCCGATCCGCCCTGGAACGACCGAGCCGGGAACGATGCCGCAAACACCGGGGATATCGGCGACTTTGGCTCCCTCCGGAGCGATCATGCAGTCGCAGGTGGAGGTGCCCATGATCTTGACCAGAACACCGGGCTTGATTCCGGAACCTACCGCGCCCATGTGAGCATCAAAGGCGCCGACCGCAACCACGGTTCCAGGTCGAAGTCCCACTTTGGCGGCAACTTCTTCGGTCAGCCCACCCATTGGCTCATCGGAGGCAAAGGCAGTGTTGTAAAGGCGGTCTCGAAGATCGGCAAGGCGAGGGTCGAGGGAAGCAAGAAACTCTTTGTCAGGCAGCCCGCCCCACTCGTCGGAGAACATCGCTTTGTGGCCAGCCGCGCAGATGCTTCGCTTAAGAGCCAACGGATCCGTGTTTCCGGTGATGTAGGCCGGGACGAAATCGCAAAGTTCCACCCACGAGTACGCCGCCTCAAAAACCTCTGGGGCGACTCGGGCGCAGTGGAGAATCTTTGACCAAAACCATTCGCTGCTGTAGGTTCCGCCGCACTTGGCAAGGAACGGGCGGCCCATTGCCTCTGCTTTGGCGGTGATTTCAGCCGCTTCGGCAAAGGAGGTGTGATCCTTCCAAAGCCAGCAGTACGAGGCGAGGTGATCTTTGAACTGAGGATGAAGGGAGAGAGCCCTGCCCTCTTTATCGACCGGAATAGGGCTCGACCCGGTGGTATCGACGCCAATTCCAACGACAGAGTTAGGATCGACTCCAGACTTACTGACGACTTCGGCGACGGTCGTCAAAAACCCATCGATGTAGTCCTGCGCATTCTGGCGGGCAAGGTTCGGGTCCTTCGGATCGAGCAGAATCCCGTCATCGCCAGAGGGGTACGGAAACACCGAAGCAATCACTTCGTTTCCGTTGTCGATGTCTACCAGGAGAGCACGGCAGGAGTTGGTGCCGTAGTCCACGCCGATCGCGTAGCGAGCCATTTCTGAAAGTTACCCAGGAAGCTCGAAGAAAGGCTTATTCCCAATCTCGAATAAATATAGGATTTCCTGCATTTAAAAGAGCGCCGATAGGAAGGCAACAAAAAAGCCACCCTGTCGTGTCCCAGGGTGGCTTCTTCTGCTAGATGCTAAAGATTAGTGGCCGTGGCCGTCGTCTTTGCTGTGCTCGCCGTCCTTCTTCTCGCCTTCGCCTGCAGCCGGTGCAGCGGCAGCGTTGGTGTCAGCCGGGGCGTTGGTTCCTGCTGCAGCGTTGGTGTCAGCCGGAGCATTGGTGTCGGCAGGTGCGTTGGTGTCTGCAGGAGCGTTCGCGTCTGCAGCGCCGTCGACCTTAGGAGCCTCTGCCGAGGTAGCGGTGGTGTTAGCGTTGGTCTCACCCTCTGCAGGAGGAGCGCCGCAACCTGCGAGCAGAACGGTTGCC
>CAYYJX010000191.1:0-2402 GCA_964471545.1 uncultured Fimbriimonas sp. | reverse complement strand
AAGCCGAAGTACGCGGCGATGAATCTGCGGTCGGTGCGGCTGGTGAAGTCGCCGTAGGGGTGGTTGCGGTGGACGACATCTCGCCTTCCGTCATTTTGAAGCCCTCGCCACTCCTGGGGGAGAGGGCGGGCCCGAAGGGCCGGGTGAGGGGTCTTAGAGCTCAACGGGTGCAGGATTGAATCTGGACGGTCCTCCGGACCTTGGGTCCCTGGCGGGATCCCCCAGACCTATCGGTCTGGGCTAACAGTCTTGCCGGTCCTCCGGACCTTCCGATGCCCGAAGATTGAACGGGAATATTCGTGCGGCGATTTTGCAGGGAGGACCAATGAAATTCCCCTCTATAGAGGGGAATAGGATTCGCCGGGTTAACCAACAAGCGGCGGAGCCGCGACGATCATCGCAGCCCAGGGTGATAACCCTGGGTTCAGACCCTGCACCTACAACCCAAACGGCGGAGCCGTGGCGATACCCTTCGGCGAACATGGTCGACTTCCGGGCCCCTCACCCGTCCCGATTCTCGGGACACCCTCACCCCTCAGTGTCGCTAGAGGTCTGCCGTTTCTTTCCTGCGAACCAAACCGGGATCAGCCCCAGAAGGCAAACGCCGTCTGCCCAGTAGAGATTACGCTCGCTTACGAGGTACAGCCCAAGAAACGCCAATAGGTAAAGAGGCCAACAAACACGCAATATCACCCGCCAATCTGCTTTACCTTCCCTGTTCACTACGATAGCGGTAACGACCGCTACGACGATGTAAGTTAGAGTCATAGTGATCCTCGAATTTCCTGCACACCGCCCGTTTGTGAAAGACCCGGATCGATGAGCGCACCCGCCTCCCGACCGCTCCATGTCAACCCGACGAGCCCTAGGAGTTCCTTCCCTTCCGCAGGTCTGGCGACCACCTGCCACTGGTCTAGATTGGTCGGCAGAGTTAACTTCGACAGCTTCGGTTCCGCCACGATGAACCCTAGCCTTTGGTTGCTCATCTTGTACCAAACAATCTGGCTCGGCTCAGTGGCTACCACCAGAAAATCTCGCTTGGGCAGTCGGGAGTAGCATTGAAACACGTCCCACCGTGCAGGATCTCCGCCAAGCGCCGATTGCCGAATCGCAACGGCGTCTTCCAGCCCGGATCGAGTCAGTTGGTCCGTCGCCTCTTTCTGGTCGAGGCCGATCAGCCACACGGACTTGTCGGCCTCAGCCTTCAGGCTGAGGCGCTTGGTGAGTGCCGAAGCGAGGTCTTGATAGAACCTGGCTTCCTTTTCGCCGATGGTCGACTCAACTTTCTTGGCTTGTTGTGATTGTCGATTCGAAAGGGTCAGGAACGGAATCCCCGCAAGACCCGCCAGAAGCAGGTAGCACACGATGGCCGTGGTGCGGTTGTACTTCGCTTCCTCGTTCTGATTTGTAGGTTCGGCCATGGGTGGGGTCGCCTTTCCGTACGCGTACTTTACTGGAGGTTTTGCCCTGCTCTCTAGAGTCGGACGCTCGGATAGATGTCGGCTGAGGGAAAGTCCTGAAGCAGTCCTCCTGGACCGCTTCTGGAAGGGCCCAAGCAATCGTTAAACAACTCCTACGATGCGCCGTAAATGAAGAAATTTGCGATCTCGATGATGAACGCGAAGATCGCCCCGTAAGAAAAGCGCTTAGTCGCCTCAAGCACCCCTTGCTGCTTCGGACGACAGCCGCTCCGTGCCGTTCCACAGAAGAAAACGATTGAGCATAGAGATGCAATTCCGAGAACTCCAAGCGACAACCACGTCACTTGGTTGAAGAGCCAAACGAGGGGAGTAAGGGTCACGAGGAACAAAGGAAGGGCTAGTACTGCAACTATCCACGGCACAATGAGCAACGAATCAAACTCGTCGGGTTTCAAAGCATGAGCCCAAAATGAGATGAGTACCCCGAACAGTGCCAACCATCCGGCGCCGAGGGCGAGACTTGGTGCTTGAGCAACCCACGATCCCGTCGACTCTCCCGAATGAAGCGCGACAAAAGATCCAATCCACGAGTAGCCGGGAATTCCGATCTTTGCTCTCAGAAACCACAAAAGAGTGCCAACCGATAGCGGAAAAGCCCAGGCGGCGATGTTCCTTCGAGAGCCGCCGCTGTCGGAATCTTCCTTTATGTTCATGGGGATTGACCTCGCCGACGAAGGCCCTACACTTCGGATACCCCGGACGAGCGCTTCCCGTTGCAGCGAATCCCTTGAACGATCCTAGAGGGGCGACCTCTCTATGTCGACCACCCCGTTCCCGATAAATCGGGACCACCCCTCCACGGAGGGAAAAATTGTGGAGACCGTTCTCTACCGCCTGACCTGAATCTTCCCTCTACCGAGGGCCCGAGGACCGACCAGAAGCTCCAGCGAGATCGCGTACCCTTCCCACCCAAAATGGGGA
>CAYYJX010000190.1:319-2479 GCA_964471545.1 uncultured Fimbriimonas sp. | reverse complement strand
TCACGACCTCGTACGCCACTCGGGTCGGCACGGGGTTTTGCAGACCTTCCCTAACCTGGAACCAGTTCGAACTTTCGTGCCACGCCGGCACCGTTCCTATTGTCCTGCGCTTCCAAGGCTTCGCGCACGGACTTCGCAATTCGCTTTGCGAATGCTACCGGGACAGCATTGCCGATCTGTAACTGGAATTCCCGCTTGTTGTTGCCAGCAAACGCCCAGTCGTCCGGGAATGTTTGCAATCGCGCGTACTCTCTAGCAGTGAATGTTCTCATTCGCTTCGCCTGAATACGCCAAAGAGTGACATCGGCGGACGGATCTCGTATGAACTTCTCGACTGTTCTATCCTTAACCACTCGCTGAGCGCTAACGTTTCCTTGGGCGAAGCCCCACACTGTTGCCGTGTCAACTGCAGGAAATGGATCCGAGTACGAGCGAATCGGGTTTCCGTCCGAAGCCGTTCGGCTGATTCTGATTGGCACAACAGGATCAGTGCGACTGACCCGACCGCCGCGAGTAGTGTGAACGTTGCTCACGAAGCCCCATTTCGGGTCATGATTCGGCAGCTCGATGTCGTCATCAGCAACCAGATCCTGCAAGAACGGGCCGCTAGCAGTCGACTGCTCGGGAGCGGGAAAATCGAAGAAGGGGCTGAACTTGCCCCGGAACGCGACAAAGACAAAGCGGCGGCGAGTCTGTGGCACACCGTATTCACTAACGCGGAAGAAAGCCGAGCGGGTTGCGTAGCCAATGTCTGCCAGCTCGCCAGCGATCTGTTCAGCGAACGGACGCCCGGATTGCGGATGAGTCATTGTTCTGAGGTTCAGAACATTCTCCATCACAACGACGCGCGGCTTCATTAGACTTGCGATTCTAATAACCTCACGATACAGTGTATTCCTGTAGTCGTTCGGATCTCGCTTGCCGCCGAGTGAAAAGCCTTGGCAAGGAAAGCCTGCCAGAAGAACATCCAGCCCATTTCGAAACGATGGTACGTAGCTGCGCACGTCGCCTTCAACTACGCGCCAACTGGGGCGATTGCGGCGAAGAGTCGCAGCGGCGAACGGGAGAATGTCATTTGACTCGGTATGTTCGAAGCCAGCAGCTTCGAACCCGAGATCAAGTCCTCCGGCGCCGGCAAAGAGGCCGAGCGACGTGTATCCGCTTCTAGAGTCGAGCTCAAGTACCCGGGACATGATCATTGCTCCTTATCGCTCGATGGTCCGCCCGGCTCGCTGAAATCACGAATCCGATACAGGTCGAAGAGGTGCTTGGTTCCTGCCGATACGTTTGGTGCGTGTTTAGAAGTCAACTTGTTCGAGGCGAAGTCGAAGGAGTAGCCGGTAACGATCTTCGCAGACTCCGTCCGCTCAAATTGGCCGACTTTGCGCAACTGAGCTGGAATCGACGTCGAGTCTTGTTCAATCACTAGAGTCGCATGGCCAACTGTGTCTGGCATCAGAGCGTATGGCGTAGGGCTAACGTACATCCGGCGGTCGCGGATCAGTATGTCACCGTAGGAGCCAGCGCCGCGAAAACTTTGGTTTGTGTTTGTGTTTACTGTCTCTGCGTTAAGTAGAGAGGCAGAGCACAGAACCAAGTCGTGAACTGGGAACTCGAGCGAGGTGGAGTTTGGGTAACGGCCGAATATGTAGTAGATCGTTCGTCCGTCCTGGAAGGCTAGGGGCAATTGACTATTGCAGTCGAAATCAGCGACTCGGCCTGGAACTGCGAGACCCTTTACCTCGTATCCGCTTGGGTGTTCAGAGAGAACGAAGTCAGGGTAACCGTTCCGCCCAAGCTTCTCAAACTTCAGGCTAGCAGCATTGATCCGCCGCTCAACCCAGTTCTGAAAGTGGTACTCCTTGTCCTGCTGACTTGCACGAACGATTGGCACGCTGTTGTGAAAGCCATGTGCGAGAGAAAGGAAGATTCTCACTGGCGCCGAGAGTCCGGCGAAGTCAGCTGTAGTCAGTCCGAAGAACATGGCGGGAGCGGGTCCGATGATGAGGCGCGCGGCTGTAGCTGGTTAAGCATACAGTATCCTTGGGCTCGCGGCCGTGTAGGGGTCAGTTGCATGCGCCCGGCTGCCTGAGAAGAGGACGGGCCTGCCTGAACAGGGACCTACGCAGGGGGTAGGAGCTGAGAAGCGCGAGAGGACGC
>CAYYJX010000190.1:0-309 GCA_964471545.1 uncultured Fimbriimonas sp. | reverse complement strand
CACCACGAAGGCGCCGCCAAACCCTGCTATCAGGCCCATCCAACCCCACACCGATGTGCCGATGACCAGCAAGGTGTTCAGCAGACTCTCGAGAACTGAGAACATGGTTTGTGCGGCCTAACGTAACTTGGACCAACCAAGGGCCCGCCTGCAGATTAGCCCAACTCCCACCCCGTCAATACCCCCAAAGGGTGGATTCACCCAGCGCGCCAGCCCCGAAAGGGGCTGCTGCCCCAGGCTGCATAGCCCGACTAAGGAAGGTCTGAACAACTCTTCATACAGCCCATCGGCGGCGGAACTGGAGCGTCA
>CAYYJX010000189.1:2087-2495 GCA_964471545.1 uncultured Fimbriimonas sp. | reverse complement strand
GTGGATTCCCACCTCATCAAAAACGAGCAGGGGATCCTTGTTGAACAATTGCTTCGCGACGACGACAAGGGCGACGCCAAAAAACAATGCGCCCAGAACACCCACGACGCGCTTTTTGGGATCGGGCATCGTCGCCACAAAGACACAGCAGCCAATCATGAGAATGGCGAGGAGCAAAAGCCCAAGCGTCTTGGGTTTGGAGGTTCGAAACTCGATCACGATAGGTCTCCGCCGTTAAGACGGAGCACCGGGGCGAGAAGTTTTCTTAAGCCTAGGAAGTGCCTTCCAAGTGGGTCCACGGATTGGGCAGCGGATCGCCTGCCATCGGACCGTCTTGCCACCACTGAATATTGGTGATCCCCTTCGCAGATCGAAGAATCTCGACCGATTTCATAATCACCTCGTCCA
>CAYYJX010000189.1:0-2077 GCA_964471545.1 uncultured Fimbriimonas sp. | reverse complement strand
TCGCTTCTTCAGCGTTCGGTTGAACGTTGCCCTCAACACAGAGACGCGCTCGTCGAAACAGAGGCAGGTGCTTTCGGGTTCGCCATCTTCGCTCTCGTAGTAAACGACCGTAATCATCACAACGTCCGATCCCAAGTCGATCGGAAGGTCGATCACCCAACCAAAATCTTCCTGATACAGGTCGGCATTCACATTCGGAATGGCTCTACCGATTTCACCATAGAACCAACGGGCGAATTCTTCCGCTGCGCACACTCTGTTGATATGGCCCTTCCGTGGCTCCACAGAAAATCCTGGAGTTTCAAAAGAGGCATACTGGGCAAGCTTCGCCATCGACCACAGTATCTATCGCCTAAAATAGTTCAAGCAAGGGGAGAGAACAGAAGTCCAAAAAACTGTTTGTCCGTACTGCAAAAGCGTGACGTTGGAATCCCAATCTTCTTGTCGAACGTTCGAACGGTACGGGAATAGCGGAAGGATCTCATCGAGACCCTCCCGCTATATCGACACTGCAGAGCGCGATGAAGCGCTTACGGTCGAGAACCGATGGGCACCCGGCGCGAGAAGTGTCGACGATTGAAGTCGAATCCAATCACCACGTTGTCCGTGTTCACGTTTGCGCTTACTCGCCGAAAGTCGAAGGACGGAATCGGAAGAGACGGGATGAACGCCACTGTGTTGCCGTTGGAACTAATCCGAACGTTGAAGGCAGTACCCGAACCAAAGATTCCGGTGATAATCGGCTCTCTGCGTTGAACCCGGTCGGTGAAACCGGCAACACGAATTCCGTGGACGCTGTACGCACGATTGACGTACCGACCTCCGGTTCCGGAGCCGGTGACAACTTCGTAAAGCCCGTTGTTGCGCGGATTGATGGTAAAGAATCGGATGTCTTGAGCGGAGCTAAGTGCTGCGGTTGCAAGAGCAGAAACGGCGAGAATGGTTCGAAGTCCTTTCATGGTCTTTTTCCTTGGCCTGCCGTCGGGGTCGGTTTGTTTTGGACCTCGCCGCTGGGCTTGTGAATATGATCGACCACGCCAGAAAAACCGCCTGTGAGATGGCTCACAGGCGTGGTGTGATGTGGATTCCGTGGATTCTTCAGGCGGGAATTACCGGTGATAACTGGGCGCGGGGAGAGGTCGTAATCCGGCCTCGATCGACGCCCGTCGATCGGCCATGAAGGGCGGAATGGACACCTTCTCGCCCAACGATTCCATCGGCTCGTCGATGTGCATCCCTGGACCATCGGTGGCGATTTCAAAGAGCACTCCGCCGGGTTCGCGGAAGTAGAGCGAGTGGAAGTAGTATCGATCGACATAGCCGCTGGTGCGGAATCCAACGCCTTCCAGCCGCTCCTGAATCTCGCGCATGTGATCGTCGTCCACGGCTCGAAACGCAACGTGGTGAACACCGCCCGCTCCGGCAAAACCTCGCTGCGGAGAGCCCATCACGCGCACCTGGGCAACCGAGTCGTCGGTTCGAACTTCAAAGACGTCATCGTCCACTTGTTGAAAGCCGAGCATCTGCACAAGGGTGGCAGCGGTGGCGTTCGGGTTTGCCGAATCCAGATCGACCCCCAAGATGCCCCGCAGGGAGTGCTCGGCAGGAACCGATTTGTCCCAGGGAACAACCGATCCCGGGAGGCCATCGTTGGACACCAGCGCCAATCGTTGCCCCTCCGGGTCGGAAGCTAAGATGCGGGTCTCCTCGCGATCCACAAACGCATCCACCGCCTTTAGTCGCTCCTCCCAGTAGTCAAAAGAGCCGGGCGCGACGCGGAGAGAGGTGAGTCCAACGGTGCCTGCCCCTGGTCGGGTCTCGCCGGAGTTTGGCCAGTCGAAGAACGTAAAGTCGGTTCCGGGCGATCCCACCGCATCGGCGTAGAAGAGGTGGTAAGCCTGAACGTCGTCTTGGTTGATGCTTTTCTTCACCAAGCGGAATCCCATGACTCCGGTATAGAAGCCCAGGTTCATTTCGATGTTCGCGCTGATGGCGGTGACGTGGTGAATGCCTAAGACGGGTCTCATGTTTGCTCTTGCTTCCATCCTACGTGTTAGGCGGTGGGTAGGTCTGTATC
>CAYYJX010000188.1:0-2541 GCA_964471545.1 uncultured Fimbriimonas sp. | reverse complement strand
TTCTCTTCTTCGCGCTGACGAAGCTGATACAAGAGATTGAGCGTCCTGAAGTCTAGCGGAGGCAATTGCTGACCAACCGCTGCGGCCCTTGGTGTGATCCTGAACTCTTCTGGTAGACGAGCCTCAAGATCAAGCAGTCCCCGACCAACACGGGCAGGAACCCCGGCAGCCTGACCAGCAGCGAATGCGGTCTCACCAACCAATCGCGGCGAGGATGCAGCGCCAAGTGCCAAAGCCTCTGGAGTACCGGCCATTTGGAAAGCGCCAAACACTCCGAGCGGACCCGTTGCTTGTTGAATTCCTCGCGGGATCGGAGTTGACAACGCCTGACCAGCCAAAGATGGCGCAAGCGCACGGCCACCTTGCTCTTCAAGTTCCTTCATCAGAACAGCGCGTTGACCATAGTTGGTGTTCACATTGTTCCGCATGATTGATTGCAGCTTGCGAAGAGCTGTATCAGCAGAGGCCCTCTGATTAAGAGACAGTGATTTCTCAACCTCTCGGATTAGGTCAGATGCTTCCGAATAAGACTTCATTGTCTTATCGTAAGTCGGGGCTTGTTTGGCGATCTCGCGCTTGGTGGCATCGTAAATCCCGCCGACAACGGCTCGAGCGTTCTTTTGCTCAAACGGAATCTTGTCTAGCTCCGCGCCGATCCTCTGCTTCAGAGCGTCCAATCCCTCTGGGGTATGGAATTCGGCAGGATTAAGGTTCTTCCAGTCATCAACAATCGCCTGAACATCCCTCAACTTGGCGTTGGCGAGTTCATCTTTGACCTGGCCCTTGAATGTGGTCCGATTAAGGCCTTGGTTGATTGCTGCATCAATACCGGCCAAATCAAGAACAGTCTTGTCGCTCTTGATTGCGGCCATTGATTGCCTATAAGCGGCCTGCCGAGACTCTCCAATTGTTTGGAGATTTGCCTTTGCAGCATTCAGGACATCAAGCATATCCGCTTGGCCTCGAATATTTTGACGGAACGCTGTTGACGCTTCACCGCCCTCTTTCCCGGCCTTAAAAGCCTCTTTAATCGGCTGCACACCAGCGCCAGTGGTTGTTCCAAGGATGGCAGGAAGAACTTGTCCAAGTCCTGTGGTGGTGGCCTTCACAGTTGCGGAAAGCGGATCAACATAACTTGCCGTCTTAGAAAGAGCCTCTGCCGTCCCGGTTACAGCCCTTCCAGCGGCCGGGGCCACACGACTTACCTGTGTGCCAACTCCTCGAGCGGCTCCAGCGCCACCAGTCAAGATCGTGGCAACATCAGCCATGAATCCCGCTGGATCTTCAGCAATGGTTCGCTTGGCTTGTTCAGTACCACCATATCGGTTGGCGTAAAAAGTCGCCACCTGACGGGCCGCTTCACGAGATCTCGGATCTTCTCCGACAGCCTTAACCAAAGACTCAGGCAGAAGGTTTTGAAGCGCACCAGCGGCAACATCAAGCACCCCCTTTACGGTTTGAACTGGGCTTGTGACAACTCCGTAAATATCCTTTGCCATTTGGCCCAAAGAGGATGGAAAGTTCTGAATTGCAGAACTAACAACCTGAGATCCCGTTAAAGGCTTTGGCTGCTCCCCGGCGGCAAGCATACGAAGAGCATCATCTGAAAGCTCTTCAATCTTCCCGGCAGCAAGGGCGCGAAGGTCTTTCTCCGAGAGTTTTGTCAAATCCATGATTACAACCCTCTACGCTGAAGTTCTCGCCTTGCGCGTTCCATAGCATCCATCGGCACTGCTCCGGTTGATGCAAGTTCTGCAGGCTTGCCAAGCAAAATTTCCCCTTTTAAGCCTTGAGAACGGCCAAACTCAAGGTACTCATTTCGCTTGGTGTTGTATGCGTTAGCGGCTGCGTTGTAAAGGTCATTCGCAATGTTGCGGAAGTCCTGCCGCTGGGACTCTGTCAACTTCGTTCCCTTGATGATCTTGTTGGAGTAATCAGAGAACTTATCAACCAAGCCTGTTGCTTGCATTGCCAAGAACAATTCAGACTCTCGAACAACTGATCCGGGGTCAAGCAACTTCATAAATTTGGTTGCCGCTGTCAGGTCACCAGCAGGAGTTTGAGCGTTGAGTCCTGTCGTGATCTGCGAATAAGAAGAGCGCATCTCATCGAAAGCCTTGTATACAGGCTCTCCCTTAAATGCTGAAGCAACCTTCATTTCGTTCTCAAGCCCCTTTTGCCCCTCGCCAACATTGACGGTGGTCACGGGCCGATTGAGCTGCTTGAATTGCTCAAATGTTCCCTTGAATCCTTGGGATTTGGCAAACTCATATTCCTGAACGGCAGATGGCGCTTTCTCTGGCTTGCCTGGTCCAGCAAAAACAACCTCTCCAGTTGTTGGCCTGACAAGAGTTTGATCTACTCCAACCGCCATCGGAGCCTCAGGAGCGGTCATCTTGCGGAAAGCCTCAACAGTCGGCAGAACCTTACCGGCCACGCTCGGAGCGCGGGTCAGAAGCTGTTGAAGCGTGTTCATGTCAATCTGCGGCTGACCAACAGACACACCCGCACCAGGCATGATGTTGCCTTCGTCATCGCGCA
>CAYYJX010000187.1:2303-2614 GCA_964471545.1 uncultured Fimbriimonas sp. | reverse complement strand
GTCATTTTTCAGTAATTTTGGAACAAGTAGCGGCGCATCATCCGTGTCTGCCCAAATAATGGGGACTTCTGTACCGGATTCCGCACAATCAAATCCTAACTTGAAGCCTGCATTTTTAGTATAAATATACATTATAATGGCATTTCGCGATTGGTGCACCCCTGCTTATTTTTACTTTGTTATCAGTACCATATCTATTGTAATTATGGCAATTCAAAATCACGGCAGCACAGACATTTATTGTTTAGGCGACTATAGTTGCCAAGTAACCAACAAGTTTATTATTTTTATTATTAAAGCGTTATATGTAT
>CAYYJX010000187.1:0-2293 GCA_964471545.1 uncultured Fimbriimonas sp. | reverse complement strand
CAAAAATGGATACACAAGTGTGTCATGGTTTTTAGTATTGTTACCGTTTATTGCTATGTTTATTATGATTGGATACATATTTTTTTTATAAAATAAAATGGTGCATACGTTCAATATCAATATTACAGTAACAGCATATCCAAGGTAATAATACCTTGTTATTGAATTTTTTAGAATCCACTTCTAAAAATTTTGCAATTTCCTCTATTTTGTGTTTATACTTGTATGACCATTTATTTATGTTAAATCGCATTCCACTTACTACAATGTATGTTTCAATATCTTCGTAATCATCTTCATCTTCAATTACACCAAAGTATAAGTTGTCGTTAAAGTATATAATTATGGATTGTTCAATAAGTGACAGTGTTAATTTATTTACAAGTGGTAAATAGCAAAACAGTTCATCGTCGTCGCTGCATATGTTTTCAAATATTTGTAATGTCATGATTTATATATTATATTATATAAATCATGTTTATTAAACTTTCAGTTTTTTACGTGTTTCCATAAGCAGTGTATCCACCTCTGGTTCTGCCCCGCGCACAAAATGTAGCAACTTGGCTTCTTTTGTATCCAGCAACATCTTTTTAAGTTCAGGGTTTTGTTCAAACTTCGCCATTAGTGCATTGCCACGTTCTACGCGGTCGCGACCTCCATAAAAGTCCGCATCCAATTTAACGTCTTTGGGTCTAAGCAGCTCTTTTTCATAGCGCCCCGTTTTGCCACCAGCACCAGAAGCCATTTTCACATTTTTGGATATTTCGCTTTCCGAATCCAGTGAAAACTGCGCATAAAAATCAGGAAATCCCTTTTTAAATTTGGCCGCTTGGTAATAATGTTCCACTGTTTGCCAACGTTTGTTGTCATATGTAAATGGTGCAGCATACGTGTCATCCAATTTACGTCGCCAGTTGGCAACAAGTTGCAAGTCTTTAAACATAATAACATCTTTGTTTCCAATCTTTTCGCCACTACCTTTGCCCGGTTTGGCATCTGCAGATGCTCCATAAAACATAAACTGCACTGCATCATCATACAACTCGGACATAACGGGTCCCGGCTCATACGCATTTTGCACGGGGTCAATGCCAAATTTGGTTTGAAAGTTGCGGAAATCTGTTATATGGTGAAATGCGCCTGCATTGTGTTCCACGCATTTATTTACAATGAGTGTTTTGATGTAATATGGAATTTCGGAATACTTTAATATTTTTTTGTCTTTGTAGCTAATCAGGTCATAATGTTGGCCATCGTAAGACGTCATAATATAATATTCGGGACTTGGATTTACAGCTGTTCCTGTGTTACACACCATAACGGTATCCTCTGACCCATTACTGTAGTTTTCGTGAGATAACACAATTAATTTTATATTTAACTTTTCTTCAATCTTTGACAGCGCAACTTCGTCTGCCCAATACGAAGAACGCATAATAGCATTTTGCAAATCTGCCAGTGTTTTAACGTCTTTCATGAACATAAAATGTTCCATATCGTATTCTGCAATAACGTTATGCTTTGCAAAAGTTTTTCTTTGTCGGCTTTGTTGGCTGCCTTATTATACCTTGATTTCAGGTCTTGTATTATATCTTTGATTCGTTTAATTTTTGAATTGTTTTCTTCTATTTCGTTCGCATACATGCCATACATGCTTTGATATTGTTCAAGTATAGGCTGATTTACGCCGTCGGCAACTACCTTGCGCAACTTTTCAATAGTCGTTTTAAATCCAATTTGTTTAAATGCATCACGAATTACCGAGAAAAAACAGTCGCCATCTCCGGGAACCGTGTGAATTCGATAATTATCGTTTTTCATAAATTTTTGAACCCAGTTTGTGTTTGCATTTGGGTTTTTCAGTTTGTCAGCGTCAGCTTTGGTTTCTTCTTTAAGCATTTCCGGGACATCGGCATTGGGAATAGGTTCCAATACAACAAATTCGCCTAACGACGCTTTGATACTCGCTGTTGGATTGCGCACGGCAATATCTAAAACGTCGGGTTTATCTTCTATGGGTTCCTCGACAACTTGAATAGGTTCCGCGGACTTTATAGTCGGTGGTGCGGATTTTGCTGCATTTAAAAAATCCACATTTACGTGCTTATACAATAATATGTTTCCACCACGCTTTGCATGAAGTGCTAAATCAAAATAACCGTCATCATCAAGCAGTTTTGACATATTTTTTGACAATATTTCAACAACTCCTATTTGCGATTTAACTGTGTTTTGTTGCATTAAATATACTAAAAAATGTAAAACGTCTTTTCCAGTAAATGTGTATTTAATT
>CAYYJX010000186.1:0-2615 GCA_964471545.1 uncultured Fimbriimonas sp. | reverse complement strand
CCGGGCCTTCAGCGGCTGCAATGACCTGTCTGCACTTCGGTAGATGCCTGAAATACCATCTGGGTCTTTGGTGAGCGCATCGTTCATGTTTGCCAGCCCCGAAGTGTGGGTGAGCAACTGTCGAATGGTCGGTTTGCCGGCGAATGCCGGCAGCCAGGAAAGGTAGGTCGAAATGTTCTCGTCCAAGTTCACCTTGCCCTTATTGACCAATCCCAAAACCACTTGAGCCGTGAGCCCCTTCGTGATGCTGCACACCGGGAACGAGGTTTTGGGACCCAACTGGAGAGATTTCTGTTTGGCCGGATTGTTAAATTCAAACAGGAGAGTACGTTCCCCCGAGATCACGATGACTCCGCCAGAAAACCCTGCTTGCTTGGCCGCCTTCCATACCGCTGAAATCGATTGAGTAGGAGAGCCGAGAAGCGCAATGGCGGCGAGTGCAGAGGTAATCATGGTGGATCATTTGCCCACTACGGATACCCTTCGCCAAAAAGTAGCACGGCTGAATACAGTGCTGGGACTACTTCAAAGATTGGCCGATTATTAGGGATAAAAAGAGATGAGTTATTGTCGAAACATCGACGGGACGATCTCGAATGTGAAGCGGTAGCTTCCGTCTTCCGAGCGATTGACGAGACCAAACCAGCCGGCATCGTCCCACGCCGTATTCGACATATCTAGTGCCAAAGTCGTTTTCCTTACCGTTCGGTAATACTCTCGCACCGCGTCTGAGTTTCGCTCTGACTGACGCTCTCGTCGACCCACCCCGAACTCTCCGTAGTTGACGGGAATGCCGAGTTTTGCGGCATGAGCCGCGGTGTTCTTGATGGATTCGGCAACGGAATCCATGGTTGGCTTCTTTGCCATCTGTCCGTCCTGACCGCAAAAGTCCCACGGATCGTACGTGTGAACGGTCGCTATCAAAGCCCGGTCCTTTCCGCCTCCGGGCAGCAGGGAAGCGGTGGGATACACCTCATCCAACATAGAGTGGTTCCCCTGCCCATTTGGGCCGACCATGACCACCCGCGTGAGATTGGCGCCGCCCGTGGAACGAATGGCTTTGTATCCAATCTCATTGATTTGTCGGGTGAATTGAATGGCCTTGGGGTCGAAGGGCTTGACGGATCCCGACCAGTCGCCCATCGCTCCCTCTGGTTCATTCAAAACCTCGAAAATCAGGTTGGGCGATTTCTTCTCGTACCGAGTCGCGATCTGTTTCCACAAGTTTGCGAACGGCTTGTTGAACTTCTCGGACCCATCATAAGGCTTCTTAAGCCAGTGTTCGTGGTGGGTGTTGATCACAACGACGTAGCCCATTCCAAGGGCTTTATCGATTGCCGCATCTAGCTGCCTGAGTCTGGGATGCGCCTGCTTGAGATTGCCTGCATCATCCGCAAGGTGATCTCCGTCAAAACCGTCCATCCAAGTGATTGGAATGCGCACGTGCCCCATCCCGGCTTGTTTGTAGAGTCGCAAGACCTTTTCAATTTCGGCGGTCTCGGTAGGGCGAATCTTCAAATCGAACGTATTTCCAAGGTTGAAACCCGTTCCCATGACTCGAGTGATCCGTTCTGCGGTGACCGTTTGAGTGGGGGTTCCCAAAGGACGCGTTGCCTTTGCAGGTTTTGAGATTCCGATGGCAAGGCTGGCAAGGAAGCCGAAGCCCAAGAGTGTTCCAACAACCGATGAAGCGACTCGCACGTATTCAACTTACACTGTCGCGGCGGAGTATGTGCCTAGGACGCCAGATTTCCTGACAGTGGGTCTTGCCACAAGGCATCGTCCTAAATGGAGGTTCGTTACTGATTCGTTTGCGTTGGAGAGACAACGACGGCTGTCCCCTTAACGAAAAAAAGGTCGCGATAGACGCTGATCTTTTGCTTCGGCTTGCCAGGTAGTTGGCGCGTAAAGAGAATGTCTTCGCCATCTTTGCTTTCAACCCAGTTCGCCGCGAGTCTCGATCGGTACCACGCCGTCACAACCTCGACCGAATCTTTGCATTCGAGCGGTGTGTGAACGCTGCCGCGATAGGTTCCCTTGATTTCACAGCCTGGTGGCAAAGCCCCGCCCGCATAATCCTTGGCAACCCGCTCGGTATCCACCTTCCAAAGCCAAGCCTGAACGGGGTCTAGAGCGATGAGCAGAAAGACACTTCCAACTGCCCATAGCGCGGACGCGACGAGCACGCTCCCCAACTTTCCAGCGAAAGTCTTTGCCGGAATCACGCAAAGCAGCCCGCCAAGAAGGACCGTAAAGATAATGGTTCCTCCGAGGGCAACGGGTCCGCCAACCACGCTCACCATATTGAAGATGCCGTAAAGAACGAGATTCCCGATGAGGCCGCAAAAGATCAGACCCAAGATCAAGAGGCGGTATGACGTTGGGTTGGCCTTGGGCGAGATCGGATTTTCGTCCACTGTTTACAATACAACGAGAAACCGGTGCACGGACGTCTTCGAAGCACCGTTCGATAAATGGTGTCGGGAAGGGCGCTGCGCTCCAGATTCTTCACCCGCGAGCGCAAGAGTTGTCACCTCGTCGCTATGCTCAAAACAAAAAAGCCCATACCTACGGGTATGAGCTTCTTTGTTTGGTACTCCGGACGGGATTCGAAC
>CAYYJX010000185.1:0-2739 GCA_964471545.1 uncultured Fimbriimonas sp. | reverse complement strand
TCGTTTATAAAATATCGCAAACGTGATATTTAAAGAGTCTCACACGCCTTCTTGAGTTCAGCGGTGGCCGTCGCGAGGTCTTCTGCGGAGTAAACGCCTCCAAGGTTGGAAAGGCGCTTTGAGACCACCTGATAGACCTTCTGTCTCACCTCGCGAGGAAGAGACTGAAACGCATCGCTGTAGATTTCAGGGCTCACCGGATAGCGAAAGACCCTTCGTTGAAGATCGAGTTTGCGCAAGGGTTGGTCCGCCGCAGCGGCGTAGCTTTCGGCAAAGGTCGAGGTTCCTTTTACCGGAGATTTCAGGGCGGCTTCGCCTTTATGCGTCAATCGATCCGTCAGTGCGGTGAACGAAGAATCGCTTGGCGCACCGTTCGTTCGCAAGGTTCGATGGACTGCGGCGAGCGCATTCTGAATGTCCATTTGATGCTCCATCACCAGCAGGGCGACGATATCCGAATGGGGGCTCAGGTACTTCTTTGGCTCAAAGAACTTCGTCAGCGACTCCACGTTTGCACCCTTCTCCATATCCAGTCCGAACGGTTCGTCTTCTAAGTAAGAGAGCTCGTTGCCCAGGTGCCGGATCGATCCGTGTTGACCGGTGACAAACCAACCGCCCCACCGACTTTCGAACCGAGTTCTGGGAGTAACCACCGGTTGCGGTGCCAAAACACGGGGGTGACCACTTGGCCCTACGTAGGAGGATTCGGCAACCAAAATTGGGCCGCCGAATTGGCTACGCCGGGTATGGCAAGGAACGCAGTCGCGAGTTTCAGCCGCGAATCGTTGCGGTCCAACCTTTTGGTTGGGCAAGGTGTAAAAGCGAAGCCCCAAAGTTGGGTGCATGGTTGCGATCTCTAGCACCGGAGCGCCTGGGATGAAGCCCACATAGGTGTGATCGTTGAAATACAGCGCGCGCGGGTTTTTTTGATTGATGAAACTGGACTGCATGCTCGTTTTGGAGAAGACGAGCGTCTGAGAGTCGGCAGAAATCTCTAGCTCTTTCAAAATCGAGGGCAGGTACCCAAACTTTGGGTCGAACTCAAGCTTCGCGGACCCCTTCGTGATCTCTGCCTGCAGCTTCGCAATTGGGTCCAATGGAGTCACCGGAGCTTGAAATCCGGCAAGCACGCAACCAAGTGCAATGGTGAGCGGAAGGATGGTTCTTGCCATGATCGATCTCGGGTCCCAGGAATTCAGTGGATAGGTTCCACCTCCAGTCCATTTTACGTTACGTCTCTTGTCCCCGGTTCAGTGCCAGAGTCTCTGTTGGAACCAGGGTTTTCACCACGTATATTTGCGGGGAATGGTCCGTGAATGTTAAGAACCTTTCAACCACTCTGTCACGGCACCGTTCTTGCGCAGTATCATTCCTTGTAATGCGTTTTGCGCTTGTTTTAGGTGTGGCTGCTCTTGCGGGTGTTTCTTCCGCCGCAGTGATCGTCGTCGACGACTTCTCGGTCGATATGGCAACGTTGTCCCGAACGACGACCGGTTCCTCTTCGAACAACGGGGCAATCTCGTTCCCGACGCCTCTGGGTGCAACGGTCACGCAAACCCTGAGCATCGTGCAAAACGATGCCGATGAGTTCGACCGCGGTTTCTCGCGAGTTCGCAACGGTGTTTGGACGCTTGGCTCCGACCCTCAGGTCGATGCACAGGGCAAGATGACGTACGTTTCCACGTACGACTTCAGCTTCTCGCGAGTCTTCAAGTACACGTTCGACTACATCGAAAATGGAACGACGTTCAATCTGAAGGTCAAGGATAACGCAGCAAACGAGATCACCCTCTCCACCCTGTACACCGGTCCTTCCGGAGCAGCGCTGGTCCACTTCGACCTCGGAAACTCTGGCACGTTCAATTACAGCAACGTCACCGAAATCAGCACCTACAACACCGCTGATCGTGGTGGTATCGACTTCCGCCTTACCGCAATTGAAGTGGTTCCGGAGCCGACCTCCATCGCTGCTCTTGGGCTCGGTCTTCTCGCCGTCGCTCGACGCCGCAAGAAGTAAATCACTCCAAGTCAAGCGCTGAACTTAGCGCAGAGCGCAGAAGGTAAAACGACCTCTCAGTGATCTGAGAGGTCGTTTCATTTATGTTCGACCGCTTTGTTCTAGCCTACAAAGAGCTGTTCAGCTCGAGAATCGCTTTCTCGATCTCATCAGCCTGAGACCGAATACTCAAGGTCGATCGCCGTAAACCATCGATGGGGGAAATCTCCAACACGGTAGGGGAAAGCGCAAGGCGGCCAAGGTCGGATTTCAAGTTGAGAAGGGCTTGCTTGACCAGCTCAATCTGGGCGTCGATTCTTTGAATGTAGGGATGGAATCGTTGGGCCGTTTCCATCCGTTGACGCGCAATGCTCAGGCTCTCCTCAAATCCGAGCTTGGCCTCTGGATCGGTCGTTTCGGCAACCTTTCTCTCTAGGCGTTCTATATCGAGCTGGATCTCCTCAATCTGGGTCGAAGAAAGGGCACTTTCAATTTTCTCTCGCCCTGCCTTCAAGTGCTCGTGTTCGCTCATCAATCGGTTCAGTTCGGAGATTGCCTCGGACCGTGCCTCTTCGGGCAACTTCGACTGGAAGACCTGCAAAAGCGTTTCGGCGTAAAGTCGACCCATCTCGTCAAGCTTCAGGATCGGAAGGAGAGCCTCCAACTCCTTGACGCTCGCCGTGCGACGGTTCTTCTGGGTCGCGATCCAGGCATGAATTCCCGCTCCGGCGATCCCCACGAAC
>CAYYJX010000184.1:0-2756 GCA_964471545.1 uncultured Fimbriimonas sp. | reverse complement strand
GACCCCTCACCCGCCCCGATGAATCGGGGCACCCTCTCCCCCAGAGGGGCGAGGGAATTCTGGAACCACACCCAGGGCAGCATCAGCCGAGCAGACCATCGGTCGGCTCCGGCCGACCCAGGTGCCGATACGCCGCCGCTGTCACGCATCGACCCCGAGGCGTGCGGGTCAACATTCCAATCTGGATCAAATACGGCTCGTACACATCCTCGATCGTCGTCGAATCCTCGCCCGTGCCCGCCGCGATCGTATCCAGCCCCACCGGACCGCCCTTGTGGCGGTCGATGATCACGCCCAGAAGGGTGCGGTCCACGCGATCCAGACCCAGCGGGTCGATCTCTAAAGCGTCGGCGGCCTTGTCCACGATCTTCGCATCGATGGCATCCAAGCCATCCACCTGGGCGAAGTCTCGCACCCGACGAAGCAAGCGGTTCGCAATTCGGGGGGTTCCGCGAGAGCGAGACGCAATCGCCTCCGCGCCCGCATCGCTGATCCCGTAGCCGAGAATCCCAGCCGAGCGTCGCACAATCTCGTACAGCGCGTTCTCGTCGTAATAGGCGAAGTGGGCAATGATGCCGAATCGGTCTCGCAAAGGACCCGTCAGGAGGCCTTGCCGAGTGGTGGCGCCCACCACCGTAAAAGGCGGAACATCCATACGCACCGACCGCGCCGCCGGACCCTGGCCGATCATGATATCGACCTTGCGGTCTTCCATAGCGGGGTACAGATACTCCTCCACCGCTCGGGAGAGCCGATGAATTTCGTCGATGAACAGCACCGCGCCTTCATCTAGGTTGGTGAGAATGCCCACTAGGTCACTGGGACGCTCAATGGCGGGTCCGCTGGTGACGTGAATGGTGGTGCGCATCTCGTTGGCAACAATGTGCGCCAACGTGGTTTTGCCCAGCCCCGGGGGTCCGTAGAGCAGCACGTGATCCAAAGGCTCACTTCTGCCCCGAGCGGCTTCGATAAAGACGTTTAGGTTCTGCTTCAGCTTGGATTGACCAATGAACTCCGACAATCGCCGAGGACGAAGCGAAAGGTCGTCGCTTTCGCCAGGCAATGGGTTCGGGTTCAGTTCGTCGCTGCGCATGGGTTCGACTCTGGTCAAATCAACAGGCCAAGATAGTAGAGTCTAGTCTACCGATATAAGCCCAAACGCGGAAGTTTCACGTGAAACGCCGACTCAAACCGCTGAGAAGGGATTCTTAACAAACACCGGCAAATTTGCTGGGCAGTAAAGCTGATGAATTACTCCAGGTTTCCGATATAAATGGGAGAAGCGGTGAAAGTTTTTCGCAATACTGTTTTGTTTTCTCTTGTAGGTGCCGGTGTTGGCTTGCTCAACGGAGTCGCTTCGGCTCAGATTGTCACGACGTACGACATTCGAAGCTCCGTCACGAATTTTGCGACGGCGTTCAACAGTCCGTGGTCTGTCGGCTACCGAGGCACGCAAGCCAGCACCTTGTTTACACCCATGACCCAGTACGGCAACTTCGCCTATGCCAACGGAAACGCAACCCGTCTCACTGCAACTGGGTTGGGAGCCGCGGGGGTTTATCGAAACTTCAACTCGTTCCAACTGTACGCAGGCGATTCTGCTGTGAGCATCCTTGAGGCAAACGGCATCATGATGCATCCAGACAGTTTCCAGATGCCGGTCATTCGGTTCACGGCTCCCGAAAGTGGCTTTTTCACCATCAATTACCGGTCGGCACGGTTCACCCGCGGTCCGGGCTCCGCAAGAATCTCCGTTGTTCGAAACGGCACCGTTTTGAGCTCTCAGACCGTCTACAACACCCTCTATACATTTCACAGCTTGACCACCCACTCGTTCTTAGCCAACAAAGGCGAAGTGTTCGACTTCGTTTCCGATAACCACGACAACTCATCGTTTTACGACAGCACGGGTCTACGAGCCACGGTGGTGATGACCACTCCCGAGCCCGCCGGCATGCTCGCCTTGGCTGTTCCGGCGCTGGCGATCTTGAGAAAGCGACGCAAGCGCTCCTAAACCGGCTGGGACAAACGATTCGGGCGAGCGGGAAGATAAACTCTTCCTTAGTCCCATGCTTGCCGCTCATCAATCCGTTGCTCTGTTCATGGAAGGTGCCTTTGGTGAGGCGCACGGCAAAATGGGCTACGGCGCCATTCGCTTTCTTCCCAACCCCATCGCGGCGGTCATCGATTCGCGATTCGCGGGCTCTCAGACGGGCGATCACATGAATCTGCCTCGATCGGTGCCCATCGTGGCATCGGTTGAAGAGGCGCACGCCAAGGGCGCTACGGTTTTGGTGCTGGGCATCGCTCCCTCTGGCGGAAGGCTGCCTCAAGAGTGGAAAGAGGCGATCGATACGGCGGTTTCGCTGGGAATGAGTCTGGTGAACGGTTTGCACGAGCCGATGAGCGGACTGTATCCGAACCTTCAGCCTGGGCAGTGGGTGTGGGATATTCGCGTGGAGCCGGAAGGGCTCGGACCGGGACAAGGTCGCACCGCGATGCTTTCCAATCGCCGCCTGCTGATGGTCGGCACGGATATGGCGATCGGCAAAATGACGGCTGGGCTGGAGATCATGTCCGAGGCTCAAAAGCGAGGCGTGAAAGCGTCGTTCGTGGCGACCGGGCAGATCGGAATCTTGCTCACCGGTGGGGGCATTCCGCTCGATGCAATTCGCGTGGACTACGCGTGCGGAGCGGTGGAGAACGAGGTTCTGAAGCATGCCGAATCGGAGCTGGTGGTGATCGAGGGTCAGGGC
>CAYYJX010000183.1:0-2824 GCA_964471545.1 uncultured Fimbriimonas sp. | reverse complement strand
AGTGAGTCAAGGGGCGGAACGTTACCGCCCCGACTCTTCACTTCCCTAAGGCTGAGGTGGGTTTGAATGGCAACGATTCCTTCGAATCCGCGCAGGAAGTGCGTGAACCGCTCGTACTCTTCCAGATCCTTGGTGAGCACGGTGAGAATGTAGTCCACGTCACCCGTCACGTTGTAGGCGTTCAGCACGTTGGGATGCTCTTGGATCGCCTCCACAAATCGTTCGGCCAATTCCAAATTGTGAGTCGCGAATCGGACCGTGACGATTGCCACAACCTTGAGTCCGACCTTGGAGCGATCTACGGACGCGTGGTACCCGGTAATCCACCCTTCCTCTTCAAGTTTTCGCACTCGCCGCCAAACCGGGGCTTCGGTCAGCCCAACGCGATCCGCCAACTCCGCCACTGAAAGGCGACCGTTTTCTTGCAAGGCGCTAACTATCTGAACGTCGATCGAATCCATAAATCTTTCTTCTCCCTTGAAGATCAATCACGCATGATTCATGCTTTCAAGCCGCAAAAATGAGCATCTTTGGCATTTTTCTTCAGCCAATTTCCGACTTATTCTGTAGGCATGAACTCACGTCAAAACAAGGCTACAACGATGGGCTACGGATGGGCAACTCAAGCCATTCATTTGGGGCACGATCCGTACGCCGGAACGGGCGATTTGGTCCCTCCGATCCACGTGAGTTCCACCTACACTTTCCCAACTGCGCAAGAGGGCGGTCAACGGTTTGCGGGCGAATCTGCAGGATTCATTTACAGTCGTTTAGGCAACCCAACCACTCAGTTGCTGGAGCAACGCATCGCGGCAATGGAAGGGGCCGAGGCGGCGGTTGTTACGGGCTCCGGAATGGGTGCCATCACGTCTCTCTTGTGGTCTTTGCTAAGACCTGGAGACGAACTTCTCACCGATACCACGCTTTACGGCTGCACCTTCGCCTTCTTCCACCACATCCTTCAGGAGTTCGGGATCACGGTGCGACATATCGATCTCCGCTGTCCGGACGCTCTTGAAGATGCCGTGACCGAGCGCACCAAAGGCGTCTACTTTGAATCTCCTGCCAACCCGAACATGCGGGTGGTGGATATCGCCCACGTTGCCAAGGAAGCAAAGAAGCACGGACTCTGGACGGTGGTGGACAACACCTATCTCACCCCTTACCTGCAGCGACCCATCGAACTAGGCGCCACCTACGTGGTGCATTCCGCCACCAAGTACCTTGGCGGTCATGGCGATCTCATTGCCGGGGCGATCGCGGGTCCGGCAGATGACATGCAGAAGGTTCGGTATGTGGGTCTGAAGGATGCCACCGGGGCAGTGATGTCGGCTTTCGATGCGCACCTCATCCTTCGCGGAATCAAGACGCTCCACCTGCGCATGGACCGCCATTGTCAATCGGCCCAGGCCGTTGCCGAGCATCTTCACGGACACCCGAAGGTCGCCCGAGTGTTCTATCCGGGACTGCCTTCCGACCCTGGTCATGAGGTGATGAAGCGGCAGGCATCGGGCTTCGGCGGCATGGTCGCGGTGGAGTTGAAGGGCGGCTACGATGCGGGAATCCGGTTCCTAAACGCCCTTCAGTTGTTCATTCGGGCGGTGAGCTTGGGCGACGCGGAGAGTCTGGCTCAGCATCCCGCTTCGATGACCCATAGCACCTATACGCCGGAAGAACGCGCTCGGCACGAGATCGGCGAGGGTCTCGTGCGCCTTTCCATCGGTCTAGAAGACCTTCCGGACTTGCTGAGAGATTTGGATCAGGCGCTCGAGTCGGTTTAGATAGTTTTGGGTTGGCCTGGATTGGGATGGTGGTCGGGGCGTAGTCGACAAGATCTTCCCCGTCAGGGCGCTCTCGGTAAGTGGATCTAAGTTTCGACCACCCCGCCCCGATGGGGCACCCCTCCCAAGGAGGGGAATTCCGAACGAGTTATCATACGGTGCTTCTTGTTCATGCCAGGTCATCAAAAGAATCTGTTTCGAGAAGTTTCGGGCGATGAGAGGGATCGCGATAAAGCCATTCACCTGATGATTTGCCAGGAGAGATTCAGGATTGTTCGCCGATCTCGGAGGTCGTAAGTGGAAGCACGAGTTAAGATGTTGGAAGGCAACATTCCCCTCCTTGGGAGGGGTGTCCCGAAGGGACGGGGTGGTTTCAAGTGAGGTCGCGAAGAAAGTTTGAAGCCCTCCCCTACAATCCAAACCTCCAAAGAAAGGCAAGGGAACTTCGAAAAGCCAGAATGCTCCACGAAGCGATCATGTGGAATCAACTCAAACAAGGGAGACTGAACGGGTTAGACTTCGATCGACAGAAGGTGATCGGCGATTACATTGTCGATTTCTTCTGTGCGGAGCGCGGAGTCGTCCTCGAAGTGGACGGCTCGTCTCACGATGATCGCTACGAACATGATATTCGAAGGGACGCCTACCTTACAGGCCTTGGGCTCACCGTCATTCGCATCTCTGTTGACTCAGTACTCAATCGTATCGAGGATGTAGTGGAAAACCTATCGAACCATCCGGAATTGTCGACCCAACTCGACAGGGACGAGGATTGAGACCGCCCCTCCGAGTTGCCATCGCCGGGTTGGGCGGATTTGCCCACACCCATCACGAAGCCCTGCGCGCCCTCGAATCCCAAGGCACCGCCCGGCTCGTTGCCACCTGCGACCCCACACTGACCACTCTCCCCCACTCCATCGAAGAAGAACTCGTCGCCCGCGAGGCAAGGTTCTTCGCGACCCTGGAAGAGCTCCTCGCCCGCACCCCCGATCTCGATTGGGTCTGTCTGCCTACCCCCATTCCCTTCCACAAAGATCAGCATC
>CAYYJX010000182.1:1116-2881 GCA_964471545.1 uncultured Fimbriimonas sp. | reverse complement strand
GTCCGGACCCCTCACCCGGCCCTACGGGCCACCCTCTCCCCCAGAGGGGCGAGGGCTCCCGGAAACCACTCCGCCCCGATAAATCGGGGCACCCCTCCCTAGAGGGGAACTCATTTGGGCAATTCCTTACAACCGATGAGCCAAAACTCGATGACGTTTCCGGCAAGGTCCGGAGGACCGGCAAGACTGTTAGCCCAGACCGCCAGGTCTGGGTAGGGTCGCCCACAAAGATCAAAGGTCCGGAGGACCGACCAGACCCGGGCATTCTGGACGAATCGGAGAGAACCGACCTGAGTAATTCCCCTCTACGGAGGGGTGGCCTGAAAGGCCGGGGTGGTCTTCCAATACTCCCAACGGCTGACAGCCTTACTACGTAGGAACCCAACTCAAGCGGCGGAGCCGCGACCGGCATCGCAGCCCAGGGTGATAACCCTGGGTTGGAGGAATCCAGTTAGATCCAGAACGGCGGAGCCGTGGCAAGACTCTTCAGTCCAAGGAAACGAACCCCGGAAACCACCCCGTCGCTACGCGCCACCCCTCCGTAGAGGGGAATTTTTCTGGGCGGCTCCTTACGGTTGTTTACAACTTCAAAACAGAATCCCAGGTCCGGAGGACCGGCCAGAAACGCCCATTCTCGATAAACGACCCCAACCGTCCTGATCAACAAGTTGCAACGGTCATGCAACAAGACGATTACGACTTAAACTAATCTTAACAAACCTACAAATCGGTACCCAAAATTGTTTACGGGTTTACTATGCTTAGTACCGATGGTTTCGTCTTTTCGGTTAATGAGCGGGCTGAGCATTCTCATGGTTGCAAGTGCCGCCGTCGCTGCGCCAAGTTTCACCGTTTCGGTTTTGGCTCATGGCGGGTTTAACAATGTCACCGTAAAGGCGGTCAACTCGTCCGGCGTCGTGATCGGAAATGCGAAAGATCAAGACGGCAACCCGGTTGCCCTAATGTGGCGACCCGGTGAGTCCCCCGTAAATCTGAAGTCACTGGGGATGGATGTTTATGATGTAGCGGATATCAGCGATTCCGGATTCATTCTTGGCAAGGGATCGGGCGATTTCAATCCAAAAACGATCCGATGGTCTCAGACCACGGGTTCCCATGAACTCGGACCCACCTCTTACAATCCGATCGCCGTAAACAACGCAGGGATGGTCATCGGCGAAGAAGTTTCGAACTGGGATGAGGCCAAGTCTTACCTTTGGAGTGAATCAAACGGCTTCCAATCGGTGCCTCACCAAGGGCTGCCGTTCACATTCGTACGAGGAATCGACAGTAGCGGCAAGGTGCTCTTTGCCGGAAAGCCTCAAAGCGGGCGCACGCAGTCGTACATCTGGTCCCCCGGCATCGGGACGCAGCAGATTACGAATCCTTTTGGTGTGGGTTCCGATCCAATCGGGATCAACGACCAAGGAGCCGTCACTATGATCATTCCGGAGGCGTTCGAACCGCCTTCTTCTGGACGGCTGCAAGCGGATTAGTGAACCTCGGCACGGCTGGCGGCTTGGGAAGCACTGCCACTGCCATCAACAATCTCAATCAAGTCATCGGACAGAGCAACACCGCAACCCTCCAGGGCGTCGCCTACCTATGGACCCAGCAGACGGGCATGGTCAATTTGAACACGCTGCTTGACCCTTCAGACTCTGGATGGACCATTGACCGGACCTTTGCGCTCAGCGATAGCGGGCACATCATCGGTACCGGGAAGCTAGGCAACGATTACTACACGGTTCTCCTCACGCCGAAC
>CAYYJX010000182.1:0-1106 GCA_964471545.1 uncultured Fimbriimonas sp. | reverse complement strand
ACGGGCCACCCTCTCCCCCAGGGGGGCGGGGTGGTCTCCGGAAACTCCAATTCTCTCCATGCTCGCCCTTTCCGGAGCGATCGTTTTTCTTCTGCGCCGCCGAAGAAAGAACGGCTCCCATTAACGACCCATCCCAGAGTCGGATACCATCCAAGCATGCCGTCTTTCGATCTGCCCATGACTCTCGTCGATGCCTTCACAGATCGACCTTTCGGCGGCAACCCGGCGGCGGTGTTTCCCCTCGCCGGGCCGCTGCCAGAAGACCTTTACGGCCTCATCGCCATGGAGATGAACCAGGCGGAATCGGCGTTCACCTGGGTGGAAGAGACCGGGCACCGAGTGCTCCGCTGGTTCACGCCCACTGTGGAGGTCGATCTTTGCGGGCACGCCACGTTGGCGGCCGCGCACGTGCTCATGGAGCAGCAGGCGCTCGCCAAAGTCGAGTTCGAAACGCGATCGGGCAAGCTCACCGTGCTCAAAACCGAAAGCGGTTACGCCATGGACTTCCCGTCTGAAGCTCCGACCGAACTGGTTGGCGAAGAGCGATCCGCCGTGCTCGATATTCTGCACGCCGCCGGATTCACCGGCATCGAATGGGTGGGCGCCAACCGAATGGACACCTTTGTGCGGCTTGCCCTGCAAGATTCGGTCACGGAGTATCAGCCCCGCATGGACGTCATCGCGTCGCTGGGCGGTCGAGGACTCATTGTCACCGCTCCGGCGGAAGAAAACGAGCAAGGCATCGACTTCGTCAGTCGATTCTTTGCGCCCCAGGCGGGTGTGCCGGAAGATCCGGTAACGGGCAGCGCCCATTGCGCTCTCGGACCTTATTGGTCGGAACAACTAGGAAGACCGGGTGTCACCGGATTTCAAGCCAGTCGCCGAGGTGGTGTGGTCGGAATTGAGGTGATGGGTAAGCGATGCCTGCTGAAGGGGAACGCGGTCACCACGGTAGAAGGTCGCCTTTGGGTTTAAGGCTGATAAGGAACTCAAGCAGCGGAAGGTCTTTTCAAACCTGAACTCTCTTCGCCAGTGATCGGGAACCGATCTTGCCGCAAATGGGTTCAGACAGACCATGAACCGCGACCCGGCCGATGTGATCAAGC
>CAYYJX010000181.1:0-2889 GCA_964471545.1 uncultured Fimbriimonas sp. | reverse complement strand
GACTCCCGTCTGGGATCAGCGACGAAGAGGTACGGTCGATTTTTGGCGCTCCCGGCGCCCACCATTGGCAACTCGATAACTTCTAGCATCGATGGATGATCACTGCTTCGGTGCTCGAACGTGAGTAGGTCTGCAGTCCTAGAATGAGACGAGCGTAGAACCTTGGCAACGCGAGCCCGTTCTTCCGAGCAGGAAGTCGCCTCGCAGGGCGTCTTTCCCGACCTAAAAGGGTTCTCGCCGGCTGCATTCGTGAGAGGTTGTTGATCAACCGGAAGGACGGGGCCCACCGCAAGGAGAACGATGTTGCTAACAATCGGAATTGCTCTTGTTACTTGTACTCACTATTCCGTGAGTCTCTCGACGAACGACGGGCCCCTCTCGAAACTGGAAGGTCATCAAGCCTTTCGTCAAACGGTACAGGGCGGAAGGCTATCCAATGGGCAAACGGTGCGAGTTGTTCGGGCCGGCTCTGAAGATCGTCGTTACCTTGTTTACACGCCTGAGAAAGCTCTTGGAAGGGCAAAGATACCTGTCGTTCTTGCCTTCCACGGTGGGGGCGGAAATCCAACAAGCATGATTCGCTTGAGCGGTCTCAACCAAAAGGCCGACGCAGCCGGATTTGTCGTGGTCTACCCATACGGCTCAGGCTTATCAAAAGAGACCAATCTCACATTTAACGCCGGAAATGTTGGAGGCTATGCCAAGGAAAAAGATATCGACGATGTCGCCTTTACCCGGGCCATCCTCGATGATCTAGAGTCGGTACTGCCCGTTGATAAAGGGCGCGTCTTCGCTACTGGAATCTCTAATGGAGGAATGATGTGCTATCGCATCGCCTCTGAATTGGCAGATCGAATAGTTGCAATTGCCCCGGTAGGTGGGCCGATGGGAACAGAGACTTGCCATCCGACGCGACCGGTATCGGTCATCCATTTTCATGGAACTGCAGACGAACTCGCCCCTTTCAACGGAGGCAAAGGAAAGGGAACTCCCGGGATTCCGGCCTTTCGTCGCCCAACGTTCTACTCGGTAGATCATTCGATTAAAGCGTGGGTGGCTGCGAATGGATGCGACCCGAAGCCGAAAATCGAGAAGCTTCCAGACACGACAGAAGACAACATGACGGTTACTCGCAAAACTTGGATCAATGGAAAGGGCGGGACTTCCGTTGTTCTTGTTGAGATCGAAGGCGGCGGGCACACCTGGCCAGGAATGGAACCCTTAGTGGCTCTCCTTGGGCCATCTACGAAGGACATCTCGGCGAACGATGTCATGTGGGAGTTTTTTCAACAACACGCAAGGCCTTAGGCCGAGTTGTCCAAGATTCCTGGCATTGCAGGGGTGATTGGGACCATCAATCAAGGTTGGTGATCCCAATCACCAACGTCTAGGAACTCCGTTTGTACTCTCCAAGGGTGACCCAAGGAGGTTACGAAACGGAAATGGACAACTTAGATGCATTGAGACCCATGGAGCGGGTCTCCCCTAAACGGATCGAATCGGCAAGGATCGCCGGAGCGAAACGCCCCCAAAAAATCTCAAACAGGATCGGTGCCTTGGCACTTTGCCTGGGCCTCGCGATCATCGGGTGCGGTGGCGGAGGAACCGAGGCCGTTGTTGTGCCACCTCCGGTGGACACTTTTGCGATGGTCGCATCGGCAGGGTTCAGCGACGTCGCCGGAATCACTCCCGCGCCTCCGGATGTGGCAGTCACGGTCGGTGCCTACAGCAACGATGGCTATCGCCGATCGTATGCGTTTGGTCCCTCCACCGGGCGCTTTTCATTCTCCATTCCGGAAACCTTGTTGGTGGACGGAATGAAGTTCCCAGTGAAGAGCGCAACGGGCGTCCTTCCCGCCGATCAGGGCGTTGTTGCCAAGCTAGCCCTGGGCACCACCGCCGAATACGAGGCAGTGAGCGGTTCGCTAACAACCGTCCTCACTTCTTCAGGACCACTCTTTACCGGCAGGGCTCAGTTTCAAGGCTTGCCTACCACGACGGCTGGAACGTTCAGAGCGGACGCTCAGATGCAGCATGCAGGAATCACCATCCTTCCCAAGCAGGATCCGCCCAACGGTCGCGGAACCATCTATCGCTCGTTGTTCACGGGCGGCCGAAACTTCGTAGGATCGATTTCGGGCGTTTCCCAGGAAACCATCGGTATTCAGGAGGGCTTCCGAGTTCAGATGTCGGACGGAAACTACTTCATCCTGGCACTACCCTCGCTTCAACCCGGAACCTACCCAGTTGGCTATGGGGCGAATGACGCCTACGTGGGTTACACCGTCGGCGAGACCCAGTATGCGGCGCAAGGATTTGGACGTGTGCACATCGTCGTGGAAGGATCGCTCACGACGGTCACGCTCACGGGTCTCCGCTTTGGCACAAGCGTACCGATTGAAGGGGGAATCGACGGCTACTTCGTCTACAACAACCTTCTGTAAGGGAAGCGAACAACCGGTTAGAAACACCCCATGAAAAAGCTCGCGTGTCCTCATTGTCAGGCCCAGGAAATACCCGCGCTGACTAAACTCACTCTTGGTCCCGGTCGAACGATCGCTTGTCCGAAATGCGGAGGCGCTATTAGCGTGCCGTGGACGACTTTGCTGTTGCTCTTGCCGTTTATGGGCGCCATGGGTATCGCCCAGACCTCAAACTCGATGGCGGTGAAGGCCGTTGTTTGGCTGCTGATGTTCGGCCTAGTGGCGATCATCGTGCAGTTCTTCATCCCGCTCCAGGCGCGAGACAGCCACGTTGGCAGGCGCTGACGCCTTAGAAATGTGAGTGTGGATGACCCCGCGAACCCAATTGGGTTTGCGGGGATGCATGTATCGGGTTACCGCTTCCTGCGGAAGGCGGCTAGGGCGCCTACGCCAAGAACGAGCATCG
>CAYYJX010000180.1:0-2910 GCA_964471545.1 uncultured Fimbriimonas sp. | reverse complement strand
GTCCTCAAGATCCAGCTTCAGCAAGTAAGTGTCTCTTTCGCGCTTTCTAGCCTGGCCAGTCTCAGACGTATCGTAACCGGAGTGAAGAACGTGCGCCGGGAGCCGGACCAGCATTCCCTCTGGAACGCTTCTTCTGAGTGCGGGGAGAATCTGTTCGTGAATTCGCCCTTCCCATTCGAGCCCGGGCAAATTTCGGAACACTTTCACATGGTCCACTTCCGTTCCGTTGCCCGCCGATTCGAGGAACCTGACGGGCATGACAAAGCCGATGGTGTTTTCCGAAGCGGCGCTCACCGCCTCGATAAGGGTAACGCCTGATGCGATGGGGAGAGTATCGTCGCCATCAACCCAGAGGATCCACTTGCCCTTCGCCTCCCTCATAGACTCGGTCCGAGCCTTAGCGAAACTATCCGGCCAGGTGATCTGGCGCACGACTGCTCCGCACTTTTCGGCTATCTCAACAGTTCGATCAGTTGAGCCGGTATCCAGAACGAGCATCTCTCGCACAAACGGTTTCACGGAGTTAAGGCAAGCCTCGATGTTGGCTTCCTCGTTCTTGACGATCATGCAAAGGGAGATATCTGCGGCTTGAATCTTCGAGCCGAGAGATTCGATTCTTGCTTCAGGTCGTCTGGATTGATCGAAAACCAGGCGCTGCGCCGATAGTCCGCTTAATCCGCTCGCGAAGCCTTGGTCGAGATCGTCCCGCCACTTGTCCAGGAACTTTCGGTTGTTGGCGCTCAAGATTCGCTCCATGTCAACTGAAAGACCTTTGAAGGTTTTTGATCCTTCGTGGAAGACGAACGATCTGTTGGAGATGACAAGTCGGTAGCCTGCCCGGCGGATACGGTACGAGAGATCATTGTCTTCAAAGGTTCCGATTCCAAATCTGGGGTCAAACAAGCCAACCTCTTCCAGAACATCTCGCTTGACGGCAAGGCAAAAGCCGACGAGCATGTCTACATCAAGGTCTTGATGAGACCGATGTGCGAACTCCTCGGCAAAGAGATCAAGATTTTCAAGTGTGGTGAGGTTGGGCTCAATATGCTGAGAATGCCCAGCGTTATTTGTGTAAGGCCCAGTGGCCGCGATAGACCCGCTCGACCAGAGCGTTTCCAGCAATCGGGCGAGTGCGAGCTTTGGAACGACGGTATCGCTGTTGAGAAAGAGAACCGTTCGTGAGGTCGTTTGGGCGTATCCGGTATTGCACGCCTCCGCAAACCCAAGGTTGCGAGCATGTCTAACGAGCTGAATCCCCGGTGGGCAGACGATAGTCTCCGGAGAGGAATCATCCACGACGATTACTCGTTCAATGAGTTCGGCGCATTGCGCGAGTGACTCCAGGCAACGATCGAGGGCGTCTTGCTCACCATAGACTGGAATGATAATGTCGCACTTATGAGTAGTTGCAACTACTTCGAACTCTTTTCTTGGGAAATTGGGGACATTCGCCAGAATCTCGGGAACTCGAATTCGCTCCGCCATTCGGTAGTTTTCGCCATGGGTAGGATGCAAATTCCGAAGCATGGAATCGGAGTCCCAGCCCTTCCAAACCTTTTCCCACCAACCTGCGAGAATCTCATCTCTGTGACCCCAGGTTGTGATCTTCTTCCAGATCCTAGAGTCTGGTCCTGCGTAGCTGAGATGATGGACTATGCCATGAGCCGCGCTGAGGAACAGGGGGACGCCACCTTCGTATTCACGGATGTGGACGTGGGAAACCTTTTCAAGGTTCCCCATGATCAAGGGGGTGAACGGCTCGCGCGGTCGAATGACGTGCTCGCAGTCTTTCCAATACGTGTCCCACTCGATGTAGACCCGGTCGGCCAGTTCCGAACCTGCAATCTTTTCGAGCGCCCTCAACAGCTTGGGCTCTAGGACCTCATCGGAGTCAAAGATGATCGCATAGCTGAAACCAGCATCTCTTGCTGCTTCTAGAGCGGCCCGGCGGTGGGAGGTTTCGTCTTCCCAATCTCCGAGGATAACTTTCGCCCCGGCATTTTCAGCAATTTTAACCGACTTTTGCCATTCACCGGCGTTTCCGGTCCAGTCTTTTCTGCTCACAAGGACTAACTTTGGAATTTCTCCGAGTGCGCCAAGCGCCGAACCTAGGAAAATATTGTCATCGTGAACGCACGTGATGGCGCAGAGCATGGCTTAGACCATACGATGAAGGTCCTGTTGCTGGCTAGCCTCTTTTGCTAAATTTGTGAATCAACATACATTCTTAAACTTTCTGGAGAAGACCCTATCTTGGTGGGAGTTTCTCTGCCAACGCGTCTGCGGGTGTGATTGTATTTGCATCGAGTCTTCCGGAGTCGACGAATCTCCATGCTCCGGCTTGGCTGAAGATGCCTTAGAGAGGCGTCTAAACAAATGCCAACCTATCAAAACGCGATCAAAACCGGAGCTGAGCCCTTCGATCCGGCGATGAAGCAGATCTCGTCCTCCGAACCTGTCCAAATCCGCGATCTTTGGTTCTACGGAAACCTCGCACTTCTCGCTAGACCGCTCGCGTACTCGGTTCTCTGCATTGAGAACCGGTCATCGACTCCTGCCAACTTGGAAACCGTTGAAGCGAACGCCGAACAGGAAGTTCTAGACGGAAAGGTCCTCGTAACCGGAGTCCACAGCGATCTGCATCAGCGATTCGCGGTAGTTCCCCTTCGATGGGGAGCTTCGCGGGTCCTCGTCCTCCCGTCTGGCTTTCGGACATGGCTCGGGCAGCGTCTTGATCAAGAGTGCTTTCCCGCCGCTCGCCTCTGGAGGCACGGATTCGATCCGAAGTGCGACCTTGTGATCTCACCCTATGCACCCGACGACCGAGTGGTTACGCGGGAGAGGCTCGACGAAGTAGACCAACTCATCGTCCAAATAGCCCTCAACGGAAAACATCACCGGTATGAATAG
>CAYYJX010000179.1:0-2941 GCA_964471545.1 uncultured Fimbriimonas sp. | reverse complement strand
GACCCCGTTGCAGTAAAAGTTGTCAAGCAGAACGAACTCTTCGGCTAGGGCATGGTGGTTGGGCGTGACTTCTCGGGGAAAGACGCAGAATCTCGGGTCGCCATCGCCAACACTTAAATCGCCGAAGATTTGGTCGTACGTTCGATTTTCCTTGAGGATGTAGACGACATGCTCGATTGCGGGCTCTTCGGGGAGGACTTCGAAAGGAAGGCGCTGCTCTGATGGAACAGGCTTGACCGAGGCGAAGTATCGCTTGGTCCAACCGGACAGCTTTTCGGCGTTGGGTTTGTCGATGAACTCGATGGTGCCTGCAAATTGATACACGCCGGATCCTTCCTTCAGGAGAGCGCGACCGCTCCGACCAACTCCCTTCGAGGTCACCACTGCATACTTGGAGCCTAAGTCGACAACTCCGGTCGGAAACGAACCCGTTGGGATTACTCCAAGTTGGATCAGTCGATCGTTGACGTTTCGGTAAAGGCCAAGGCCATTTCTTCCCGAGAGCGCGACTGAGACTTGGCCTGCACTTCCGATGGCTAAGCTGCTTGGTTGGTTGGAAACGGGATCGACCGGCAATCCGTTGACCTTCACTGCCTCGGTTCTTCTGGATCGCGGACCGTCGAAGCGGACGCGCTCGGTCGTACCACCGTTTGCACACGTCACAAGTAGCTCTCTTTCATTCGCCCAGGCCAGTTGAGTCGGTTGACTCGAGACCCCCACGGAAAAGCTCTTGCCCGCCGGGTCGATGAATCGAATCTCAGCTTCTTTGCCGCCCCCGAACTTGTCTACTGGAACAAGCGTTCCCGACGAGGTCGCTGTTTCTTCGTTTGCTCTCGGCGCTCTCGACCAGCACGAAACGGCAATCACGCCGCTACTGGAGACCTGCACATCGTACGGGGCGATTCCAACCGGGATGTACCGAAGGACCTTTAAACTGCGATCAAGCTCGGCAATCGCATTTTTCCTGTTCAGGGCAACGTAAACACGATTCTTGGTTACGGCGATTCCCATAGGGAAAGAAGCCCCCGAGGGTGCGTCTGGAAGCTGGGCTTTGCTCGGTGAAAGATCTATGGTTCTAGCCCATTTCTTTGCGTCGGGAAGTTTCGCAATATGTAAGGCGCTTTGGCTGTTCGTGAACAGCACTTCCTTCTCAGAATCCAAATAGGCAATTCCATGCCAAGAGGCGCCCCCCGGGGAATCGATTCGCGACAATTCGGTTTCGAGCGAAGCATCAAAAACGATGAGTCCCTTGTTCGTCTTGACGAGAACAAACCTTTGATCCGGGGTCGCATGGACGCTGACTGGCTTTGATCCAAGATCGATCACCCTTCCCACCGGGTCGGCATACGAGGCGTTCTCTAGGAGCACTCCTTGAGGAGTCTTTGTCCCCACCTTGGCTGGATCCGTGCAACCGACGAGAATCCCTCCGAGTCCTAGGAGTGACCAGATCAGGAAAGGATTGCTGCGCATGACCCCTGAATCATGCCCGGTCCTCAGCTTTTTTGAAATACCTTAATCGTTGGTTAACGGCGACTTTACACGCACTTAATGCGCCGGGGCGAAGCTTGCGAGTGGAGTCATCTATGCGCAAGGCATTTACCCTTATTGAGCTGCTCGTCGTGATTGCGATCATCGCGATCCTCGCCGCGATTCTTTTCCCCGTGTTCGCGCAAGCGAAGGCGTCGGCAAAGAACACCCAGGACCTTTCCAACATGAAGCAGTTGGGCACGGTCTCGGCCATCTATTCCTCTGACTACGACGACCTCTTCGTCGCCTGCGGAGCTTCCGATCCTTGGAACAACGGTAGCCAAACGCCGTTCAATACCCCTATCCCTCCTGCTGGATTCCAGTGGAACGGCTGGGGCTTGAAGCTTGCGCAATACGCGAAGAACCGAGAGATTTTCCAATCTCCGATGCTCGATAAGCGAGGTTCGTTTGCAGGCGGTTGCGCATCCAGCAATGGAATGACGATGACCAACACGTATTCCATGAACTACTTGCTGAATGGTGACAACACCTACGGGAACTACGGTCCGACGACTCCTCTCTCGCAAACAGGCGTCTCGACTCCGGCGAACACCATTCAGTTCCTGCTCTCGAACTCTCTACCGCCGTACGGTCGAACTTGGGGCTGCATCTACACGACGCTCGAGTCGTCTGACTTCATCAACAAGATCCGCTTCCGCGCGATCCACCGAGACGGTGGCAACCTTGCGTTTGCAGACACGCACGCAAAGTTCTACACCGCAGGTCCGGCAGACGCGGCTAACAACGGTCCGAGCGGACGACCGGGTAGCGGCTCGGGTCCCCGGTGCACGATCTACACCTGGAACAGCCGGAACATGTGGATGGTCCCGACGATGCCTGAAACCAATGTCTTCCTGGGCTCTGCTTGGAACAACAGCGGCGCAAGCGCCGACTGCCCGGCGAACTAAATTCATCCACCTGACTTAGTGCATTGCCTCTTGTCTTACGGCAAGGGGCCTTTTTTTTGACCCTTGAAATGAAAAAAGCCCCAACCGCTTTCGGCTGGGGCTGATTTGTTTCTAACGCGTCGACTTACTTGTCGATGGCGCCAACCTTCGTGCGCGATCGAATGGCGGCTTGCGCGGAGGCAAGTCGTGCGATCGGCACTCGGAACGGCGAGCCGGACACGTAGTTGAGACCAACTTCTTGGCAGAACGCGATCGACTCAGGGTCGCCGCCGTGCTCACCGCAGATGCCGCACTTCATACCTTCTCGAGTCTTTCGACCCTCTTCGACGGCGATGCGGACTAGTCGACCAACACCCACGGTGTCGAGCGTCTCGAACGGGTTTCGCGTAAGGATCTTCTGATCGACGTACTGGGTCAAGAACTTGCCCTCAGCGTCGTCTCGAGAATAACCGAACGTGGTTTGCGTAAGGTCGTTCGTTCCGAAGGAGAAGAACTCAGCGTATTCA
>CAYYJX010000178.1:0-3003 GCA_964471545.1 uncultured Fimbriimonas sp. | reverse complement strand
GCCCGAACCCTCAACCCATCGTCAACCGACGCAACGCGGCGAAGTACGTCTCGTGCTCCAACTTCAGCACCTTCGCAGCGACCTCTTCCGCCGAATCCGACGGCAGCAACTCGCACTTGGCCTGGGCGATCACCGCCCCTTCATCGTAATGCTCGGTCACAAAGTGCACGGTGCAGCCCGATTCGGTTTCACCGGCCGCCACCACCGCCTCATGCACGTGCATGCCGTACATCCCTTTCCCGCCGAACTTGGGAAGCAGTGCAGGGTGGATATTCAGCACCCGACCCGCGTGGGCGTTCAGCACAGAGGTAGGGAATAGGCGAAGATAACCCGCTAAACACACCCAATCCGCATCCGCGAGCGCATCGGCAAGGCGGTCGTCGTACCCTTCGCCGGTGGGAACCACTCGAACCGGCAGATCGAGAGACTGGGCGGTCTCCACGGCAGGGATTTCTGCCTTCGGAGCGACAACCGCAACCACTTCCAAATCATCCGTCTGGGCGATCCGCTCGGCAAGCGCGCGCATATTTGATCCGCGACCTTTGCCGCCGACCACAATGGCGATCTTTACTTTCTGGTTCGTCATGCCCGTTGTCTCAGCGCGCCCCGCTGTGAAGAGAATATCTTCCCATAAGGCTGGAAAAGGCGAATCAGACCAGAAGAAGGTCGGCGGTTTCCGAGGCGCACCGAGCGATGAGGTCGGCAAGTTCCAACCGAGCCACCCAATCGGCGGGCAAGATGTGTTGTCCGTGCCTTGCTCCGATGAGATTGCCCGCGATCGATCCGGTGGAATCGGAGTCGCCGGCATGGTTCACCGCGAATCGGAGAGCCGCTTTGAGGTCATTTGGATGGCGAAGCGCCGCAAACAAACCCATCGCCCAGGCCTCTTCCGCGACCCATCCGCCGCTGCTTCCATCGGCGGCGAAGGCCTCAATCGGTGTCTCTGGAGCCGTCTCCAGCGCTTTGCGGGTGAGCGCAACACTCAGCGTGGAGCCGTGACCATGCGCTGTTGCCGTCCTCAGGCCGTGTTCGGTGGCGGATCGAACTTCATCACCCCCAATCCCGCCAGCCCGGATCAGGTGCCATAAAGCAACCGCCATGATCCCCGCCGACACCTGTCCTTCGACATGGCCATGCGTGAGCGCTGCCCCCGCCAAAGACTCTTGCCAAGCGATCTCCGGAGTCGAAAGAAGCGCGTACGGAGCGGTGCGCATCACGGTGCCGCACCCTTTGCTCTCGTTCTTGGCGGGCTCGCCGTTGGAAATCCGCAAGGCGTTCAGGCAGGTCATTCCCGGCGCCCGCCGGTGGTGAAGTCTCTGCTCGGAGACAAGACCGAATGCACCCGTGCCCTCTGATTTGGCGACGGTCGGTTCTCCTTGGGTTTGCATCCAGCGCAAATAAGCCTGCCAAACGTTGTAGGTGGTGGCACCTTCGGCAAGCCCTTCCAGTGTAAAGAGCGCCATTTGGGTGTCATCGGTAATGGCGCCCATCACTCCATACGCAGCCTCCAGTTCTTGAATGCCGCTTGCACCGAATCGATCCCGAATCTTCTCGAGAGAGAGGAACTCGACGGGCGCACCGAGGGCATCGCCCATGGCCCCCGCGAGCAGGGAAGCGACAAATCGGTCTTTGGCGGTCGAGTCCATCCGTTAATGATGCCGGCTAGCCGTCGTTTTGATCACCAGAGACCGGCGTCAAAGCGGTGTGCATTGCGGCGTAAAGACTTGGAAAGGAGGAGAATCATGGTTCCGGCGAAGATAAAGAAAATGGTTGCGAAAAAGAACCATAGCGACTGGATGTAGGTGACCTTGATCACTGCTTCCTCTGAGCCGACAAAAGTCTTCGGCGCCTGCCCCTGGTAAGTCGAGATGTTCTCCAACAGTAACTGGCGCAAAAAACCGGCCGTGCCGACGGCAAGTACATACATCAAGACTCCACAAACGGTGAGGGTTCTGATCAAATAGTGAGTGGATGGCGGTACGCCTGCAGATTCGAATTCTTCGCGTTTTGCTTGACGAAGCCGCGCTTCTGTTTCGTACTCCACCACCTGCCTGGGAGTCCATCCCTGCTCGTAAGCCACTCTCAATTCGAGCGATTCGACGCTACTCGGCGGAGTTCCAAGCAACTCGATCTCTTCAAGCCATCTCTCGTAGCTCCTCTTCTACTTCACCTTCTTGAACGGCTCGAGCATTTGCTTGTTAAACGCCCAACCTCGCTTCTTCACCGCGGCGTACTGCTCGGCGGTCGGCTCGGGTGGAGTGAAGCCTTTCTTACGCAAGTAATTCGCCCATGAAAGTGTTTCTGCGCTTGCCTTACGGGTTGGGTCGAGCAGTTTCCAAGCATAATCGCGCAACTTCAGTGAGATCATCGCTTTCATGCGTCGCTTCTCCCAGAGACGACGATCCTTTTGCTCTTCCTTGCTTGGCATTCGATCGCGCCTAGCCCAGAGCTCGAGCGCAATCGGGTGCGATTGAGTGAGCCGTTCAACCGCTCGAATCGAATCTTCCACCTTCTTGGGTGCCTTTCCACCCAAATGCCATGAAAGCACGAAGCGATAGTGAGCTATAAAGTCGTGAGGATAGGTACTCACCATCTGTTCTGAATTTGCTAGGGACGTGGCAGGCTTCGCCAGAAACAAACGGCATCTGAGTAGTTCGAGCTGTTCTAATGTTTCAGGTCGAATAGCCGGTCGATGTTGAAGAGACTCACGCAAATTTGTGATCAGCTGTCCTTTCTGTGAGAAGTCGGCGAGCATTGGAACGTCGGTCAACAGGAGTCCCGCCTCCGACCATGCCAGCGGAGTCCGCTCCGCGTCGACGATTCTCCGAATCTGCTGGACACTGTCTGCCCTAAGAAAGACCCTAGCGAAGTCTGCACGTACCCGGCGAACCGTTTCCTCTTCAACGTGGGTGAGAGGTCTATTTTGAGTTAGGTGAACGATCCCAAGGAGGGCGCAAGCAAGGGTCATAAGGATTCTTTTCCGAGGGAGTGAGTCTTAGGTGC
>CAYYJX010000177.1:2659-3026 GCA_964471545.1 uncultured Fimbriimonas sp. | reverse complement strand
GTCGAGCGGTGCCACCTGCTCCTGGTTGGTGCTGGCCAGGCGCTGGATCGCCTGCCAGAAGCGCTGCTCTGCATGAACGATGAAGGCGCGCTGATATGCGCTCAGGTGCTCTCGAAACTTGGCGTGAAGGTCGGACAGGATATCGCCTTGGTCGGTTTCGACGGCATCGACGAAACGGAATATGCGGACGTTCCCATCACCACCGTCGCCCAGCCTTACGAGGAGATGTGTCGTCTGGCTTTGGAGTACCTCCACGCTCAGATCAACGACCCCACTTTGCCATTGCAGCAAAAGGTTTTAGTCCCTCAACTCGTCATTCGAGAATCTTCTGCGCCATAGGCGGGGAGTTTCCCACCCAACCCGTTTT
>CAYYJX010000177.1:0-2649 GCA_964471545.1 uncultured Fimbriimonas sp. | reverse complement strand
AACCTATCGGAGTCTTCATTCTCGACAAATTTCTCAAAGAAGAGCAATCCCATGAAAAGAGCATTCACCCTCATCGAACTGCTGGTCGTCATCGCGATCATTGCCATTCTCGCCGCCATCCTCTTCCCTGTTTTTGCCCAAGCAAAGGCATCGGCAAAGCGCACCGCAGAGATCAGCAATCTCAAAAACCTCACGCTCGGCGTGATCATGTACTCCGGAGACGTTGACGACCAACTGGTGCTGACCTATCAGGCCAACTGGAGCCGACCTCGGCACCAGATCATCCAGTGGAAAGACTCCGTTCTCCCCTACATCAAGAACGGCGGACGACTTCCTAAAATGGACGGTGGCTTCTATACCGCCGTCGAACAAACCGACGGTGGCATTTTTGGAGCGCCCACTTACGAAGGAAACTGGGCGAACTTCTCCGATAGTGGCAACAATTACCGCGGAGATATGTCTAGCCGTTTCCCGCGAGCCTATGCCCTTAACACCGATGCAGGCAAGAACGAGAATCTCGGCGATTCCGACGTCGAGAGCGAGGACGCGACCGTTTGGAAGCGGGCTTTTACCTGGGATAACGATCCCCTCTACATTCGCGGAGGATCGGGAGTTGCCGACTCTCTAGAAAACCCATCCGGCACCGCCATGATCGTCGGCACCCGCACTCCCTACCCCAACTTCAACTCGCGCTACTTCGCTTACCGATGCGACCAAAACTGGTGCGGCAACGCCAATAGCGAGCAGTCGTACGCTCGGGGAATGGGGAGTAAGCAAGTCGGACTCTCCTTCTTTGACGGCCACGTCAAGTCAATGAACGGATTCAAAACCTTTGCCGATGACGTTTGGGGAATGTACCGAGTGCGCGTTCCGGGTCAAAACTGGCCGGGGGCTCCGGCGGTGACGTTCTGGATGTCGCAGATTGGGGAATGGCGTTGAGAATCGCCGCTTTGGGGATGCTGCTGCTTCTCCTGGCGGGTTGCGGCGCTAAGGAAGATTCAGGGATGGATGCAAACTCCATTGCGGTTCCGCAAGAGGGCAACGGGCCACCCCCCATGAATCCTCCCGGGCAAGAAAAGAACCAGAGAACCGGCCCATAGGGCAACGGATAGACCCTTGCCCCGGCCGGCTTTGCAAGCCGGGGCAACCCAGGTAAAAAATGCTCACTCTGCTCCTTCTCGGTCATTCGGCGTCTTTATTGTCCGATTCCACAGCCGTCATCACCTCGCGAAGCAAGCAGGTCACTCTCTCTATTTCCAGAAAGACGGGTCGATTCGATATTTCCTGGGGTCGAGAAGCGAGCATCTCCAAGGCGTACGGGAAGGCTCAGGTATTCGGCGGAAAAGGGATCACCACGGATTCGTACTCTCAGCATGAGATCCGATCTGAGACCGTGAAGGACACCCTCATGGAAGCCACAAAGGTCACCGTAAGGCACACTTCTCCCGGCAAACCGGAGCTTCGGCACACCTTCTGGATTGATCACCGCACCGCAGAATTGGCAATTCGGCTAGACCTCCTCGATCCCAAAGGTCAAGGTAGCAATAGCTTGTTCCCATTGCTTTCAGACACCCCGGTCAAGTTCCCCATGAAGGGTCCGCTTCAATCCCTCTTTGTCCCGTACGACAACGACGGCTACGCCCGGTACAGCAGCCAAGCCTGGACCGGAAAGAGCAAGAACGAGGGCAGTTACGAGGTCGGTGCGCTTTACGACGACTCCACCCGCAAAGGATTGGTCGTTGGCTCTATTGACCACGACCTTTGGAAATCGGCGGTGAAATTTCACAAAGGCGGAGGGCTTCACCTGCAAGCCGGAGTTACCGGTTCATTTACCCACGACACTCAACCTCACGGAGCGGTGACGGGCAAGGATATTCGGTCTCCTAGATTTGTCCTCGGAATGTATCCCGACTGGCGCAAAGGTCTGGAGCGATACGGCGATCTTTGTGCCTCTGTTCGACCGCCTTTGAAGTGGCAAGGCGACGTTCCTTTCGGCTGGAATTCGTGGTCGGGACACAAATCCAAACTGCAAGAAACCGATGCACTCGCCGCCCTGGAATTCGTTCGGAACGAGCTTCCCGGACTCAGGAACAACGGCACCGCCACCATCAACCTAGATTCCTATTGGGACAATCTCACCCCCGCGCAACAAGAAGGGTTCGTGAAGAAAGCCCACGCAGCCGGACTGAACGCGGGCATCTACTGGTCGCCGTTTGTGAACTGGGGCGAGCCCGAGTGGAACGCGGTCGGCGACTACCGCTTCAAAGACATTCAGCTTAAAGATGCGAATGGTAAGTTTGTGCCCAAGCACGATGGCGCCTGGCCGCTAGACCCCACTCATCCAGGAACGCTGCAGCGCATCGATCGACAGATCCAGGAGTTCGCCAAGCGAGGGTTTGATTTCATCAAGCTCGACTTCCTTACCCACGGTGCCCTAGAGGGCAATCACTTCGACCCCAAGATTCGAACCGGAAAGGCAGCGTACAACTTCGGCATGGCGTACGTGGTGCGCTCCATTCAAAGGCACTCCCTAGGAAAACCGTTTTTCATCAGCCTCAGCATTGCGCCCCTCTTTCCGCATGGTTACGCCCACAGTCGACGCATCTCTTGCGACGTGTTTGCCGATATCGGTGCCAGCGAGTACCTGCT
>CAYYJX010000176.1:0-3056 GCA_964471545.1 uncultured Fimbriimonas sp. | reverse complement strand
TTGGCACGCTCCATTCGGGGATGACCAGGCTGGTTTCGAAGCTCAAAATGGTCGAAAAACGTAGGTTCGTGAGCGACAACGATGTTCGCCCCTCTTTCGGCCGCTTCTCGAAGGGTGGAAGAGTAAGGCATCCAGCAGACCGCAACGCCTTTCGCCTCTCGCTGAGGGTCCCCGGCAATCACTCGATCAACGGTTTTCGACGGGTCGCAGTGAGGCCAAAGGGCGTGAAGTGCTTCTGAAATCTGCTGTGCCGTCATCTTTCTGGATCCCTTATCGCGCGGCCTTTACCAGCCAAGGCCGCTCGGACTCGTTCCCTATCCACGAGGCTTCTAAGAACTCTACCGTCGTAAACCCAGCGTCTAGAAGTAAGGTTCGCAACTCCTCTTGGTCGTAGTGGCGCAAGTTGAATTCCTCGATCTCGGTATCCACCACTTTGGAGTCGATGACCCGTTCGTATTTCAGAAGGCTTTGGTTCACCTGTGATTTCGAATCGTATCGACCAAGCCAGGAAAGAACGATCATGCCACCTTCTGGATGCTTGATCCAGCGCCCGCCCCAAGGCCATGACGAGTCACTAATTTGGGTTCGCTTTTCAAAGGTCGCAACGAAAAATCCGCCCGGTCGGAGCCAGGAACAGATCCGCTTGAGCGCGGATTGATAGAGATCGGGGGTGTGAAGGAGAGAGATGGATTCGCAGGGGATCATCACCATCCCATAGGACCGAGAAGGTCGAAAAGAGTCGAAAGTAGCGACCGAAAGGTAGCCAGGAGTTCCCACTAATCCCAATCGCCGAGTTGCTCCCTCGACCATGGATTGCGAAGCATCGAAGCCATCGAGGTCCACCCCCGCCTCTCGGAGCGGAATCAGGAACCGACCCGAGCCTGCCATCGGCTCAAGAACCGGGCCCGCCGCCAATTGCGCCTGCTCCAAATAGAAGGCGAGTTCCCCAGCATCCGGTTCGGGCTTATCAATATCGTAAAACTCAGAGGAGAGAGACCCGTAAGGCATGCCCTGATTATAGGAAATCTGCATTAACGGGCGATCATTCCGACCGCATGTCATTCAGAGAGGCATATGATGGGAGGCATGATTGAGACGCTGGCGAGCCAATTTCGCGCCTCCTATGCGATGATGCGGAGCTGCATTGAACTCTGTCCGGATGAAGTGTGGACTGCAGGCGAGCATCCGCGATCGTTTTGGCGAGTTGCCTACCACGCTCTTTACTACACCGATCTCTACCTGAGTCCCTCTCTGGACGACTTCCGGAAGCCCGAGGGATTTCAATGGCACCACGTTGTCACTTGGGCCGATGACGAGCGCGGGATTCCACCGATCGAGCACCCATTCAGTCGGGCAGACGTTCTTGCCTACCTGACCGCCATGCAAGACAAACTCGAAGACCAATTAGGGGTTCTCGATCTAGACGGCCCATCTGGAATCCCTTGGTATCCCGTTTCGAAAGCCGAGCTCGTTCTCATCACGCTGCGTCATCTTTCCGTACACATCGGTCAACTTCAAGAGCGGCTTTATCCGCATGCCCTCGATCCGATCTGGGCAGGTTCGCGATAGGTTGGGACTCCCTGGCGAGCAGGTTAACTGTTTTTCAGCAATGAGCCCCCTGGCTCGAAACCGATTTGGGTCGGCTCACGTTAGTCTGGGACAGTGAATATCCTTTGTCCGAAGTGTCACGAGTTGATGGTGATCGTCGATCGCCAGGGCATCCACATCGACTACTGCTCCAACTGCCATGGGGTGTATCTGGATCGCGGAGAGCTCGAAAAGCTGATCGAGATGTCCTCTCACCCTCGATATGCGCAAGGACATCACTCTCAGGGCCAGCCTTACGGGCAACAAGGTTACGGGGCTCCGGCTCCCGCACCGGGCTATGGTCAACCCGTTCCTCCGCGACCCCAACCTCGCGGTTACGATGCGGACTATGACTACAACTATCGTTCTCGCAAGCGGAAGGGCGGATTCCTTTCCGAAATCTTCGACTTCGACTGATACGCACGTCTTGATGAGGCATTAAGAGGCGATCCGCAGCAAACGGCGGATCGCTTCTTCCATTTCCACACCTGTGAGATCGAGAACAGGAACTCCCAAAGGGCGCCACTCTTCTGGCAGAGAGGCGGACATCTCTCTGATGAATCCTTCAAGCAGTTCTGGCTGGAAAGACTTGTTTGCCCGGCGGCGGTTCCGTTCTAGATTCTCGTTCAGGTCCAAAGTCAGGCAGACAAACTTCGCGTTTGGGCACTCTTCCCGGGTGAAGTGCGCCCAATGAACGTGAGTGCAATGGTCGATGAAAACGTCAAAACCCGCATCGGAGTAGATCCGCGCCAGATTGCCAATCGCCCGGTGAGCTAGTTCAAACTGCAGGCTCATGGCTTCCGTCCAAGGGTGACCGGGATCGGCCCGCCCTCCCACCACCAACTCTCGAATACGGTCACCTTCGAGATGGACTCCGCGATTTGCCCGGGTGGCAAGCGTATGTGCCAGGGTGGTTTTGCCCACACCGGGCGCTCCAGTGAGGTACAGCACGCGCCCTTTTTTCTCTATCGCCACCTTGTCCATCATTCTCTCATTCTTGCTCACTGCAGGGAGCCTTCCTGGGCAGGTCAGGGGCTAAACTTGGGCGACTATGGCAGCAAGTAACGGGGCAACTCGCCTTGGATGGATCGGAACGGCTCACATTCACACGCCTGGCTTCTCCAACGAAGTCTTGAAGCGTGGCCTTGAGTGCGGCGGCATTTGGGATCATGACGAAGCCCGCGCCGCAAAGAATGCGGAGAAGCTCGGAGGAGAGGTTCGGACGCTCGATGCGCTCATTCAAGATGATTCGATCGATGGGTTCATCGTTTGCAGCGAAACCGTCCGGCACTTGGAACTTGTGACCGAGTTGGTGAAGGCGAAGAAGCCGATCTTCATTGAAAAGCCGATGGGCTTCAGTGCCGATCAATCGCTTGCGCTTCTGAACCTACTTGAGAAGAACGAAATCGTTTTTCAAACGGGCTACTTTAGCCGAGGTCAAGCCAATTTTCGACTTCTGAAGCAGAAGG
>CAYYJX010000175.1:0-3077 GCA_964471545.1 uncultured Fimbriimonas sp. | reverse complement strand
CCCTAAGCAAGAGGGCAACCCAGGAACGAACAAGAATTACTTCTTGCGGCGTCGAAGAGCGAGAAGGCCTACGCCAAGGGTGAGCATGGTCGCCGGCTCCGGAACGACGCCCGTCGCAAACGCGAGACCATCCTTCGATCCGAGGTTGCTTGCCAATGTCGTTCGCGAATTGAAGTCACTGGGCGAGTAGCTGTAGAAACCCCCGCTCCAGTCGATCGCAAGAACTCGATCGGACGCCGCATCCCAAGCGATGGCACCATTGTTGAGATAGCCGCCATCCCCTAAGAAGACACCCGCCGAGGATGTGTTTGTAAGATCGTAGAAATCGCTGTTACCTGCTTCGAAACCAATCATCTGACCGGTGGAGCCAACGTAGGTTAGGCCGTCCAAGCTTGTTTGGCTGCTTAAGAAGGTAGCCGCGCCCGTCGTCTTGTCGATCTCATAGAGACCGGTTCCGGTGGTCGATCGCGAGCCGTACAGCTTTCCGTTGGATGGGTTGTACGTCAGGCCAAACATTTCGGTTTGACCGGTCGAACCGATCAGCGTTGCCGCGCCCGTGGCGAGGTTCACCGAGTACAGCTGGGAGATGTGGAGGTTGTTGAATCCACCACCCCGACCATCGACCATGAACATGGTGCCGGAAGAGGAATCGTAAGCGAGGTCGCCAAAGCTAAAGCCCACCCCGAGCGAACCGACGTTGGAGAACGTGTTCGTGGAGAGGTCGATCGTTTGAAGCGTGTCGGTTGCCTCGTCGATCGTGTAGAGCGTGCCCGCGAACGCGGATCCCGTGAGGGTTGCCAGAGCGGCAGTGATCAGTAACCTTTTCATTGACTATCCCGGAAATGCAAAAGAAAGACAATTCCGCCTCCAGCCTAACTTGTACACCGGGCCCGTTCCCACAAATCCGCCAGGCAACTTTGCGCGTTCTAAAGGGCACGGACCGACAACTGGAATCTTTACGGGGCGACTAAGTTTGAAAAACCTAACAATCTTCCGGCGATAAGTCCAATGTGGACCCCGCAATACCAAGGAGTCCTTCCGACCGTCACGAGGCGACAATCAACCCCCGGTAAACTCTCCCCGTGAAGTTAGCCGAGGTTCTGGGGACCCCAGATCGCGTTTTGCTTGGCGATGGGGCCAACGGTACCTGTTTGGCGGCGCGTGGATTCCACCGACAGCCGTACGACCTAGCCAATCTGCAAGCACCGGATCTGGTGGTGCAGGTGCACCTGGACTACCTGAAAGCAGGCTCGGACTTCATTGAAACCAACACCTACTCGGCAAACCGATTCAAGCTGGAAGCCAAGCAGATTGCCACGGAAGAAGCCACCGTTTTTGAACTCAACAAGGCGGGAGCCGAGCTAGCGAACAAAGCCGGTGCCGAACTCAACGACGGCACCACCCGCTACGTTCTGGGCGCGATTGGACCCGTGGGCAAGCACCTAGAACCCATCGGACCCATTCCCAAAACCCAAGCGTTTGAAGCCTTTCAAGAGCAAGCCAAAGGGCTGGTGGCAGGCGGAGTGGACGGCTTTATCCTGGAAACCTTTTCCGATCTCGGCGAGATCGCGGTGGCGATCGAGGCCGTACGATCCGTCTCCGACCTCCCTATCCTTGCCTCCAAGGCGTACATAGAAGACGGCGAAATGCTCGCCGAGGGTCTGCCGATTCGGGTGAGCGAAGAGCTCGCCCAGTTGGGAGTCGCGGCGGTTGGAGCCAACTGCATCGTGGGTCCGCAGCGCATGCTGGATCTGGTTCGCATGATGGCAGAGGGCACCTCGCTGCCCGTGCTCGCCTTCCCCACCCCCGGTTTGCCCCAGTTGGTGAAGGGCGAGATTTGCTACGACACCAGTCCCGAGTACTTTGCCAAAGCGTCGGCAAGACTCATTGAAGAAGGCGCTCGCATTGTGGGCGGATGCTGCGGCACCCTGCCCGAGCACGTTGCCGAACTGAGAAAGCTGGTGGATGCCGGAGTCAAACCCAAGAAGCGCACCGGGGCCAAAGCCGCCGAGAAAACCGAGAAGGTGCTGGCTCAAACCGAACCCAGCGAACTGGCGCAAAAGATCGGTCGCAAGTTTGTGGTGGCGGTGGAAATGGACGTTCCCCGCGGACTCAATATCGAAAAGCTCCTTGCCGGAGCCAAGCAGCTTAAGATCGCGGGCGCGGACGTCATCAACATCTCCGATGGCGCTCGGGCGCGTCTTCGCATGAACCCAGCCGCGGTGAGCACCCTTATTCAAACCCGCACCGGCATTGAAGTCACCATGCACTTCTCTTGCCGAGACCGGAACATGCTCGCCATTCAAAGCGACCTCCTGGGCTGGCACGCGCTGGGCATTCGAAACATTCTTGCCGTCACCGGCGACCCCGCCAACATCGGCGACTACCCCAGCGCAACCTCCGTGTTCGATATCGACGCCATTGGTCTGTGCCGCATCCTCGGCAGGTTCAACGAAGGTATCGACCTAGCCGGATACAGCGTGGGCGTGAAGTGCGGCTTCACCGTTTGTTGCGCGTACAACCCAGACGCGCTGGATCAGGAACTGGAAGACGATCGATTGAAGCGCAAGATCGATGCGGGCGCGCAAGTGGTTTACACCCAGCCCGTCTTCGATGCCGCAGTCGCGCATCGCGCGGTGGAAGCCTGCGCCAAGCTGGACGTTCCGGTTTTGGTGGGCGTTCTCCCGCTCAAGTCTTCTCGGCACGCCGAGTTCATGCACAACGAGGTCCCCGGCGTTTCCGTACCCGACCACCTAAGAGAGAAGATGGCGAACGCCGCCGATGAGGCCACCGCGCTGGAGATCGGAATCGAAGAGGGCCAGAAGCTGTCGGCGGAGATTCGCAAGATCGCACAGGGTCTGTATCTCATGCCTCCGTTCGGATCGGCCGCCATTGCGGAGCGGGTCATGGACGCGGTTCGGGGTTAAGGGCTCGATTACCGGGTTGAAATGCCGCCGCCCCCTGGGGCGTAATGAGAATGTGGGTGCGACGATGAGGTCTGTCACGCGGCTTTTGACCTCACATGAACACCGTTTCGCTTTCTGAATCCCCGCTTGATCACGTTGGAGAATCGCCTT
>CAYYJX010000174.1:0-3193 GCA_964471545.1 uncultured Fimbriimonas sp. | reverse complement strand
GGGTCTCGTTTGGGGCGCCAACCTCATTCGCTGGTAAGCGGGCGACTCATATTCCTCTCCCCGATTGATCGGGGCAGGCACTGGAGGGGTGGTGCGAAGCGACGGGGTGGTCTCCGGATCTTTCTAAAGTCCGAAGATTCCTTCGCGGCAACCCAACCAAAAGCGGCGGAGCCGCGACCGGCATCGCAGCCCAGGGTGATAACCCTGGGGTAAGAATCAACCGCTATGTCCCGAACGGCGGAGCCGTGGCAAGACTCCTGGTCCTGAGCAAACCAAGTGACCGGGTGTTCTACGGAAAAACCCTCTCCCGAGGATGGGGGAGGGATTCAATAACCCCTCCCGCCGCAAAACGCGACCCTACTCGCCCAGCACCGATGTCTTCTTGCCCGCCCAACGCACCGCGTTGAAGATCACCTTCCGAACATCCGCGTTCAAATACGTCGGATACGTCTCGTGACCCGGGCGGAAGTAGAACACTCGACCCACGCCATGACCCTGGTGAACGCCGTTCCCCGGACCCGAAGAAAACTCGGGGTCGATTCCCTCGCCCACGGTCCAGATCATGCCCGACGGGAAGGTGGCGCCATCAATGGAGAAGCGCGACTGGAAGATGTTCATCAGCGGAGCCGGCGTTTCGAACGGCGCGCCGTACATCTCTTCCGCTTCGATCACAAAGTCGGAAACGCCTTCGCAGATCGGGTGCCAAGGAGCGCACACCCGAATCGTCTCCGAGTCGTTCGACTCTCGCCAGCCGCCTTTCAGATGACCCGTGGTGCCCAAAACCGCTTTAAAGGTTTTGGAATAGTGACCGGAGTGCAGGCAGATAAAGCCCATGCCGTCCTTGTGCGCCCGAGCCTTCACGCGCTCGGCAAGCTCGTCGTTCACTTCGCCGTGGCGAGCGTGACCCCACCAAATCAGAACGTCGGCCCATTCCAGCAGCGATTGCGGAACGCCCTGCTCTTCTTCGTCCAAGTGAGCGGTTTTGACCTCTAATTCACCTGCCGTGTCCAAACCGCGCAGGCCCTCGGCAATCGCCTCGCGCAGACCCACCGGATAGATCTCCATCGAGCGGTGCCCCGGGTTCTCATCCCAAATCAGAACGTTCAACTTCTCTGCCATGACGTTGTTATTGTGACCGCCAAACGCCCCCATTCACCCCTCGTAAAGCACGATCGTCCTGCAAACCAACGACGCTGCGAGAAGGTTAACAAAGCCCGCTTACAGAACGATTCTTAGCCCCAAAGGCGCACTCAAACTAACATTCATCGGAAGTTCTCCGCCCCCGGAACGAAGCGCCGCGCGCGGGCGCAGGAACAAGCGATGTCGACATCCGTGCTTCCTGAAATTCTCGATGCCAACTCGGCCTACGCGGCAGAGTTCGGCGATCGTGCCAATCTGGCACTGCCTCCCGCCCGCCGATTCGCGATCCTCACCTGCATGGACGCTCGGCTAGACCCTGCCAAGTACGCCGGACTCGCAGAAGGCGACGCGCACGTCATTCGCAACGCCGGCGGTCGAGCCAGCGACGACGCCATTCGCAGCCTCGTGATCTCCTACAAGCTGCTCGGCACGCGCGAGTTCTTTGTGATCCACCACACCGATTGCGGCATGCAGTTCTTTACCAACGAGGTCATGGCAGGCCTCTTAGAGAGCAGCTTGGAGACGGCTCAACTTACGGAGAATGGCTTTGTCGACGTCGGCACGGGACCCGGCTCCATCGAGGGACGATACGTGAACTTCCTCACCATCCGCGACCCCCAACTGGCGGTCATCGAGGACGTCAACCGAATCGCCAACCACCCGCTGGTGCCGAACACCATCCCGGTGCGAGGGTTCATCTACGACGTCCGATCCGGAAAACTCATTCCGGTGGAAGGCGCCGAGCGAAACATCGCTTAAGCGGTTTAAGTGTTCTTCTTGCCCTGCTCTAGGTGCAGCGCGGTGCCCATCAAGGTCTTTTCGGCCTGACCCGTGTCTCCCGATTGCAGGGCTCGCAACGCCATGGTCACCTCTTGGGCTTCGGCGGTTCGACCCTCGCTCACCAGCAGCATCTGGGTCTTCTGCAGTTCCTGAATGGCGCCCATGGCGGTGAGCACACCCGTCTTGAGACCCATGACCGTCTTCTCCACGACCTTAGAAGCCGCCGCGACCTGATATGCCTGCGACACCTTGGGGTTCGGCGGCACGCTGTATCGAGCCGAGTCGGCGGTGAACTCCATCACCATGTCGATGTCCACCGTTTTGGTAGAACCCGACTCCAAATCTTCGTAAATCAGCTTGCCTGCCGCCACCCGATACCACCCCAGCGGGTGGTTGCCAAACTCCAAGTCGAGCACCTGCTGAAGAGTGGTGCCGCGCTCCATATCGGCAAGGGGAATGGTGACCGTACCTTGCGGAACGGTCTGGGGCGATCGCATGGAAACCCACCGAGAAAGCTTCACTTCCAGCACCAGGTTTCGGGCGACCGTCGTCATCAGCTTCTCCAGCTCGCTGCGGAACACCTCGGGGATCATCTGCGGCTGAGGGATGTAGTAGTAGCTTCCTCCGGCGCGCTTCGCCATTCCTGCCAGGAGCTCCTCGTTGTAATCCGGACCGAAGCCGAGGAACGTGGCAGAAATGCCGCGATTCTTCACCTCGCCGGCGTGGTTCACCAGCGCACTGAAGTCTTTAATTCCTGCGGTCGGGTCGCCATCGGTGCGCACGATCATACGCGTGGCGCGAGCCGCGTCTTGAGTCTGCAGGAGCTGTTGTACGCCCAAAGAAAGACCGTCGTACAGGTTGGTGGTGTTGCCCGGCACCAGCCGAGAAACGCCCTGCTTAATGAGCTCCTTGTTGGTCACTCGCTGAGGCGGCATCAGCACTTCCACCACCTCTTCAAAGGTCACAATGCTCAGCACGTCGTTGGGGGTGAGCATGTCCACCACGTAGTGGCAGGCCTGCTTCACGTACTCCAGCGGAGGCCCTTCCATCGATCCGGACCGGTCGATGACGAGGCAAAGGTTCATGGGGGTTCGACCCGAAGACGCCATGCCACCGTAACCCGGAATGGATGCCCCCAGCCCGGCCGAAAGCTCGATCAAGAACTGCTCGCGAGCGGGTCCGTTCGCCATGCTCACGTCTCTGGAAGCGGTGACCTGGACCGACAAGCCTTGCGACGGTGCCTGCATCATGGTGGTGCGTTGCAGGTCGGCGG
>CAYYJX010000173.1:0-3271 GCA_964471545.1 uncultured Fimbriimonas sp. | reverse complement strand
CGCGGCGGAAACAGCGGTTCCGGCATGACCCGCACCGAAAGCGTCGAGTTCGTGCTCGTCGCGAGAAAGGAATCCACGGAGTCCGCGATGCTTCCGCAGGGTGTCAAATCGGTTTATTCGTCCGGTGAGGAGCTTATGGGGATACGCCTGGTGTCCGGTGTCCCAAACCACCTTGTCGGGCGGGAGCGAATAGGCGGCGTACATTGCCACGGTCAGCTCCACCGTGCCCAAGTTCGAGCTGAAGTGCCCGCCCGTTTGGCTCACTTTCTCTAAGATGGCTCGGCGGACCTCGGTCGCCACCTCTTTCAGCTGCTTGACGTCCAGTTTGTGCAGGTCGCTTGGTTGAGCGATGCCTTCCAGCAGGGGATAGCTCCCTTGCGGATGAGCGGCGTTGGAATTTGGCTCCATTTTGGGTTTGCCTTTTACGGCTCTCCTAACTCAACTTAACGCGAATTCTGAGGATCGGGTGCGCAAAAAACGGACTTTCTGGGCCTTTTCCAAACTTTGAACGAGATTGAATCGAATACCGGTTGTGGATCGTCTCGCGAAGTTTGGGTATCCTTGAAGATTCAGAGGAACGAAGGATGCGAATTCGAAACCGAGAACTCCGCTCGCGCCGCCACCGAAAAGAGCAGCGAGTCAAGGAAATCATCAAAGACTTGAAGGCCAACAAGGGCGACAAGAAGACCACCAAGGCTGCCAAGGCTCCTGCTAAGAAGGCTCCGGCGAAGAAGGTCGAAGAGACCAAGACCGAAGAGTAAGCCTTTCCGGCAAAACAGTTTGAACAAAAGAAAGACCCTAGGGATTCCCTAGGGTCTTTCTTTTTGTCTAGGGTCGACCAGCCGACCAGGGTCGGATCTAGCCACCCGGCGGCCGTTGCGGAGCGGGCGCAGGCGGGCGGTAGCCGAACTTCTTCTCTAGCTTTGCCTTCGATCGCAGTTCGTTAAACAGTTGCTGGCGGAACAAGGGCATCACCTGGGTCTTCATGTCATCCAGTGCTTGGTCCTTTGCCTCCGACCCCACTCCGTCTAAGCGGAAGAACTGAATGCCGTCCTCGGTCTGGCTCACTGTGCTGATGTCGCCTGTCTTCAGATTCAAAATCTCGGTTCGAACGATCGGCGGGAAGAGATCGATATTGACCCAGCCCATGGATCCATCCTTTGGCGCCTGAGGATCGGTGATCGTTTCTTTAAAGACCTTCGCCCAATCCTCGCCCTTGGCAATCCGATCTCTTGCCGCGGTGATCTTTCGCTTTGCCACGTCTACATCGGCATTGGTGTTGCTCAGCGGCACAATCTGAAACATCGAGACCTTGAGGTACCGCTCGGGGCGGAATCGCTTCTCCGCGAGTTTGGTCATCAAGAGGTCGGTCTTCGAACCCAAATACAATCGGCTCGGACCAAGTCCCTGCTGATACTGAAGGTAGTCGCGCGGGTTGGTGCCCACCGGAAGCATCGCCTCAATGTCCTTCAGCTTCTTCAGCACTTCTTCGTTCACCTGCTGATCAGTGACCAGAATGCCTTCCCGGTCGGCTTCCGCTTTGACGATCTGGAAGGTCATGAGCTGTTCGAGAACTTCATCTCCACGAGCCTCCCACAGGAATCCCTCTACATCAGAAGCCCTAATCGCGACATCGCCGACAACGGCAAGGATATCGGCACCCTTCGGCGGCACGGGCACGTTGGGCACTCGATGCGAGAACAGCGTGGTTTGAAGCGCAAGCGTGAGGGCGGTAGCGGTTGCAGAAAGCAGCATAGGCTCTGGTGTCCTTAGAAGACCCATCCATTGTACGTGTTACCGGCATAGACGATTCCCGGGTTGTGCGGTTACATGGGGTTGCCGGCTCCAGAGTTGGAGATTTCTGAGTCCCTACTTTGTTGGACGCCGAAGGTTTCACGCATAGCTCCCCTTGGCACCAACTACTCTAAAGGTGCGTCCATCAACGAAGACGGAGGTCGCCAGAGATCGAGAGACAACGAAGCCCTAGCGGTTCCCAAGGCGACAAGTTAAGGTTGTCCGTACACCCGCGTTACGGTCGGAGAACCGAAGAGAACGAACATGGAACAGTTGATGGAAGTCCTAAGCAAGAACCACCTGGTGGTCTTGTTCCTCACCGCCGCGATCGGCCTGCCGCTGGGTCGCATCAAGATCGGCGGGGTGGGCTTGGGCGTCGCCATGGTCGTCTTTGTCGGGATCGCATTGGGAGCCCTGGATCACCGACTGAAGGTCCCCGACGATTTCTACCTCCTCGGTCTCGCGCTGTTCATCTTCTGCGTCGGACTCTCAAGCGCCCAGGGATTCTTTAACTCCCTCAATAAAAAGGGGCTCCGACAGACGGGACTGGCAGTCTTGGCTCTTATCTCCGGCGCCACCATCGCGTTGCTGCTAGGCAAAGCGTTGGGGGTTGCCCCCAGGCAGATTGCCACCATGTTCTGCGGTGCGATGAACAGCACTCCGGCGCTGGCGGGCGTGGTGCAGAGCGCCAAAGATTCCAACCTGCCCGCTTCGGAAGAGGGTCTTTTGGTGGTGGCTTACGCCATTGCGTACCCGCTCGGTGCCTTCATCCCTCTCTTCTGGCTAAGCTTCAGCAAGAAGTTGTTCAAGGTGAACCTAAAGGAGGAGGCGGAGACCATCGCCGAGTTCCGAACCCTCGACCAAAAGCTTGGCGTGGAAACGGTCTTCATCACCAATCCTGCGGTCACCGGCATCCCAGTACGAGAATTGGTTACCACGATGGAGCCCGGTTTCACGTTCGGGCGTTTCCAACGCGACGGCACCACCGATATCGCTTCCGGCGACACCGTCTTTCAGTTGTACGACCTTGTCACGGTGGTTGGCCCAGCGAGCGTGATCTCGAGTGTCATCACCAAAATGGGCGATCGTAGCGACCTTCACATCGAGCGAGATCGGCAACAAGTCGACTATCGACGGGTGTTCGTCTCGAACGAGGAGATCGCTGGAAAGACGTTGGGAGAGTTGGATCTGCCCAACAAGCTCGGAGCGGTGGTAACACGGGTTCGCCGAGGCGATGTCGAGTTCTTGCCTTCCGGCAAAACCATTCTCCAACTCGGTGATCGGGTACGGGTCCTCGCCGCCCACGAGGATCAGGCAAAGGTATCTCGATTCTTTGGCGACCGTTATCGGTCTCTTACAGAGAGCGACCTTCTCACCCTCTGCCTCGGTCTTGCCCTGGGCTTGCTTCTGGGAGAAGTCCCCATCCCGCTTCCCGGCGGTTCAACCTTTAAGCTCGGATTCGCGGGTGGACCGCTTT
>CAYYJX010000172.1:0-3405 GCA_964471545.1 uncultured Fimbriimonas sp. | reverse complement strand
TTGGTCAGCTCGGATGGATCGTCCACCCGAAACACCCGCGCGTTGTCCATCCATAGGGTGCCCGGCGCGGAAAATTCGAGTCGCTGTCCAAAGTGCCAAACGTTCTTCGGCCTTTCCGGTGCGGTGAAGTCGTACGTGAACCGTTGCCACTTACCAGACACTAGCCACTCCGACCTCAAGCCCGGATAACCGTTCCCGAAGGAGAAAGTGACCTTACCGCCGTTGCCAAGTCCCTCTTGCCGCAGCCAGAACTCGGCGCGATACCGCTTGCCGGGTTCCAATTGACCGTACCAAAGCCCTTCTCCGGCAATGTCCGGCGCAATCATGGTGAATTGGTGGATGTTCTGAACTCCCTGCACGCGCGGGTCTGGCTGAATTTGCAGGCAAGACTTGCCCGGGTCCACCATGTCGGCTGGCAATTCGGTGCCGTGCGAGGCAAAGCTCTGTTTGATGGTCGCAGGCTCAGATCGCCAAGACATATTCGGGCGATCGATGGGGTTTCCGATGCCGCGTACGCGAGCGTTAACGGTGGAAACGGGGAAGTTCTGCCACTCTTTTTCCACCACCACGTAGTCCCACTTGCGAAGCTTGGGTGCGCCACTGGGCACGTAAACTCGGTTCTCCTGAGCTGAAGCCGGGGCAGTGGATCGCAAGATTCTGTACCCCGCCGCATCCTTCACGGGATTCCAAGTGAGCCTGATTCCCTTGCCGTACGGAATCGCCTTTACGCCGGTGGGAGCCGAGAGCGGCACCTGACGGGTGACCGCCGGCTGGATGCCGTAAGTTCTTGTAAAGGACTTGCCGGCCGAGTCGGTGACCTTTAAGGTCACGGCGGTGGACTCCGTGACGCCTTGGGGTTGCCCAGAGAGCTGACCCGTTCCGGCGTTGCGTTGAAGGCCGCTCGGCAAGGGGCTTGTTGCCGAGAATCGGTAAGGCGGAGTGCCACCGAAGACCTCCGGCTGCCACCAGATATCTTGACCATTCTTCAGAGGGATGCCGTTGTCATTGGGCATCATCCCCAGAATTGGCCCTATATCGGAGGTGCCGACCTTGCTAGTGACCTCCGCGCTAATCCCGGCTGCGTCTCCTTTATGGGTAATGGTCTGCACCTGGTACCAGTAAGCTCGCCCCGGCTCCAAACCGGCGATATCAACTACGTCCGTCGATCCACGCACGGTGTTGCCCCGCACCGGAACGTAGCGATTAGCGACCCAACCGCCATCAGCGAATCCCGCTTCACCTGGCTTCAGAACGTACGTCGATCCGACGGGTGAGACGTTGGCGCCCTTTGACGAATCGGGGCTGCCACCGGTATCAGGCATCGGACTCCCGGCGCTATCCACTAATCGGTACACCCGCAGGCTCGCGCCGCTCAAGAACCCCGATCCCCAAAGGTCGAACCAACTCACGCCGCCGCCATCGATCTCGAACCACTGAGTCCCGTTCGGTCCTGCCCCGGTTGCGGTGACGCGGTGCAGATTGCGCCAATGAATCGGTTCGTTACCGGAGTTTTGAACAAAGTTGTTGGCGGCGTATTCCACCGCTCCAATCCGACCCCAGTTGTTCGCTCCAATCGGGGGAACCTTGGCAGCCGGCCGCAACACATTCGGCGAGACGACAACCTCGGTGGACGGAGTCTGCTGGGGCAGGCACCCCAAGACAAAGGACATGGTTGCCAGAAACATAATGCTCTCCCGAGGCGTGCGATGGCGCATAAAGCCTCCCCTTCAACTATAAAGGAGAGTGTTGCTAAATCGAACAAAAATCGAACAAATATGGACAACATGCCAATCGGACAGAACCTGAACTGTTGTTTGATTGCCCTCAAACACCAAGCAAACGGTTCAGACCGGTGTTAGACCAAAGTTCGGCGATAGAATCATTTCAACGGAAAAACAAGCGATGGTTGTACGGTTACGTTTGGTAGGAGAGCCGCGGTTCAGCATCGACGATCGCGACCTGTCCTTCCAGCCGCGTGTGGCTGCGGAGTGTTTCGCAGTCATCGCGAGTCGTGGCTCCGCTGGGATTTCAAGAGAAGAAATCGCCCCTCTACTTTGGGGGCAGCTCGAACCAGCAAATGCTCGGGCGCAGCTTCGTCAGGCGCTCACGGCCCTACGGAACCAATTGGACGCCGCAGGATTCCTGGCGATTGCGGATTTCGGACAAGTTCGGCTCCGCTTGGAGGCAGAAGTCCAAACCGACATCGAGATCGCTCGACCACTCCCGAACCTTCAGCGCGCTCAGGCTTTGCTGGGTCCAATCTGCGATGGATGGAGTGCGGACCGCTGGCGCTCGTACGCCGATGAGGTCGCGGCAGAACTAGCCACAATCATTCCAGAGTTACCGCCGATGGCCCAGAGGGAAACACTTCGCCAAGCGGTGGTGTTTCATCCCGAATCGCCTGTTCTTGCCCAACACTGGATCAACCTCCTTGCGACAGCCAATCGGTTAGAAGAGGCGAACGAAGCCTTGCTGAACTTTGAAAACGCTTGGATCGACCGATTCGGGCTTGTTGGCCTTCCTGCGCTTTCCATTCCGAGTGTCCCGATCCCGTCAACATCGGTTCCGGTTGAGGCGGAACGCAGAGAACCGGCTGTCCCAAGACCGCGCGTGAAAAGCCTTGTTTTCGGCACGATCGGCACCTTGGCTGTGGCGGGGCTCTGGGCCATCGCGACGGCTCGCAATGCAGGTACCCAGTTGCTCGGCTCAAGTGAAGTCGAAATTGAATCTGTTGAGAGGACAAGCGCCTCGCTAGGAGGCGAACCCGTCATCCAAACGGTGGTGGGCATCCGTAAGTCGGAAGTCATTGAGCATCGACTCTTGAGTGACCAAACCGCCTATTTCATCGTCAAGGGCGAGCAAGGCGTGCTGCTTAAGCAGATCGAGCAACTGCAAAAAGGGCGATACCGACTCGAGCTGACTCAGCTTGAGGATCGCTTAGGTCCCCAGCAACTCCTTTATGACCGTAAGGGGAAGGGACCGCTCCGGCTTCAAACGTTTTCCACCGATCAGCTCGATGCATCGGAGGACTGGGTGATTCCGCCAACCGTTGAGTATCCAAACTTTGACTACCACCGCTTGCTGGGCCAAGACGAGCTGGTCTTCTCGCGTGAGTGCGATCACCCGGAGAGGTGCCACAAAAGGCTGTTTCATGGAGTGGAAGGGAAGCTTTTCGATCTATCGGAGCAGCTCGGGAACCCAAGGATCGCACTGTTTACGGCGAGGGTCGGGACGAAGCTCTATGGGAAGTACTCCTTCGGAAAATCCGACGGCTGGCGATACCACGCCTTCTTGTACGAACCCGCATCACGGTCGGTGAAGAAGCTCTCTCTTCCGCCCGTCATTGGGGAGAGCAAATCCGGGCACCGCTTCTGCCTGCCTGAATCCACAACGGTTCGGAACGGA
>CAYYJX010000171.1:0-3434 GCA_964471545.1 uncultured Fimbriimonas sp. | reverse complement strand
CCATCAAAACCGATACTCCAAAATAGTAGACAAAGATATACTATTTCTAGATCGGCATGAACTCCCGAAAACCCGACCCAGAACCACCTCACCCGGAAACGCAGAACCCGAAATCACAGAACCCGGAAACGCAGAACGAGGTGTTGGCGCATTGGCGAGAAGCGGGCGAATGGTGGCTCGGCGAGCCCCCGCGCGAGTTCGTGCAGTACATCGACCCCAAGGGCATTCGCCGCGAACAAGAGCGCACTCTGCCTCCACTCACCGCTGCCATAGAAGGCACCCCCAAGCCTTTTGAGGAGGATCACACCGAGGACTATGTGCTGCGCGTGCGCAAAAACCGAGACTCCGGCGTGCTGGGCAACGCCACCCCGGTGGAGCAGGTGGGGCCGGTCGACCTCACGCTACCAACCCAACAGCCGGGACCCCAAAACGAAGTAGGCAAAGCCCGCAAGATCAGAGACGAGAAGGTCTCTGCCGCGTGCGGCAAGTTCTCGCCCGAATACTACGAAGAGCAAGCCCAAGAAAGAGCCCATGAAAGAGCCCAAGAAGGGGCTCACGAGCGCATCTACGCATCCCCCAGACACGAGGCCAAGCTAAGGGTTGCCGCCAAGCAGGTCGCCGAGCTTAACGATAGGTTCTACGAATCAAAGTTATCCACACTTCGGGGACAAGCGGTGGATTACGGCCTGCTCCACTGCCTTTCTGGGTACGCGTTCGGCAGGTGCACCGTGCTTGCGGAAGAGATCGGTCCGCTGGCAGAAAAGGCGGGCGCACGGTTCGCCACTCTCGCCGATCCGTTCTCGCTCACCGGGGCTTTTGAGTTTGCCAAAGGGTGCAAAAGGCACGGCGTGAAAGCGCTGATAGGTGCGAGTTTTGAGATGGATTTTGGCGGAGAACTTGTACTTATCGCGCAGAATTCCGCCGGATACAGGTCGCTCAGCAGACTGATCACCGAGTGCCATCTTGCCGAACCGCGCGGGCACCCTTTGGCAAACTGGGAGCGCTTGGAACGACATTCCGAAGGGCTGATCTGCCTAACCGGTGGCGACCTGGGCCCCATCAACCGCGCCCTCATTCGTCGCGACAACACCCTGGCTCAACACATGCTGCAAAGACTGGTGGCGCTGTACGGTCGATCGCGCGTGTTTGTAGAGGTCGAGCGCAGCTACATGCCGTGGGAGAAATCGGTGGAGCCTAGGCTGCTGGATCTTGCCGCCTCCGAAGGGGTGATCGCCTGCGCGGGCGGTGCGCTCACCCATGCCGTGCCCGACCATTTCCCCGCGCAAGACATTCTGATCTGCGCCGAAACCCTGTGCTTGGTAGACGATGTGGTGGGCAGAAAACCGCGTCGACACGAGACTCAGCCCCAGGTTTCCGAACCCCCCGCAAGGGCGCTCAACGCCGAACGCTACTATCTTTCCGCCCAAGAAAAAGCGGCTCGCTTTGCCGATAAACCCGAGCTACTGACCCACACGCTGCGGGTGGCAGATCTGGTGGAAGACCACGTTCTACCGGGCCGAACCGAGCTGCCCCGCATTCATGACGACGACGATCATGTGCTGCGCGAGATCGTTTGGATGAACGCCCGGCTGTGCTATCCCAAGTTCACCCGCGCCATAGAAAGGCGACTGGAGTACGAACTGCAGCGCATCACCACGCTCGGATTTTCGAGGCACTTTTTGGTGGCGAACGACTTTTGCCGGTGGTCTCGCGAGCAGGGGATTCAGCTCTCCGGCAGAGGCAGCGTGGTGGATGCGGCCGTCTCTTACGTGCTCGGCTTTTCGCGGATAGATGCCATTCGGCACCGACTCCATTTCGATCGGTTTCTCCCCGATGACGGCAGCAAACGCCCGGATATCGACATCGACTTCGAGGCGAGGCGTCGAGACGACGTGCGCAACTACATCACCCGCAAGTACGGCATCGATCATGTGGCGACCGTTGCCGCGGTGGGCGCCTACTGCTCGCGAGGCATTGTGCGAGAGGTGGGCAAGGCGATGGGTCTTTCCGATGAAGCGGTGAGCTTTCTTGCCAAGCGCATGCATGGCGGAGTCGCCCCCGACCAAATAGAAGCCGCCCTAGAAAAGAAGCCCGAGCTTCGTGCCGCCGGCATCGATCGCGAGCGGTTTCGATGGGTGTTTCGACTTGCCGAACGGCTGATGGACCTACCCCGAAACATGCGGTGCCACTCTTCCGGCGTGGTGGTTTCTTCCACCCCGCTCATGGACACGGTCCCCCTGCAATGGAGCGCCTCGCCGGGGTTGGAAGAAGAGCATTTGCGCATCATTCAATGGGATAAACGCACCGCCAAACACTGCTTTGATAAGTTCGACATTTTGTGTTTGCGCGGTCAAGACGTGCTGGCGGGCACCGAGGCAAGGGTGCGCTCTTCCAGGCTGGATTTCAGCGTGGAACGGGTGCCGGTGGACGATCCGGAAACGTACCGCGCCATGCGCAGCGGCGAGCTCATCGGCATTCCGCAATCGGCGTCGCCCGCCATGCGTCAGGCGCATATTCGGGTGCGGACCAACAACTTAGACGACGCCAGTTTGGTGCAGGCGGGCATTCGACCCGGTGTGGGCGGCGCGGTGAAGATCAACGAACTCATCGCTCGGCGCCGGGGAGAAAAGCCGTACGCGTTCTCTCACCCAGAGATGGAGAACATCTTGGGCAACACCTACGGCATTGTGGTGTTTCAAGAACAGATCGATCAGCTGCTGCAAACGTTTGGGGGCTACACGTCTGGTCAGGCAGAAGACATTCGAGACGCCATTCACAAGCGTCGACGCGAGGATTACGGCAAGCAGATTCGAGAGATGCTGATTCAGCGGATTCTGGATCAGGGATATTCGCAGTCGGTGGCGGAGGAGGTGTTCGATCTGGTGGCGGGGTTCAAAGGGTACGGCTTCGCTCAGGGCCACGCGCTGGCGTTTGCGGAGATCTCGATACGGTCCATTTACTGTCAGCAGAACTTTCCCGCCGAATACTTTTCGGCGCTGCTAAGCGCGCAACCGGCGGGCTACTACGGACCGTGTACGTTGGTGAACGAGGCTCGGGGAAGAGGGGTGCGCATTCTGCCGCCCGATGTGAACGTGAGCGCCGAGGCGTTTACGGTGGAGGATGTGGTTTCGGAACAAGACCCGAAGATCGGGGTTCCGGGCGGCGGCATTCGGGTGGGGTTGATGCAGGTTCACGGCCTTTCCGAGGAGACTCGATTGCGGATTTTGGGGTGGACGCCGGTGGAGCAATCCGCCCCCGCGCCGCCGCCTTCCGGCGGGGCGAAATCGGGTCGACGACGGTTGCCGATCCAGCCGTCTGCGGCTGGGTAGGTGGAACGAGGAACCAGCCTAATTCCCCTCTACGGAGGGGTGGCGCGGAGCGACGGGGTGGTCTCCGGAAATGACCCCATCCGGAACCTAATCTTCTTCATCAGG
>CAYYJX010000170.1:0-3474 GCA_964471545.1 uncultured Fimbriimonas sp. | reverse complement strand
GCACAGCGCCTCTCGGAAGTGGGCGCGTTTACAATCCTGGCTCGGTGAACATGTACTCCCACACCGACCGAAACACGGGCTTGCCGCTGCCGTCCTTGGGGGTGATGCGATCGCTGATCACGGTGGAGTGCGCCTGCTGAGACTGAGTAGGTGAGCCCTCGAAGTTGGTGAACAGCATTCGCGACCGATTAAACGGTGGCTTGAGTCCGTCCACCTTCACGTGCGCGCCCGTTGCAGGCAGACCAAACGCCTGAAAGTTCAGCAGTTGCTCCTGATAGTCGCATCCCTGCTTATCCAGTTCATGATTGAACGCAAAGAAGAGGGAGATCGGGGTGGCGGGCTTGCGGTACCACGCCGCCGGGCGATTAGTGGCTCTCGAAAAGTCTTTGGGCGCGCCGGTGGCAACCACCCTTTCACAGCGGTGCAGAATGCCCAGCAGCCACGCATGACCTCCGCCTTGCGAGTGTCCGGTGGGCACGATGTTTTCCCACCGAATCTCGCCGTTCTCGTTGAGATATTGCTTCCAAGATTCGGTTGGACGGGTTCGCTCTAAAAATCGAATCGCCTTGATTAGCCGATTCTCGATCGAATCCACCCGAGAGACCTCGATATCCGGCGACAGGTCCTTGCCCTCGATGATCTCACGCCGAAACTTCTCGAACGCGTCCGGGTCGGTGCTTCCGCGAACCTTGGTGGCGGGGTATCGGTGGGGTACGCCAGGGCTAAAACGTCATAACCAAGATCGGCGGCGGTTTGGCAAAAGGCGTCGGTGCCGCCCGGCTTGCCGTTGGTGCCGGGCAAGAAGATCACCAGCTTGTTCCGCTTCTTGGCGGTGGGGTTGAGATACACCAGGTGCGGAAAGTTGAACGCTTTGATCGCCGGATCGGTCTCGCTTGGCAAAACCTCGATGGGTGTCACAGTCTCTTGAACCAGAGAATGCGAGAGCGCAAGGATGACCAGACCGGAAAGCATAGTGGGAGGCTACACCTTTCTGCGACACAACCTCCAGGCATCGTAGACCTATACTTCAGGCTCCTTTGCCTTCTATTGAGCGAGAAATGGATATTCGGGAAGACGTTATTAACTACACCACCGGCCCGCTTCAAGAAAAGCCCGAGTGGTTGAAGCAGCGGCTGGAATGGTTCCAAGATCAAAAGTTCGGCCTTATCCTGCACTGGGGACCGTACGCGCAGTGGGATTGCTGCGAAAGCTGGCCGCTTTCTCCCGGAGACGATTGGGCGCGAAACGACAACATGAAGTGCTGGACCGAGCGCGGCAAAGACCTAGAACGGTTCCAAAAAGACTACTGGGCGTTGAACCAAACGTTCAATCCCGTGAAGTACAACCCCGACCTTTGGGCCGAGGCCGCTGCGTACGCCGGAGTCCGCTATGTGGCAATGACGACCAAGCATCACGACGGCTTCTGCATGTGGGATACCGCCACCACGGATTACAGCATCGCGGGACCAGACAGCCCTTTTCGCGATGATCCCCGAGCCGACGTTTTCAAAGGTCTCTGCGACGCCTTCCAGAGTCGAGGCATGGGCATCTCGGCTTACTTCAGCAAAGCCGATTGGAAGTCGGGCTTCTATTGGTCGCCGGAAAGACCCGTCACCACTCGGCAAGCCAACACCGTGGGCACTCCCGATTGGGACACCTTTGTGCAGTTCACGCACAGTCAGATTCGCGAGCTGATGACCGACTACGGCAAGATCGACATCTTGTGGCTGGATGCGGGTTGGGTGAAGAAAGAGCGCGGAGAAGACCTAGACATGGATGGCATGATCGCCATGGCGCGCGAGCTTCAACCCGGCTTGATCGTCGCGAATCGCACCGTGGGCGATGCTTATGAAGACTTCGTCACCCCCGAACACCAAATCCCGCCCGAACCGCTTGCCGAACCCTGGGAGAGCTGTTTGTGCATGGGCACCAGCTGGAAGTACGAAGAGAACGAGGTGTTCAAACCCACCTCGGAACTGCTTCGGATCCTCATCGAGATCGTCTCGAAAGGTGGCAACTTGCTGCTCGGTATCGGACCCACGCCGGAAGGCGAGTTTCCGCCCGTGGCGCTGGAACGACTGCGTGAGATCGGCGACTGGATGCAGGTGAACGGCGAGGCCATTTTCGAGACTCGCGCGGTGGCCCCTTATGCGGAAGGGGAAGTGCGATTCACTCGGAAGGGCTCCACGGTGTACGCGTTCTTGATGGACGAGTCGGTAGACGTCATTCGCTCGTTTGCACCGAAATCGGTGCGGTTGCTGGGCAGTGATTCGGACCTTGAATGGTCGCCTGTTGGCCTCGGTTTCCGGTTTGAACTTCCGGAGACGGCAACGCCGTCTCCGAGAGTCTTGGCGATCGAGGTGTAGCGCCATTGGGAGAGGGCATCGCCCCATAAAAATGGGGCGATCGCACGGCCTAGAATTCGCCGTCTTTCGTGTACGGGTAGCTCCAAAGAATGGTTTGAAGCAGAACCGTTTTCACCCAAGCGGCGTGCATCTTTTCCACTTCGGCGGCAGGAAGTCCAGTCTTCGCCAAGAAGGGCTTCAGGGTGGTGGTGATCGGAATGGTGAGTGCGGAAAGGTATCGCAGATTCACCTGCGGCACGCTGGAAACACCGTCGGTCTTGTTCTTGCCCGACTTGTGGTGGCGACGTCCGATCTCGAACTGGTAGTCCAGCCATGCCTGGTCGAACTTGGCGTCGGCGGTATCCAGAATCCATTGACCAAAGCGCTTTTTAACTGCGGCAAGGTATTCGGGCACCAAGTCCTTTCCATTTGGCTTGCTAAAGAAGAACGCCAGGAAGTCGTTGCCGCCCACAAAGCCGTACCAAACATCCAGGATGGCGTCTACTTGGGGTGCAAGGATCTCTTTCGAAGCCCGCAGCGCTTGCACGTCTTCTTCGGTGAGCAGAAGCGCCTTGCGGAGCTTGTTCAGCTCGTCCAGAGAAAGCGGGGCCTTTGGCAGGTTGTGGCTACCGTGCGTGTAGCCAGGGATAGAGGTTGTTTGGGGGTGAGACATGATCGGCTTCCCGAAGGCAGTGCCAAGCGTTAGCGCGAACAGCGTCGCGATGATTGTTACCTTCACGTCAAAATGCTGAATTCATGGCCGGAGCCTAAGAAAGACGCTTTCCAAAAAGTAAGCAGGCTATCTGCCCGTGCTTTGCCCAAAATGATCCTCAATGAACGAGTCGATCACCCAAGAGGAGGCGTTCCACCGAATCACCGACCTTCTGCGATGCAAATGGTCTTTGGGCGTTCTCGACGCGATTAGCGTTGGCCACCTTCGGCCAAGCCAGATCCAACGATCGCTCGATGGGCTCACCCCGAAGGTGATGTACCAGCGCCTGCACAAGCTTGAGCGATTCGGTTTGATCCAGCGCAGGGTGATCGGTACCGAACAATCTCCGCACACGGAGTACGTGATGACCGACCGGGGTCTTCAGGTTGTATCGGCGTTGTTAACCCTTAGAAACGT
>CAYYJX010000169.1:0-3608 GCA_964471545.1 uncultured Fimbriimonas sp. | reverse complement strand
GGGGTCGGTACACTTTCAGCCGATGTCGAAGGCGAGATCGTTAGAGTGCGACGTTCTGATCGTGGGCGGTGGAACAGGCGCGGTGGCAGCGGCTTTGGCGACCACCCGATACGGCCTTCGGACGATTGTTACGGAAGAGACTCGCTGGATTGGCGGTCAGTTGACCTCCCAGATCGTTCCGCCCGACGAGCACCCTTGGATTGAAGGATTTGGTTGCACCGCAACCTACCGCCGATACCGCGACCTTGTGCGCGCCTACTACCAAGCGTTCACGCCGCTCACCGCTCAAGCTCGCCACAACGCCCGATTGAATCCCGGAACAGGCTGGGTGAGCCGCCTTTGCCATGAGCCCCGCATTGGTCATGCGGTGTTGCAGCAAATGCTCCAGCCTGCATACACCTCTGGATTGTTGCGCGTGCTTCCCAGACTCAAGCCGCACAGTGCCGAAGTGGATGGGGAAGTGGTGAAAGGGGTGCGATTTGTTCAGCTGGATGACGGCTCGTTCATGCACATTTCCGCAAAGTTCGTGTTGGACGCCACCGAACTGGGCGATCTTCTGCCCATGACGGGCACCGAGTATGTGGTGGGTGCTGAATCCAAAGCAGAGACAGGCGAGCCGAACGCGGTCGAAGGGCCCGGCGAATGGGACAACGTGCAGGGCATCACTTGGTGCTTCGCGCTGGGGCACGATCATGTAGCCGAGGGTGCAGGTTCGGATAAGCGACTCATCGACAAGCCAAACGACTACGACTATTGGCGTGCGTACAAGCCTCCTTTCTGGCCGGGGCCGCTTCTTGGATTCCAGGTTCTGCATGCCCATACCGGCGAATCCCGAGAACTTCCGCTTTACGGTCGAAAGCCGGGGGACTGGTACGCGCTTTTCCCCTATCGTCAGATCATCGAACCGACCATATTCGAGAGCGGTCACCAGATCGATCCGGTGACCGTGGTGAACTGGCCTCAGAACGACTATTTCGAGGCCACCATCATGGACGTCGACCCGCTTCCAACGGGGGATTCGATTCCGGAAGGATTCGACGTGCCAGGAGCCATGGGTCCGGAAAGTGCGCGTCGGTTGGGCCGATCGAAGGACCTCTCGGCGTCGCTGCTTTACTGGTTGCAAACCGAAGCGCCGCGCCACGACGACAAAGGCCTCGGCTACAAGGGCGTTTACGCCCGACCCGATGTGACCGAAACCGCCGATGGATTCGCCATGTATCCCTACATCCGCGAAGCTCGGCGAATTAAGGCGGAGTACGTGGTGAAGGAGCAGGACGTAGCTGCTTACACCAATCCGGGAGTTGATCGAGCTCCGAGCTTTGCCGATTCGGTGGGTGTCGGCAGTTACCGTATCGACCTGCACCCCAGCACCAACGGCGCAAACACCATCGACACCTCGACCCTGCCGTTCGAGATTCCGCTGCGAAGTTTAGTGCCCATTCGAATGAAGAACTTGCTTCCGGCGTGTAAGAACCTGGGCGTTACGCACATCACCAACGGCTGCTATCGTTTGCACCCGGTGGAGTGGAATATCGGCGAGAGCGCCGGACACCTTGCGGCGTTCTGCCTAGAGAAAGGAATGCCTCCTCAAGGGGTCACCGCCTCGAAAGACCATACCGAGGAGCTTCAAAAGCGTCTCTTCCTGGCAGGAATTGAACTCCACTGGCCGGAACTGAAGGCTCTTTAACAGGGCAGCTGAATTATCAATGTCAAACCAAACAAATCCCCCCAGCCCTCATACGCATTGGCCGGCGTTTTTTGATGCCCACGCGCCGTTTTACGATCAGAACCCGTTTACTCAGCACACTGTTGCCGAAGTGGACTTTCTGCTTCAGCTGTATCCGGTATCGCCGGGAGCCTCGTTCCTAGATGTAGGTTGTGGCACGGGTCGACACGCGTTAGAACTTGCTCGCCGTGGCTACAAGGTAACGGGCGTCGATCTGAGCGAAGGGATGCTGAAGGTCGCGCGCGAAAAGGCGGCGGAAGAGGGTTTGGAAGTGGAGTTCATCCACGCCGATGCCAAAACCTTTGCGCTCGATAAAGCGTTCGACTACGCGGTTTGTCTTTGTGAGGGCGGTTTGGGATTGCTGGATGCGGGTGAAGACGCCGAGCGTCACGATAAGGCGATCTTTGAGCGGGTTCACGCGCACCTCAAGCCGAACGCTCCGTTCATTTGCACGGTCCTGAACGCCTACAATCTCGTGCGCCGGTTGAAGGACGAGAACATTGGAAACGGCACCTTTAACCCGGTGACCATGACGTCTTACTACGACGACGAGTTCGATCTGCCGGAAGGCAAGCAGACGGTTCGCATTTACGAACGACTCTTCTTCCCACCGGAAGTGATTCGCATGCTGCGCGAATCTGGCTTTACGGTGGATAAGGTGTTCGGCGGAACCGCCGGGTACTGGGCTCAAAGACCGCTGAGCCTGGACGAGATGGAAGCCATGTACTGCGCGCGTCGCGCGTAGGCTCGTCATTTAAAAAGGACCGGACACCGACACTTCCAGATGTGCGGACATCCTTCCGTGCGGGCCGGCCCTTGGGTTGGGGGGAGAGGAGTGAAATTGTTCTGTTTCGGGAGAGACCTAGCCAGAGGGGGAAACTCTAGGCTGCGATCTTTAGGTGCCCTCCTTTAGCGAGCGCCGAATCATCGATCTTGAATTCGGCGACCAGATCCCAGAGCGATTCAGAAAGGTCCTTTAGGGACGTGGAGAGCTCGTTGACCTTCTGAATCTGTCGGGTCTGTTCTTGAACAGAGCTGCTTACCGTTTCGGCAGCGGCAGAAACCTCTTGGGTGGTGGCGCTCATCTCTTCGGCGCCGGCAGCCGTTTCTTCACTCACGGCAGCGGTCGAATCGATCGCGGTGGAGAGTCTGCCCAAGTGGGAGTCCATCGCTCGGAACGCTTTTTCGTTTTCACGCGCCATGGCGGCAACTGCTTGCACCGACTCGAAAATCTTAGAGAGACCTTGCGAGGCGCCGTGGGTGGTCTCGACACCCTGTTGAACCTCGGCGTTGCTGCTGTGCATGCGTTGCACAACTTCTTGCACCCCATCGTGAACCGCTTGAATGAGTCCGGCGATCTCCTTTGTCGCTCCGGCAGAACGCTCGGCAAGCTTTCGAACCTCGTCGGCAACCACGGCAAAGCCCTTGCCCTGTTCGCCTGCTCGGGCTGCTTCGATCGCGGCGTTGAGAGCCAGAAGATTGGTTTGCTGTGCAATCTCCTCGATGGTTTGTACGATCGCGCCGATCTGGGCGCCCTTGGCGCCAAGGTCGGTGACGGCTTCCGTGGAGGCAGCGACCTGCGTTTGAATCCGTTGCATCGATTCAATCGTCGCGCTGACGGTGTCGCGACCATTCTCCGCGAGCGCCTCGACGCCCTGGGTTGCTTCTAGCTGAGCGGCAGAGGCTTCGGCAAGATCGTTGAGCGATCGTTGGAGCGTCTCCAGGGCCACGGCGGCATTTTGAGCCCCCACGGCTAGTTGCTCGCTAGCAGCGGCAATCTGAGAAGTGCTTCGTGCGGCGTCTTCCGAGGCTCGAGCGGTGTCGTGGATCGATTCGGCAATCTGCTCGGCGGCTTCGTGGGTCTCCTTGGCAGCCGCCTGAA
>CAYYJX010000168.1:0-3620 GCA_964471545.1 uncultured Fimbriimonas sp. | reverse complement strand
TTCACATGAACGAGAACGGCTACAAGATTTGGGCGCCCATTTTGAAGGACGCCCTCGTTCCGAAACCCTAATTTTTAGGGTTGCCGCTCAGATGCGCTCGATCTTGTAGAAGACGTCGTAAGCGCCCTTGTCATCGTTGACCGAACCCTGCCGGATGGAGAACGTACCCTCCCCAAGCGGACCCTGAGCCGCTGAAAGGGTAGCCGCATTGGCTCGATTCAGATAGATCCGGTTCAGAATCGCCCGGTATCCCGTGCCTCGAAGCCGAATCCGTGTGACTCTTGACCTCATCCGAAATGTTTGGATGCCGATGGCAACATCGCCGTCGCCCCTTCTTGTGGCAAAAGTCAGATACTTGCCCAGGGCGCTAGTGCCGTTTTCTTCCGCACCCGCCCGATTGGCGATCCCTTGAAACATGACTCGATTGACCCAAGAACCCGTCGAGTCTCGCTCGAACACGGCGGGGACGATGATGGTGGAAGGGCCGTTTTCTTGCAATTGACCCTCCCAAATAACCTTGGGTAGATTGCCGTCCATGCCTCCGGGAGCCACTTGAAGGGTTGCCGGATAAGAATCTCCGGTTCGGATGCCTCCTTTATTGCTGCGCGAACCCGCTTGGATCCACTGACCAGGATCTGGTCGATTCACGTCTCCGAAGAAGGAAGTTTCCAGCAGCGGGAGCGGCTTAGGATCGCCCTTTCCGCTATCGATCGCGCGATCGAAGAGGAGAACGATCTCATCGCCCTTGCCATCACGTTCCAGCAGGTCGTCGGCGGTCTCTTTAACGCACCGGAAGCCAAGACAGGTGAGACGATACGATTCGGCTTGCGTGAGGGTGCCCTCGATCATGGTTGCCGCCTCTAGCGGAAGCCGACCCGCCACCCGAACGTAGAAGCCAGAGCCTTCTGGGATGATGTCATCCTCCCAAGTGGCGATTCTCCAACCCGCCCCGAACCAACTGACGGAGAACGGAGCTTCTATGGACGCATCGTTTTGCTGAAGATAAGTGGGTCCCACCGAAAGGAGAACTTCTCCTTGGCCGTTGGTGAACGGGAGATCCAGCCGAAATTCATTCGGGCTATCAATGCCGTTCTCCGCACCGTCGTCGAACTTTCCTGCTTGGTACGCCTTGGTGTACACCACATGGAACGAGGCACCCGCATCGAACGGAACTTGGTTGGCTTGGAATACCGTCCATGTCTTTCCGTCGTACCAACTGGAGCATGGGTTGACGTTGTACACGGCCGAATCGGAATAGACCGGAGTGACGAATAGGCCGTACCCCTTTTGCTTAGGAAGCGGGAACTCTTTGATGGGCGAGACGTAGTTGCCCACCCCGTTGAATCGGTGCTCGAACGCGAACTTGTTCCGCTCGAAGACTTCCACCACAAACCTCTGCCCGTTCTTCATGGGCGACCTATCTTGGTTGAAGATGGTCCATTTGCCCGCGTTGTACCAAACGCCTATCGGAGCGGCGTCTTCTTTGGGTTGACCGTACCGCGTGACGATGAGGACGCTTTGAGGCTTGCCGTTGAGCGAAGGATGGTCGAGCGTGGTCCAGTTATTGGACACATTGAGCTTGTTGGCGGTGTGCAAGAAACCGGCGAGTTGCTTCGCCTCCACCGCTTCTTTCTGCCCTTCGATGGCAGGGTTTACGATCTTGCCTCCTTGAGGGGCAAATAAAAGCAAAGTAGCCGCAAGAACGGTATTCATACCGGTGATTCTAACGGCTACGGTGGTTGGGCGCTACAGGCTTTTGCTACGGAGTGAGGCTAATGACATACTGCCGATAAAGGTCGTCTGGCCGCTTGAAGCCTAGGCGAAGCTCTTTGGGCTGAATCTTGTTCGGCAGGTCGATCACTACTCGGAAAGACATCTCTTCTCCCACTGGGATCTGGCCATCGAACGCTTGGTCGGTGGACATTCGCAAAATGCGATCTTGCACGCGGGGTTGCAGCAGGTCGCCGTCTTCGGTTTTCACCGTAAGGTTCAGGTTTCCGTACCAGAATCGGTTGTACTGATCGGCAAGACCCTTGACCGTGACCTTGGCGATCCACTGGGTGTGGGCGGGTTCGCTGCGAAGGCTGGGAATGGGGTCGGTGGTGGGTTGGAAGGAATCCACCTTGAGGTCGTAAGCCGAAAACGGCATCCAATTGCCGAATCCACCCGCCAGAGAGTCTTTGGCGGTATAGCCGTCTTCCGAGAATTCGGGCTTGAGCTTGGCGACCTTCCCCGTGAGGTCGTATCGAATCACCGCCGCTTGAGGTTCGTATCGATGCTGCACCATGAACTTGGGCAGCTCGCCTTCTGCGGGAACGCGGAGAACGGCGGTGAGCGCCACCTTTTGGGCGGGCTTGAGCTGCACTTCTTGATACTTCTTGCCGGAGCCGATGATGGGTCGGTTTAAGTGGTTGATGTTCTCGCCATCGGCGGTGATGCCGATGAGGTTGAGGGTTCCGTACCAAAGCCGAGCGTCGCGGTTGTTGGGGTTTTGAACGGTGTACTTCACCACCAGCAGCTTTTCATCTTTGCGGGGCATCCAACCTTCAATGCCCGATCCGTTATCGCCGATGAACCTATCTAATTTGTATTCCAACCCGACCATGGTGAAGTTGAGCGGAAGGTCTTTACCAATGGTGTACGTGGTGCCGATCTTGCCGAAATCGCCGGGTAGTTGCTTGGTGCCGAGCACGATGGGTTTGCCGACGGCGGGCTTTTGAGCGGGCTTCTTAGTTTGCTTCTTCTGAGGAGCCGAAATGGGTGCCAAAAGTAAAGCACCGCAGGCAGCGATGGCGGAAAAAACCATGATGCCATTCTAAGGCAAATGGTCCCCGCAAGACTACCGGCGGTGCTTCTTGGCTCTCGAACTGGGCTTAGCGCATCTTGGCGGTGTCCACCATTCGCTGGAACGCCTTTTCCATTTCTTTCTGCTTTGCCTTGGTGGGGATCTTCACGGAAAGGGCGAGGATCTCCTCTTTGTCGTTCATGAGAATGACGTACCGGGCGACGGGTCGCTCTTCGTACATCATGTTGAAGGTCATTGCCTCGTACCCTTGCTTCGCCTTCACGATCTTGTACGGGGTGGGCTCGCCCTTCATGGATCGGCGAATGAAGAAGAGCGAGGTTTGATACAGGCGGTCCCAGTTGGATCCCTTGGCGGAACCCGTCATGGTGCCCATCTCGCCATCGGCGCCCATGTACTCGCGCTGACCGAAGGAGGTCTCTCGGCCGACTTCCCAGCCTTTGGGAATTTCGACCACGTACTTGGGAGCGGTGATGCGGACGAACCCGTCGCCGAGGTCTTCGGTTTTGACGTCAGAAGCTTGCAGCCCGAGTCCCAGGGACATGAGGGCAATCGACAGAGTGGAAATCACCTCTGAATCTACGCAGGTTGTCGCGGGATGTGCATCTAGAGGGCGGGCTCAGCTAGGCATACTCCCAATTAGGTGAACAGTCTCGCCACGGCTCCGCCGTTCCGGGTTTATAGATTTGCACTTAATCCGAGGGTTGAAACCCTGGGCTGCGATGCCGGTCGCGGCTCCGCCGCTTTGGTTGGTCGGCATAAAGGGACATTCCTCTCGACGGGAAGTTGTTTCGGAGACCACCCCGGCCTTTCAGGC
>CAYYJX010000167.1:0-3630 GCA_964471545.1 uncultured Fimbriimonas sp. | reverse complement strand
CCTACTTCGGGACCGACGTCGAGCGCATGAACTCGTTCCAGTTGCCCGCATCGTCCAGATGCTCGCTCATCAGCATTCGGTTGGGACCGTCCATCCAGAACCAGTCTCGATACTGCCACTCCGCGCCCGACCCATCGCACGCCGGACCCGCCGAGTACAGACAGAGACGGTCGCCCGATCGGTGACCTTCGTAAAGCCACTGCTGATCCATCATCGCGCACACAAACGAGCCGACGTACTTCCCTTTCTCCTTATCAAAGCCGATGGTGAAAAGGTAGTGGTGGGGAACCTGCTTATCTGGACCGACGCCTGCCGTGCCGTTCCCCTCGATGAGCAACCACAACTCGCCGATCATGCGGGCGGTTTCTTGCGCCTCACTATGATCCGAAGTCGCCACGAACTCGCCACAGAACGACTTCAGCAGCTCATGCTCGACGGTTGGTTGAGGGATTTCCATGAACGTTAGTTTAAGCCAACGGGCATCCAGCAGGAGCAAATTACTGGGGATTCGGCATGGGGTGCAGGTGATGCTCCAGGAACCACTCGTCCAGCGGCTCTTCGCCGTACGCCTTGTCCCAACTGTTGTGGTCTACGCCGGGATAGGTGGTGAGCTTGGGCTGCATGCCGTTTCGGGCGATCCACTTGACCATGGAGGTCGACATTTCGACCGGAATCACCGGGTCGGCCTCGCCATGAAACACCCAAAGAGGGGTGGTGTTGAAGACCGCTCCCATGTGGTCTGGATTGCCCCACCCGCAAATGGGGGCGACGGCGGCAAAGGTCCAACGGAGCGAACCGGCGAGTCGGAAGCAGGCGTTGCCCCCTTGGCTAAGGCCGGTGAGATACGTTCGGTGGTGATCTCGGTTGAACCGCTTGTCCACGTCCGCAAGAATCAGGTCTAGGAACCCTTCATAAGAAGGCCACAGCGCCCAGGTGTCTCCTTTTTGCGGGCAAACCACCATGAACTTTTGCCATCGCTCCTGGGTGGCAACGAACTTGGGGAGCCCGACGGTGACCTGGCGTTCACCGTCTAAACCGCTCTCTCCGGCACCATGAAGGAAGAGAATGGTGGGGTGAGGTCCGGGCCCTTCAGGAACGTACACGCGGTATTTACGACCCCGAACCTCGAACGCCTGAAAAACAACTTCCTTAGACATGCTGGAGTAAGCGTATCACCGCTTAGAGGAGTAGAAACGGGAGTTCCGCACCGCAGGAACGCAACTTCCTATCGGTATTGCGGGAGGATTGCACCTCTGTGTTCCGATACACTAGGGGGAAGTTGGTTCGTTCCAATCCTGACCCGATTCTTTCGGTCGGTACAGGAATTTTTGGAACGGGCAACAAAGAGACTCGCAAAGAAGCGAGCGAAAACAAGCGGGGCGTGCCCACCGGCACGGAATTCGCAAGAACTGAATCGACTGTTTTCCATTTCGTCTGGATACGCGACCCAAAAAGAGATGCACGCATGATCAATCGAGCAGAGAGCAAACTGCCCGTGACCCATATTCGCGCCCGCAAAGGTTTTTTTGACCTTGGCCTGGGCGATCTTTTGCAATACCGAGACCTGTTCGTAACCTTTGCCACACGGGACATCAAGGTTCGATACAAGCAAACCGCGCTGGGTGTTGCTTGGGTTGTTCTGCAGCCGCTCATCATGGCGGTGGTTCAGTACTTCGTTTTCACGCGCATTGCCAAGCTCAGCACAGATGGCGTGGACGCGTTCGTGTTCAGCTTCGCGGGTTCGCTCGGCTTCAGCGCGTTTTCTCAAACCCTTTCTCGTTCTAGCCAGCAGTTCGTTATGAACCGCAATTTGGTGAGCAAGGTGTTCTTCCCACGGCTTATTCTTCCGCTGAGCCCGGTGCTCTCCGGCCTTATCGATTTCGGCGTGGGCTTGGTTCTGCTCCTCCCCATCATGCTCATCAAAGGCGTGGTGCCGGGGGCAATGATCCTAACCCTTCCCATTTGGTTTGGATTCATCCTGCTCCTTTCCATTGGGTTTGGAATCATCACGAGCAGCCTCATGGTGTTCTATCGAGACATCAGCTTCCTTATCCCGCTGCTCACCAACTTGCTCATGTTCATCTCGCCCATCGGCTATTCGCTGTCTACGCGCGGCCCTGGCGAGCAGGCAATTGCTTATTTGAACCCGGTGGCAGGATTGGTAGAAGGCTTCCGGTGGTCGCTATTGGGATCGACGCACGTCAACTGGTCGGCCGTTACCTACGGCGTCGTGTTCTCCGTGGTGTTGTTCGTGATCTCGTTGTTCGTCTTCGCTCGACTCGAGGAGAAGTTTGCCGATGCCATCTAATCAGTTCGCCGTCGAGGCTCGCAAGCTCGCGAAGTCGTACCGGATCAAGCACAAAGGTTCCGAGGCGGAAACGTTTTGGGCGCTGCGCGATTTTGATCTGGAGCTTCCTCCGGGACAGATTCTGGGCATCATCGGTCGCAACGGCGCGGGCAAATCCACCCTGCTTAAGATTCTCAGCCGCATCACTCGACCCACTTCGGGCGAGGCGTTCATTCGCGGTCGCGTTGGCAGCCTTCTAGAGGTTGGAACCGGATTCCACGAGGAACTATCCGCTCGGGAGAACATCTATCTCAACGGAAGCATCTTGGGCATGCGTCGCAAAGAGATCGACGCTCACTTTGATGAGATCGTGGACTTTGCGGGTTGCGAACGGTTCTTGGACACCCCCGTCAAGCGGTTCTCTTCGGGCATGTACGCTCGGTTGGCGTTCGGCATTGCGGCGCACCTAGAGACCGACGTGCTGGTCATCGACGAGGTGCTTGCGGTCGGCGACGCCGAGTTCCAGCGCAAGTGTCTGGGCAAGATGAAAGAGGCTTCTACCGAGGGTCGAACCGTCCTCTTCGTCTCTCACAGCATCAACCTCATCTCCATGCTTTGCGATCGTTGCGTGGTGCTTAATCGAGGCCAGAAGATTCACGATGGCGACGTCGAGCAAGCGGTGGCGCTCTACTACGGTTTGGCGCAAAACCCCGATCAGGCGGCGCTTGCCAACCGAGAAGGCTCGGGCGAGTTCCGTTCGATCGACGTGCGCTCGGACAAAGAGATTTACAACGCCGACGAGGCAAAGACCTTCCGCTTCAAGTTGCAGCAGCACAAACCCACCGAGGACAAGATGTTCCTGAAGGCGTTTGTCCGCGATTCCATGGGCCATATCGTGGTTCAGTGCGATGGTCGGTTGTTGGAGCAGTGGTTCCATCCGCAAGACGGTCAGGAAGTGGAGTTCACGCTCCGGAGTCCTTGGCTGAAGCCGGGACCGTATTCGCTGGACGTATGGGTGACCAAACTCGGCATGAGGGTCGATGTGAACGAGGCGGCTTGCTTCTTCACCGTGGTCCACGCCGATGCGTATCCGGGAATCGCCGACGAAGAGGCGACCGACGAGGCTCCGACTCTGGCCGACTTCACGTTCCAGATTTAGGGGGATTCGGGACACCCCTCCGGTGCCTGCCTCGATATATCGGGGCGGGGATTACCGGTGAGTCCGTTCTGAAACCATTGTCGGGAAGGGGAGTATCTGGTCGGTCCTGCGGACCTTTGATGTTTGTGGATGTCCGACCCAGACCTATCGGTCTGGGCTAACAGTCTTGCCGGTCCTCCGGACC
>CAYYJX010000166.1:0-3742 GCA_964471545.1 uncultured Fimbriimonas sp. | reverse complement strand
CGCTCGATTCGGCTGAGTTTGCCGCCATAGAGGAAGTCCCAGTAGCGCCGTGCATTGCCGTTGTAGCCCCAGTGCGGAACTGTGGGCATGTAAGCAAGGATCGAGTTCAACGAGACCAGAGCTTTATCGTTGTAGCCGAAGTATTTGCACCAGGCATACACCTCTTCTTGACCTGTGGAGTCCCACGCCATTTCGCTACCGAAGGGATACTTCTCTTCCTTCCAGCGATCGGCTCGCTCCTTCATCTTTCGCTCGATGAGAGCATGCTTTTCGGTCCAGCCCTCACGCTTGAGGTCCTCAAGAACCGCCTTGAAGACGGTCCCTTCCATGAGGCCAAGTCGCCAATAGCCCACCCGATCCCAACCTTGCTCGGATTGGCTGGTCATGAACCGCGTCGTTTCGTAAGCCTGATCCAGGTAGTAGCTCCAAGGCTTTTTGGTGAGTGCGGGATAGTTCCGCGCCACTCGGTAAAGCGACCACCACGCCGCAACTACGTGCGGATAGTTGTAGCCCCGACCAATATCACCCGCATGATCTTTGTTCCAACTGGTCCAGGTGGTCCAGTTTCGCTTGGGATCGTATTCGTATCCCGGCATCGCCTTGGGTTCATAGAAGAAGACGCTCTTTCGCACCCCAAACTTGTTCGGACCCTCTGAAACCTGGATCTTGCCCCAGAGAACTTTCTCCGCGAACTCATCCAGCTTCGCAACCTCTTCGGCGTTGGGCTGACCGAAGGCCTTCATGGCGTGAGCGAGCCAGTTGCCGGATCCGCCTTCATCTCCCAGGCCGGAGATCCAAACCCGACTGTCTTGAAGGACCTGTTTGTCTTCTTCCCGGTCGTAACTGATGGCGGCAGGAGCTCTTCCGAAAGGATCCTTGGGATCGTTGAACCAAGACTTTGTGGTCAAGAATTTGCCAAGATCGGCAACAGCGGCGGAAGCGGGTTTGATCACGTAATAGCTCACCGTCTGAAGAGTGCCATCGGTGTAGGAGATGCTCAGACGAGCTCTTCCCCAAGACTTCCCTTGCACCGTGTACCCCTTCCAACCGTTTCGCCCCTCATTGTTCGGCTTCCATGAAAGGGCCTCGGGCGGATCGGCGGAAATTGAACGAACCGACTTGCCGTACTTCAAGAACAGCTTGGCTTCCTGGTCCATCGGCAGGACGTAACCGGGAATTCCTGCGGCAACGGGTCGCCCCGCCTTTGCCAAAGTGGATTCGACGTCTCTTAAGGAAGGCGAGGGAAGGAAGGAGATCCCGTATGTTCTCGTTTGCTTCGGTTGAAGAAGGGTTACCGTTGGCCGGTTCCATTGCTGCACGCCTTTCCACTCTTGCTCTGCATAGGCGGCGGTGTGGACCATCCATTCCATAGTCCCTTCGAACGTTTGGTTGGGTCGCATCGGCTCGTTCAAAAGCCGATACGCCTCGAGCGGCGTCTTTCCTTCTGGAACCACGACCATGGTCGGACCGGTGCCCGTCAGCTGGGTGACCTGCAAATATCCAGCGTCTTGACCAATGTAGGGATCGACAAAGGAACAGCGTGCGTGAGCTTCCTCAAGGGAACGATCGGAGATGATGTTGTTGAACGGAACGGGAATGCCGAGCGCGCCGATTTCCACCGGATATGGGCTCAGATTGGTGATCTCGAACGTGAGTGACAGCTTGCCGTTCGTCTCCTTCCAGCGGCGAATAACCTTCACCGGCATCCCGGCGGGAAGAGTGGGAGTTAGGTCGGCGGCGGCGAGTTCGTTTCTCTCTGTTTCAATGGGGGTTACGGGCTTCCGATTCAGAGCGGTTGAAGCACTCACCCAATCATTTACACCCACTTGGCGCACCCGCAGATTCAGGTCGCCAAGGTGGTAGAAGCCGTTCGCACTCCTAACAGACAGACGGTCTGATGGAAGAAAATCGAACCCACCAAAGAAGTTTGGGCGGAGGGCGAGTGCCGTTTGAAATTCTTTACTGAGCTCTAGGGCGTACGCGGCGGTTCGGAACTCCAGTCGAGATGTTTCCTGGCCATCCGGGGCAGCCCAGACGGTGGTGGCGAGGTAGGCAGAGGCTGCCAGAACGGAAACGTTGGTCGTCTTCTTCATCGAGTCAGTGCCCTGCGCACGCGCGAAATCTCGCACTAAAAAGATGCGCCAAAGAGCATTCTAGAAGTAATCAGAAGATGCTGTCTATACAGAGACTGTGCAGGATGGCGCTTGTTTGACCAGATTTAGAACATAGCCTTATCGCCGTAGAGAGTTTGAATGTAATTGATCTGCCCAAGGTGGTACGTGAGGTTCCAATAGTGCAGTCCGGCAATTCCCTGTAACGTCATCTTCTCTCCCCAGGGCATGGTGTGCTCGTCGTTCAGGCGATCTAACGGCAGGTTCCTCATCGCGTCGGTGAGGGCGATGGTGCTTTCGTGAAGTGCTTGCAAGCACTCCTCAACGGTTGTCCAACGTCTCTGAAGTTCGGCGGCTTCGGCGTAGGAATTCGCTTTCCGCCGATAAGTGGGATCGAGATAGCCAAGGTACAGGTCTGGCGCCATCGCACACTCCTGCAACTGATCCAGCGCAGTTCGCCCTTGTCCAAGCGGAGACCACTCGATCTTGTCGGCGGGCATCCTTTTCACGGTGTTCGCTAAGGCTTCGGCCGCCCACAGAGTCGAGTTGACCAAGGAATCCACAGTCGAAGGGTAACACCCCTCGTTTGGCTAGGCGAGACCCGTTTTTCACAGAATCGTGAAAAAGAGGCACTTCCAAGATGCTTGGCAAGTAAGTGAGGCAATGGTGATCTCGTCTCTTGCTCTCGCCCTTCTTGTCGGCGACCCAACCCTGCTTGTGCTGAACAAAGGAGACAACACGGTTTGGGTTACCGATATGAGTTCGTCAAGGGTGCGAGCCAAGCTACCCACCGGTCCAAACCCAAACGAGGTTGCCGTTTCGCCAGACGGCACCCTGGCCGCTATAAGCGACATGGGTACAGGCCCCCAACCAGGCAAGACTCTCACCTTGGTTGATCTCAAGAAAGACGTCGTCACTCGAACGATCAAAATCGACCAACAGGGCATGCCGCACGGCGTGTACTGGCTAAACAACAAGAGGCTTGTCTTTACTTCGCACGCCACGGACAGCCTCGTAGAGGTGGACGTTGAGAAAGGGGAGATTGCTCGCGCCATCCCCACGCAACAAAAAGGGACTCACCTTGTTGTGTTTTCGCCGGACCAAAAAACGGCCTACACGGTCAATGCCATCTCGGGCAGTGTTACCGTCATCGACTTCCTAGGCGGCAAGGTAATGAAGCAGATCCCCACTGGGAATCGCGCGGAAGGAATTTCCATCTCACCGGACGGTAAGTGGGTGGCGTGCGGCAACGTCGGCGCAAATACGGTTTCGATCATCGACACTCGGTCGCTTGCGATCTCTCACACCCTGGAAGGGGTTGGCGCACCCATCCGAACGCTCTTCACCGCCGACGGAAATCATCTGGCGGTCAGTAGTGTCGGGGCTCAGGCTTTGGAGGTGTTTGAAACCAAGCATTGGAAGAAGCACGCCTCTGTCGACCTGAAGCAGAAGAAAGTGGCTGATCCGCAGTATGGAGACCAGTGGCCCATTCCGATGAATCTCTTTCGGCTTAGAAACGGCAACTTGATGCTGGTCTTGGTGACCTCTCATGCGGTCGCTGAAGTCGATGTGAAGACGTGGAAAGTGGCCCGGACATTCGAGACGGGCCCTCTCCCAGACGGCATTGCTGT
>CAYYJX010000165.1:0-3816 GCA_964471545.1 uncultured Fimbriimonas sp. | reverse complement strand
ATGCGGAACAACACCTATGCAGATTGCCGGTCGTCTCGATTTAGACGAGCGTCGTCTGGGAAGTGGGGGCTTCGTGAATGTCTGATTATCCGTCGCTGTTCTTAGTAAGACGACCGTTATACGATCGTCGCATGGGGGTGTTTGGCTACCAAGTACTCCACCGGGAAGCCGATCCTGAACGCCAGGGGTATGACGCCGTTACCGCCCTTTTGAAGGCGAAGCCGCACGTGTTTGCGGGCGACAAGAAGATCCTCATTGAGGTTGGTCCCAAAGCGATCGAATCCACTTTCTTCGAAAAGCTTCCGCACGAGCAGGTCATCCCCATTCTCAACCCCCACCTGTACGAGCAAATGAACGGTCTGCATGCGGTTGGAAGACTAAAAACCCTCGGATTCAAATTCGGCATCACGGGTTTGGAGCTTTCCAAGCCGATTCCGCCCGGATTCGAGCACGCGAAGTACATCAACATCGGTGTGAAAGACGATATCGGCGCCGTTTCGCGCGATGCCGTCTTTCGATTGAAGCACCCGGGGCGACGAGCGATCGCCATCGGTGTTTCCAACCATGCCGTCTTGCAGCGTTGCTGGACCATTGGCTTCGAGTATTTCCAAGGTCAGTTCATCGACGAGCCCGTGGTGGTGCCCGGACGAGCGTTGCCGCAGAACCGTGCCGTTCTCTTTAACCTGCTTAGCAAGTTGCAGGATGAAAACGTTAAGATCGACGCACTCGATTCTCTTGTCGCGAGCGACGTTGTTCTAAGCTATCGCCTTCTCAAGCTCGTCAACTCGGCCTCGTTCGGTTTAGACGAACCGATCGACTCCATCCGCCAGTCGTTGATGCTGCTCGGTGTCAAGCGAGTTGCATCGCTCGTCTCCATGCTTGCGATGAGCGGCGTTAAAGACAAGCCGCAAGAGCTGGCAATGATCGGCATGATTCGCGGGAAGCTTTGTGAACTTCTCGCGATGGAGATGAAGTTCGGCCAGGAAGATCGGTACTTCACCATGGGTCTTCTTTCCGTCTTGCCCGCTTTGTTCGACATGCCCATTGTGCAGATTCTGGAGCAGTTGCCGATCAGTTCCGATATGGCAACCGCGCTTGCCGACCATGAAGCAGACACGCCGATGGCACGGGTGCTCAAAACGGTGATGGCCTACGAGGATGGAATTTGGGATGATGTAGACGCCATTGGCGCTCTACCGGAGACGCTCGTTCAACTCTACGTGGAGTCCATTGGCTGGGCAACGGAAGCGCTCAAGTCCGTTGGATAATCGCCATCTGCGGGTAAACATGGGCGGTGAAGATCGCTCGGTTTCTCGACGCTGACGGCATTGTTCGGTGGGGTGTTCCCAAGGGAGATCGCGCCGACCTGTTGCACGGGTCGATGTACGAGACGATGCGTCCGTCGGACACCTTCTTGGACGTAGAGCGATATCTGGCTCCGGTGGAGCCTCCCGCGATTTTCTGTATCGGTCTCAACTACCGGGCCCACGCCGAGGAGACTCGGGCGAAGATCCCGCAGTTTCCCGTTGTCTTCATGAAGCAGCCCGGCGCGCTTCAGGACCCGGGAGGGGCTATCGAACTTCCCCGCCATCTCGATAGCCAGAAGGTGGACTTCGAGGGCGAGTTGGCGGTTGTCATTGGGCGAACCGCGAAAAACGTTTCCCGAGAGGAGGCGTTGAGCTACGTGCTTGGCTACACGATTGCCAACGATGTGAGCGCTCGGGACTGGCAGAAAGAATGGGGCGGAAGCCAATGGTGTCGAGGAAAGACGTTCGATACGTTCTGTCCGGTGGGGCCGCATATCGTTACCGCCGACGAGATTCCGAATCCGAACGCTCTGGATCTCACCACGCGTTTGAACGGCGAGGTCGTTCAGCACACGAATACGAGCGACATGATTTTTGACGTGGCCGAGATCATCTCTTTCCTGAGCGGCAGCACTACCTTACACCCCGGCACATTGATCCTAACGGGTACACCCAGCGGCGTTGGAATGGCACGAGAGCCTCAACTTTGGCTAAAACCCGGGGACACGGTGGAGATCACGATCGACGGGATCGGGACGCTCACGAATCCGGTGATTGAGGAATCGCTGAGCTAGATTTTTGGAGTTTGATCCGCTTCGCCAGAATCCAACCCGTGAGTCCAAGACCCGCGAGGGCATTGGCGAGATAGCTGTAACTGTGGGTGAGGGCAACGGCCATCAACCTTACGTCTCCGCGCCAGTCTAGAGCATCTACCTTTTTACTCTCCGGAAACACGGAGACTCCAAACGCATAGATTCCAACGAGCACAACCATCGCGCCCACCCACACGCCGACGAGAGTTCGAAGCTCGGCGCGTAGCACTTGATCCGCTCCGAGTTTGGGCAGACGATCGCCCACTTGGGCGGCAAGAGCGAACAACAACCCCGCCCCAGCCCCGAACCACCAAGTCGCGATCACACCCCAAAGCAGGGCCATGACAATCGGGCTTTTGGAAGCGACCAAGCGTACATGGTGCACGGTGAAGTGCTCGACCGCGACATGAGCCGTCACCAAGTCGTGAATGATCCCGTACGCGATTGCGAGCCCAGTCGAGCCCAGGATGATGGAAAGGGTGGGTTGACGATCTTGAAATCTGATCCAGTCCTTTTTAATGGTCGCGATCTTCAATTCAACCCCAGTTTAGGCTCTCCCTGACGGACTGCAAATGCCCAGCGGACTTTACAGGGTTGTCAAACGTCTTACCAACCGATAACTCTTTTGGCGAGTGAATCGCTGCGGGGTTGACGTTGGGGGCGATGCAGTTTTCTCAGGAGTTTGAGGCAGACGGATACATTCGGGCGCAGGCGCACGAGTGGTTGGCGCAATTTGCCCCGTTGCTCCTTTCCGATGAGGTTCCCTCTCGTGAAGAAGTCGACACTCATCTGGTCGCGATCGAGAAACTCCGCACTTCAGGCCGAGACTTGACGTCGCGTCTGAGCTTTCTGCATTCGAGTGAAGATCAAGCCCTGGCAGAGACACTCAAGAAGGCGTACGGTCAGCTCGATTCAATAGAGACCGACTTACGCCGCCGACTGGCTCGACTTGCGCCGGGTGATCTGCGGGGTCAGGTGGATCTCACCGAAATTCAAGAGAAGCTCGCCGAGCGGGAAGCACGGCAGGAGCTGGGTGTTTCGACTCTGCCGGAACCGCCACCCGTCTTGGAACTGGTCACCTCGCCGAGTAATCCCGCTGCAGCGGCAGGGATCGGTCTGTTTGGTTTAGGTTGGACCGCCTTCACCGTCTTTCACAGCGTTCTCATGATCGGCGGAATGTTCAAAGCATTCGGCTGGGGCGCCCTTGCGTTGCTTCTCTTCTACTCAATCTTTTATGCGGTTGGGTTTGGAATGCTCGCCACCGCAGTCAATGCGTTGGCCACGGAGAGCATCGAACTCGACGGTCGCACGCTCAAGATCAAGCGGGTTCTGGGGGGTTGGGTTCGCGAGAAGGTCGTTGAACTCAACAGCAAATCGCGCGCACGGGTTGGAACGCCTTCTATGGGCTGGAACAACAGCAACAAGCAAACTCCGACCATGGCGATCATCCTTACCGATGCGTCTGGTAAGGAGGTCTCCATCGGGACGGGTGCATCGTTGGAACTCCGGGGCCGGATGGCAGACGAGATCAACAACTACCTCGACATCCACGGCTAAGCCTATGCGGCCGCGAGGCGATTGATGGAAAAGCAAACTGGGCTGCAACTCGAAAAGAGTTGCAGCCCAGTGTTTGTTTGAGGTTGCCTTACCAGCTGATGGTTGCCGATTCGACGATGTCTACACGCTTGCCCGCGTGG
>CAYYJX010000164.1:0-3839 GCA_964471545.1 uncultured Fimbriimonas sp. | reverse complement strand
AACCCATCCCGCAAATATCCACACTCAAAAAACGATCCCAGAGGGATTACCATCTCTCCAGAACCATGAAACTTCGCCTCTTGGTGTACGTGGCGGATATGGCCGCCTCCATCAAGTTCTACCGCGACCAAGTGGGGCTCACTTTAGAGTTTCCGGCGGGAGACTTCGACGCCAAATCCACTTGGTGGGCGGAATTCCCACTCGGCGACGCTCGGCTTTGTCTTCACGCCGGCCGAGAGCAGCCGATCGGGAAAGAAGCCCCCGCCATCAGTATTGATGTGGACGATGTGGAGGGCTGGCGAGAGCGCGCCAACGCCAACGGCGCCAACTTCGGCGAGATCATCGAGCCATTCCCGGGGATTCGGCACTGCTACACGCGCGATCCGGATGGCGTGCTGGTCTTTCTCAACCAACCTCACGAGTGAAAGCTCTTGACCTACTTTACGGTTGAGGCGGGCTTTTTTTGGATGGGCGTGAAGGTGTTGCTGCACAAAACCCAGTTGCCCGACTCTGAACTCAGCACGGTCGTCACCTGGATTTGGAACCTGCGACCCGCTTCCGCCGGACCGATCGTCATGACCTGCTTGTAGTGCGCCAGAACCACGTCCTTTCTTAGAAAGCGGGTCTGCAAGTCTTGGATCTCAAACCCAGAAACCGGAGACTGTCGCTTCTCTTCCGGTACGTCGTAAAACCCCAAGAACTTCTCCCGTGGATCGACCTCTCCGAGCGGAGAGATCTCCACAAAGTCAGGATGGGTGAGCTTCTTCAGAGCGGCGACATCGAACTTCACCGTCGCTTGGATGAACGACTCGATGGTCTTCCTAATCTCGACAGAGTCGGTTTGGGCTTCGCCCGCGGAAAGGTGGGCCCGGTGCGCCTTTGCAATGGTCGGCATCGGGGAAGAGGCGTGAACGGAGTTCAAAGCCATGAGGGCAAGCACAGTGAGATGCGCGAACATGAAATCAGTTTCGCCCTGGCTACCCTCCGAACAGGGGGTACCCGATTACGAACTTGCTTGAGATGCAAGGAGCACTCGACACTCTGCCGTGGAAAGGCCGAGTTCCTCTTTGACGGCTCGTCGCAAATGGCTGGGGTCGAAAAACCCCGCTGCCAGCCAAGCAGGTTCCGGTCCGTTTAAGGATCGAAGAGCGCGCTCCACACGCAGTCTTCGTCGAAAGCGGCCAATGGAGACTCCATACGCCTGTTTGAACCCTGCGCAGAGATGGTTTGGAGAGATTCCGACCTGGTTTGCAATGAATTCTATGGAGAAATCCTCGTCAAGGTCGGAAACAAGATCACGAGCCTTCTTGGCCCATTCGGTGGCGGGTCGTGTGGGTTTCGCCAGCGTGGCGGTGTACTCCCAAACCGCCGATTCGAGCCGTTGACGATCGGGTTTCGGGTGCGTGCGCAACTCCAATGCCAGATGCCAAAGCGTACGGTTTGCTTCCCAACGCACTTGATCGGTGGGCTCCTGGACCTGCCAATCGACTCCGTAAAGCTGAAGGCTCAAGGCCGTCCCCGACCGCTCGACCGATCGAATGCAGGGACGAGCCGGAGCATGCACCACCGATTCTCCGGGCCGGGCAATCGACCGCGATCCTTCGTGGTTCAAGCCCCATTCGCCGGCGAAGAGGAACCAGTGCTGCCAGTGAGGACAACGCTCCCGAACGTGCCGCTCCCCTTCTTCAAGCGTGTGCAACGAGACGCGAAAGGAATCGAAGGTCCAGGCAGAAGGGTTCGGGAGCAATGCGTTTTCCATCTTCAACTACCGGATCTTTGCTCCCTTAAGGCGTTGTACCGAAATTGAGGGCGATGGGTTACAACCCTTGGTGACACAATCAAGAAAGCCATGAGCAACGAGTCCACTCAAGAGAAAACCGCGCTAGAACCGCCGAAGGCGCGCTGGAACCTATCGTCTCTGTTTGCAGGCATCGACGACCCTGCGGTGGACGCTTCTTGGCAAAACATCAATCAGCAAGCCGAGTCTTTTGCCGCCAAGTATCGAGGCAAGATCAACAGTTCCGATCTCACCGCTCAGCTCCTTGCCGATTCCCTCAAGGAGATCGAGGACCTATGCGTGCTGATCGCCAAGCCCGTCACGTTCGGTCAGCTCTTGTTTGCCGCCGATGCCGGCGACGCCAAGATCGGCGCGTTCATGCAAAAGCAGATGGAGCGATACACGGAAGTCAACGTGAAACTTATGTTCCACGAGTTGGAGCTTCAGGCCGTTGCGGACGAGGTTTTGAATCCGCTGGTGGACGATCCCGCCCTTGCCAACTACACACACTACATCGGCATGGCGCGCAAGTTCCGCAGCTTCCGACTCTCTGAGAAGGAAGAGATTCTCATGGAAGAGCTTGCCAACACGGGCAGCCGAGCCTGGAACCGACTGTTCGACGAAGTTCTTTCCAACCACGTCTTCGAGTTCAAGAATCCGCAAACCGGGGAGACCGAAGAGCTGTCTCAGCAGGAAGTCTTGAACCTTCTCCGAGACGCTTCTCGCGAGACCCGTCAAGCCGCCGCCGATTCGCTGAGCGAAGGCCTGGAAAGCCTCGAGCGCGTGCTGGTGTTCATTTTCAACAACCTCATTCAGGATAAGGCGGTCGACGATCGACTTCGCGGCTACGAGTACCCAGAGCAAGCTCGTCACCTGGGCAACGAGCTGGACCGAGAGACGGTGGATCTGGTGATGCGACTTTGCGGCGAAAACTACGGTTTGGTCGCTCGGTACTACCACGTCAAGCGAGAGATTCTCGGGCTGGAGAAACTCACCCACATCGATCGCTACGCTCCCCTTTTCGATACCGAGGAGGAGGTCAGCTGGGAAGAGGGTCAACAGATCGTTCTGGAGGCCTTCGGCGGATTCAGCACCGAAATGGCGGCCCGGGCGAAGGAGTTCTTCGATAAGGAATGGATCGACGCCGAGCCTCGCAAGGGCAAAACCGGGGGCGCGTTCTGCAGCTATAACACGCCGGACACTCACCCGGTGATCCTGCAGTCTTACTTGAACAAGATGGACGACGTGATGACGCTGGCTCACGAGCTTGGTCACGGCGTACACGCTTCGCTAAGCCGAGCGCAGTCCTACTTCAACTTCCACGGCACCCTTCCCCTTGCCGAACTGGCTTCGACCTTTGGCGAGATGCTGGTGTTCGAAAAGCTGGTTGCCGCCGCCAACGAGCAAGACAAGTTGGCGCTTTACGCCGACAAGATCGAGGGCATCTTTGCCACCGTTTTCCGACAGGCTGCCATGTACCGATTCGAGCAGTCGATTCACCGCGCTCGCAAAGAAGAGGGCGAACTGGACGGCGAGCGGTTCGGCGAGCTTTGGCACAACGAAATCCAGTCGATGTTCGGTGATTCGGTAGAGATGGGCGAGCAGCACCGCCGATGGTGGAGCTATGTGGGTCACTTTACGGGGTCGCCGTTCTATGTGTACGCGTATTCCTTCGGCGAACTGGTTGTCCTGTCGCTTTACGAAATGGCGAAGGAGCAGGGTCCGGAGTTCGTGGACAAGTACATCGAAATGCTGCGGTTGGGCGGATCGAAGTCGCCGGACGAGCTGATGGAACTGGTCGGCGTGAACCTACGGGACGAGGCTTTCTGGCAGGGTGGATTCAAGGTGATCGAGCGGTTTATCGGCACCTTTGAGTCGCTTTACGCGGCGAGTAAGTCGTAGGTCGTTGGGGTCGGGGTGGTCTCCAGAGTCACCTTCCGTTAAGAGGAATCTCCCGTTGCGCCAACCGACCCAAAGCGGCGGAGCCGCGACCATCATCGTAGCCCAGGGTGATAACCCTGGGTATTGAAGTCTCTCTTTGGGTCAGAACGGCGGAGCCGTG
>CAYYJX010000163.1:0-4023 GCA_964471545.1 uncultured Fimbriimonas sp. | reverse complement strand
GGTAGTTTCAAGATTCACAGAATCGACGTGGCGAAGTTCATAGTCAGCGAACTTTCAGTAGGGCAGTGGATCCACCGATATCCGACTTTGTCCTATCCGTAGTTTTCTAACCGATTACGTTCCCTGGATATTCATTGCATATAGAGTTTGCTAAGGACTCATTGAATACATTTTGGAGCAGACTACGGATGGTCGCTCCATTTTTGTTAAGCCGATTGAGTGGGCTTAGATCGACTCGGGTTCATGGTCCGACTCCATGTCCGACTCGAACAGCGACTCCATATCCGCGCTTACGTCATCGTCAGTCGCCTTGCCGAGTTCCTTCACCATGCGACGTATCTCCGAGGGAGAGTCTGGGTCGCCGTACAGTTCCAAGCGATCCGCCATCTCCTCCAATCGATCATCTTCTGATCGACCCCGTTGAAATCGACTCACCAGCTTCTGGGTCTCCGTCCCACCGCATTTAGGACACTGAATCGCCAAGGATGCATCCTGGGTCATTCCGACCAACGTCGAAAATTTGGTGTGGCACGTTAAGCAGCGGAACTCAAAAACAGGCATGTTCGCGTAGATTCGTCTCTTCCGGTAGAATATCTGAGTTACCGACGGAGGGATTCCGTCATCGTCGCTCTGCTCAGCCTCTCGTCCTACTGATTCACGAGACGCTTGCCAAGATCCAACAACCAACCGCAGCACCGACTCGATACCGGGGTCGTCGAGCGCGAAAGACAACTTAAAGACTGACTTGCCTCCCGCTTTGGGATAGAGCAGCAAGAGAGAAAAACCGAATGGCTGTAAAGTCGAAAACGCCGCGAGTTACGCGGCGACCAAGAACCAACGTATCGAAAACCAAAACCGCATCGGCCTCGCACAACACCCTGAGCGAGCTGATCGTGAACGTCTCCAGCCGAGAAACGCGCATTGCGCTTCTTGAGAACGGCAAGCTCATGGAGTACCGCGTCGAGCGAGAAGAGCGCGTCGTCGGTTCCATTTTTAAGGGCATTGTTCAAAACGTGTTGCCTGGTATGGACGCCGCTTTTGTCGACATTGGACTGGAGCGAAACGCCTACCTGAGCATTGCCGACCTTTGGCCAGACGAGCCTAGCGATAACTCGCCCGCGTCCGTTCGAAAGAGCGAGATGCGCCGACGCAAGATCAAAGATCTCCTGAAACCTGGTCAGCAGATCATGGTGCAGGTCACCAAGGGTCCGCGTGGTACGAAGGGCGCCCGAGTCTCCACCCGAATCACCCTTCCGGGTCGATACGTGGTGCTGATGCCGGAGTCGAGCAGTGTGGGCGTGAGCCGAAAGATCGATAGCCGAACCGAGCGGGATCGTCTCAAGCGAATCGGCGAAAAGATCGTTCCGGCAGGCTTCGGATTGATCATGCGAACGGAGTGCGAAGGTCGCACCGAAGCCGAGCTTCGCGGAGACGTTGCTTATCTGAAGTATCTGTGGGAGCAGGTGACCTCGCAATCGCAAAAGATGCGAGCTCCGGCTTGCGTTCACCGCGACCAAACGCTATTGTTCCGAACCGTTCGAGACATTTTCGGTGATGACATCAGCCGAATGGTGATCGACGATCCCGACGAATTTGAAAAGGTCCACCTCATCGCTCGCATGGTGGCACCGCAAATGCGAGACAAGATTTCGCTGTACGATCGAGAAATCCCGATCTTCGATGCGTACGGGATCGAAAAGGAACTCGAGCGGATCATGCAGCACAAGGTGCCGCTCAAATCCGGTGGCTACCTGGTCATCGACGAAATGGAGGCGCTCACCGCCATTGACGTCAACACGGGCAAGCACATCGGCTCTACCGGCCTTTCAGACACGATCCTGAAGACCAACATGGAAGCCGCCGACGAGATTCTGCGCCAGCTTCGCTTGCGAGACATGGGCGGAATCATTGTTTGCGACTTCATCGACATGGAAGACGCCGATAGCAAGAAGAAGCTGTTGGACTACTTCTCCAATGGACTGGGAAGAGACCGAGCGCGCACTCGCGTCGGCAAAATCTCGTCCCTGGGTCTCATCGAGCTCACTCGAAAGCGCACCGGAGAATCCGTGACTCAGGAGATCACGGAAGTTTGTCCGATGTGTCTTGGCGTGGGTCGAATCCCGAGCAAGGAGACCGTTTCCTTGTGGATCGAGAGAGACCTTCGACGACGAGTGGCCGATCCGGGCAACGCTTTCTGGATCGAAGCGCATCCAAGCGTGGTGGAAGCCCTTATCGGACTGGACGGGGAGTCCGTGGAAGATCTCGAGCACGAACTTCGACGAGGCATCTACATTCGAGCCAACTTCGACTTCGATTACGAGGACTATGAGATCACCAGCGGAACCGTGGATCGATTCGATCGCGAGTTCTTGAATCTGCGCCGGGCGCAGGTCGTGGAAGTCAACGTCCGACGCTCCGCATTCGAGAACGTGAATCGTGTGCTTGGGTGGACCGACGATGGCTTCTTCATCGAGCTTCTCCAAGGTCATGAAGTGGTCGGCTCTCGATCAAAGGTGGTTCTGCACGATGTACGGCGCTCCTTTGGCGTGGGCGATCTGATCATGCCCGGGGCTGCTCGGTAAGAGCGGGTCGGTCGGTCCTTTTGAGTTGAGTGCGGTCCTATGCGGGTAAAAACCCCGCATGGGACCCACCAACAAAGAGCTTCTTGAGCTTTTCACCGGCCTTCGCGTTGCAGACGTCCGCGACGGGCTGGATGCGGTGGGCTTTCGTCTCGGAACCTCGATGCGTCCCACCATGCGCCCGCTCTGGCGCACCACGGCAGTAGGCATCGCTCGCACTTGCCGCTACGTTCCGTTTCGGGGTGCGATTCCTAATCTCAGTCCGGAGGAGTATCTCAAGTGGTCGGGTTGGTACTACGGCAACGTTTGCCCGTACCCCTGGATCGAATCCATTCAGCCGGGTGACTTCATCGTCATCGATGCCAGCGGTGTGGATGCGGGGTTGATGGGATCGGAGAACACCCTTACTTGTTTGGCAAAGGGCGCAACCGGCCTGGTGACCTCCGGCGGGGTCCGTGACACAGATGAGGTGATCATGCAGAAGGTGCCGTTCTGGACGGAAATGGTCAGCCAGTCCATGGTTCAGGGTCGATTGATGTACGACGGGAAGGACTGCACCGTTTGTGTGGGCGGCGTGACGGTGGAACCTGGCGATGTGGTGGTTGCCGACGGAGACGGAGTGATCGTCGTGCCTCGGCAAGTGGCGGTTGCGGTGGCGAAGTTCGCCCACGAAGAAAACGCCCGCGATCGAAAGAATCGTCGCGAGCGGTATGTGCAACTGGGGCGAGAAGCGGACGATTCCGTTGTTTAAGCGTTGGGGGCGAGCGTGAGAAGATTGATCGGCTTAGGACAGGGATAAGCCCCGAGCATCGGAGGCCCGGTACGCCGCATCGACCCACTGCATGGTCTTCATCGCGTCATGGACTTCAGTAGATGGGGCGCTGCCGCCTTCGTTCCAGATCATCATCGCCGCCATAGGACCGACGAACGCATCGGGGAACCAGCTTCCTTCCAGAGGGATGCGGGCCCAATCCTTCATGCCGTCTCGGTGGTATTCCAAATAGTCTTCTGCCCCTGCAGGATAGTTCATGTTGAGCCCCATTTGAACCTTAATGGCTCCTTGGGGCCCCTCGATGCGATAGTACGACTCTTGGTGTCGGGGACCGGAGATGTGACCGTGATAGGTGTGAACCGTGGCGCGTTTCCAGTCGCCATAGTCAAAAATCACCGTGGAGCGAGACGATTCCAGTTTTGGCGATCGGGGGTCTTTGATCGAGTGTGCCAACACCGAATTAGGCTCGCCGAAGAGGTGACGGATCAGATCGATGTAATGGATCGAGTGGTACACCATCTCCATTCGTGGAGCCTTCTCGAGAAAGGTCCAAAGTGCCCAGGGAGTGTAAACGCACACCTCAAAGTGAAGTTCGTGGGGCTCCCCGATGATCCCCGCCGCAATCAGGTCTTTGGCGGCAAGTGTGTAGGGTGCCCAGCGAAGTTGAAAGTT
>CAYYJX010000162.1:2213-4037 GCA_964471545.1 uncultured Fimbriimonas sp. | reverse complement strand
GTTTCTTTACCAAAAGACGCGGGTATGCCTTCAGAAAAGGAAACGTATCTTTACCAGTTCTGCACGGGAAATCGGCCAACTGTCACCGTGAGCAGAGGGAGGCCACCTCCATACGAACCGCCTCAAGCCGGGCAAGGAGCTGGTCCAAGTCTGTTGCCTTCGCCAAGTAAAGGCTGTGCCCTGATGAGGACAACATACCATCGGTCTCAACGGTTGGGCCGTGTTCCAGGCCGAGGAGTCCAAGCAGAGCCTGGCTTGCTGAATCATCCTCGGGGTCGAAGCCTGAGACCGCTTTGAGGGCGCTCCGGTATTTCGTTTGAATTGGCAGCGTGGGGTTGCGGCCATGCGTTTCGCGGAAATCGGAGCAGGCTGCTGACAGGCGGGACCAAGCGTCCGAAAACCTGTCGAAGCGGTCTGACCAAATCACTTCTCCATCCGAATACATCCCGAAGTAGTGCTGGCAGGTTTCGCAGGCCCCGGGATTGTTTGGCTTTTCACAGACCGGGCAGGGTTCCGTGCCTTCGTCATTCATGGGGATGGTATGCGACGCACGCTACTCGCCGGAGGTGAGAAGAGCCTCCCTAGCTAACGCCAGGAGGGTGGAAGACTCCTTTGGCGTCCGGGCCTGGGAGAGGAGGTCATCGAGTACGTTTCGACTCTGTCGGGGTTCCAGAGAAGCAATCCGGGCCAGTTCCTGGCCCCAACGGGCGGCGACGATCTCCTCGGTGGTCTCGATGTATTCGGCGAAGGGTTCGACCTCCTGAAGGGCGTTGGCGAGGTCGACCAAGATTTCCCCTGCGGACTCCAGTGCTTCGTCCCGGGTCTCCTCATCCTCAGCCATTTCGTGGGCATCACAGGACTCGTCCAGGTCGTCGGCTGTCTCGGTGAGCTGGTTGATAACATCTTCGAAGTCTTCGATGGCATCCGCCCCCTTGTTTTTCGGCCCGAGGGAATCGGCGAAGTCCAAGACTCGTGCGTGAAGGGCTCTCAGGGCAGGGACGGTCTTGTCGCTGATGGGCGCGTTTCCAAGGCGAACGATGTCGGAGAGGATAGAGTCGCGGGCTGCGAACATGATGTCCACGCTGCTACTTCGTATCCGCGGCTGATGGTAGACTCTCCCCTTGGATTGCTAGGACCCGGGGGCTGGGGAAAAGGGAGGCTCCCCGGGGAAGGCAGTCGGCGTTGACGCCGGGGTCGTGGGTAGATAGGGTGACAAGAAGGGGATTGGGTTACTACCAGCGAAGCTGCTGTAATCCTCGGAATTACGCCAGTGCGGGTGCGACAGCTAATCGGGACAGGTCAGTTGCGGTCCGAAAAGAAGGGGCGCGACTACATCTTGGACCGAGCCGAGGTGGAGCGGTTTAACAGCGAGGGTCGCCGTCCGGGAGGGCGACCTGCTAAAATTCGCGCACCTAAAAACTTGCGCGTGCGATAGGGTTTTGGTACCTCATGGGTCACATGATAGAAACGACCGAAAAGAAGCGGGTGCGCCGTGGGACTGCAACAAGCACGGTCGGTCGGACCCGGTCGGTCACGTTGGAGAACGAACCGGAATTCCCGATTTACCAGAGTGAACTTACTCACCTTCACTACGGAAACAGCTTAGATTTTTACAACTGCTGGCCGTCACCAACGGTAATTGTCTCTGACGGTGGATATGGTGTACTTGGTTTTGAGGGCGACACATCCGATCATCTGTCACTGCCACAATGGTATGAGCCTCATATTGCTGTTTGGGCTTCACGTGCAACAGCGCAGACGACTCTTTGGTTTTGGAACTCAGAGGTTGGTTGGGCCGCTGTGCATCCAGTGTTAGAAAAGTAT
>CAYYJX010000162.1:0-2203 GCA_964471545.1 uncultured Fimbriimonas sp. | reverse complement strand
ACAAGGGAAAGGCTCACATAGCCGGGAATGTAAACACCGCTAAAATTCGCAGATTTCCAGTGGTCACGGAGATTTGTGTCCAGTATTCATTTCAAGCTCGATGTGACGGTCTCATTCTAAAGGAGTGGCTCCTAAAAGAGTGGAAACGGTCTGGGTTGGCGGTGCGACGAACAAATGATGCCTGTGGAGTTAAGGACGCGGCAACGCGGAAATACTTCGACCAAGGCCATCTTTGGTACCCGCCGCCCCCGGAAAAATTTGAAATGCTGGTAGACTATGCAAATCGCCATGGAAACCCAAATGGGAAACCATATTTTTCTATTGATGGGAAGCGTAGTATGACTGGAGAAGAATGGGATGGGATGCGTTACAAATTTCACTGCCCGCACGGTTTCACAAACGTTTGGGAGCGAAATTCCCTTCACTGCGGAGAACGAGTGAAGGCTCCGAATGGAAAGGCGGCGCACCTAAACCAAAAGCCGCTCGATTTGATGTCGTTGATAATCAATGCATCATCTGACGTTGGCGACGTAGTTTGGGAGCCTTTCGGTGGACTTTTTAGTGCTTCGCTTGCTGCTGAAAAGTTAGGTCGTAAGGCCTATGGAGCTGAGCTGGATTCGACTTATTTTCAAATTGGTGTCCAGCGTTTCAGTGAACCAAAGTCTTTGCTCCTGAATCTCTAATCCCGAGAATCTCAACGACCTTTTTTATCGATTTGTCTTCATCGCTTCCAAGTGCACGGGCCCATTGGTTCACAGTCAGCCCATGAAATGATTTTCTGCCTATGGCCTCTTTGAAATCTTCAATGCCTTTATGCTCAATTCTGTCCATTTTGGCATAGTTTGTATCGAGTCGATATGTGTATCGGCCTAGTAGTTGTCTCAGCTTTGATTGATATTCGGGTGTTGGCGCGTACCGCTTGCCATCGAATCCCCATGAAGAAACCAGTGATTCTGCCTCTTTGAACTCTGTTGGATTCCCTTGGAATTTATATCCGTTAGTGTTGGTTTGTTGAAGGTTTCTTGTCCGCGCACTTGTGTCCTCAGGTTCAAGAACAAGGTAGTCTGGTGGATTATGATAATGTAAATCACGGGCGATGGCCACAGATTTTCCAGACGCGATGCATACACCTATTATTTTGGGTTTACCAAAAATGATATACTCAGGTAACCATGCAAGCATCGCGACATAAGTATTATCATTTACAAAGTGGTTTTGGCTATCCTTGAACCTAGCCGTAATCTCAGTTGCCATTGGGAACCATGCTTTGATTTCGAACCCTGGCGTTGGTGAAATTGTCCCTTTGAGAACGGTGTCTGGAAAGTCAGGGTCTTGACGCACCCATTTACCAAAAGCACTAAAATCTTTAACCGTGTTCAAAACTTCAACAGTATTGAACTCGATCATGTTTCCCAAAAGCGGTGACAACTTTGATATCACCTTCGCCAAATTGACGGCAGCCTCGACTGACACCGGCTTAGAAACGTCGAGAACATTAAAGACATGACCCTCTAGGCCGTAGAGGTGCTGTGTGGCAACAGTTATGGCTTTTTCAGTGTTCAATCACCCTACCTTGGCGGAAGCAGGGCATCAACGGTAGCACTATAAACCATATCGCATGCGATACTGTAAACTGAGGTACGGCCGGATTAGGCCCTAGCTTCAACGGACTTCAGAGGAGAAGGCTTGGTGGTCAGTACGAAACTTTGAACGTAGGCGAGTCCTCAGGTCGACTCTGGCGTTTGTCGTAAAGGCGGGTGGTCGAGATGTCAGAATGCCCCAGCCATTCCTGGACCTTAGCGATATCAGCACCGTTTTCGAGGGCGTTGGTGGCCGCCGTGGCGCGAAGGGCGTGGGGGCCGAAGGATTCCACGGTGATGCCGATGACCTTGGCGTAGTGCATCACGACGTTCCGGTAGACCGAGTCGCTGGTGAACCCGGAGTGGAGGAGTTCGCCGAGTGCGTTGAGGTACGCCCCGCGGTGGGTGTACATCACCCCCTTAGGCCGGCCGGTCGTTCCCGATGTGTAGTTGATCGAAATGACGGAATCCTCGTCATCAATGCGCCAGGTGAGAGACATCGGCTGTTCGTCGGCGAGAAGGTCGACGTGGCGTAGGTACCCCGCGCCGACGCGCCCAGCCGCTCGTTCGGTGTCCCCGGTCCAGACGACGTGCTCAACGCCGGGTGCGTCGCGAAGGGCGGG
>CAYYJX010000161.1:3930-4318 GCA_964471545.1 uncultured Fimbriimonas sp. | reverse complement strand
GGTGGGAGGGCAAGGAAGCCGTTCTCGCGGATTTCAAGGGTCCGGGTGCAATGGTTCGATTTTGGAGCGCGAATCCCGCGGGCACAGTGCGCTTCTACTTCGATGGGGAAACCACGCCGAGAATTCAGGCATCCCTGCAAGACCTTTTTGCCGGGAAAGTGGCCCCGTTTGGACCGGACGTTGCTTACACCGCAGCGCGGGGAGCAAACCTCTACTTTCCTGTCCCTTATCAAAAGGGACTGAAGGTGACCGTCGAGAACCCCGGCGCCCTCTACTACCAAATCCAGACTCGCGAATACGGTCCTGAGGCGGTGGTCCAGATCTTCGATCCGGCGGAACCCATACCAATGGTCAAGGTTAAGACCTGGAGCGATGTTGAACCGGACCG
>CAYYJX010000161.1:0-3919 GCA_964471545.1 uncultured Fimbriimonas sp. | reverse complement strand
AGCATTTGCGGTGAAGAGCTCGAAGGAAACCGAGATTTATTCGAAGTCGGGTCAAGGATCCGTTACGGAATGGGCGGTAAAGCTGGACAGTTCCCTCACGGGCGATTCCTTAGCCGATGCTCTCCGACAGACCAAGTTGAAGATTGTGACCGACGGTGAGCTCTCTGTATTGGCTCCTTTGGGAGACTTTTTCGGAACGGCCCCTGGTATCACCCCTTACTTCAGCGCGGTCTTGCGGGTGGATGAAGACGGCACCTTGAGATGCCGTTTTCCCATGCCGTTCAAGAACTCGATCCGCATCGCCCTGCAAAACGATCGGGCAGGTTCCCAGGCTTTGAAGACCCTATCTGGAAAGGTCGGAGTCGAACTCGGTCAGCGGTCTTGGACGAAGGATTCGTATATCTTTCGCGCGGAATATCACCAAGATCGTCGCGAAACGCGTCCGATGGTGGACTTGCGGTTTTTGAATGTCTCCGGGGAGGGTCAGTTTGTCGGGACGGTGGTTTCCATCGCGAATCCCGTTCCTGCTTGGTGGGGAGAAGGAGATGAAAAGATCTATCTCAACGGTGAATCCTTTCCAAGCACGTTTGGAACCGGCACGGAGGACTACTTTGGCTATGCCTGGTGCGATCCGGGTCGATTCTCAAAGCCGTATCACTTCCAAAGTCGCTGCGACGGTCCAGGGAATCGAGGGCATACAACTGTCGGTCGGTTCCAGGTGATGGATCGAATGCCCTTTCAGACCGGCTTTCGGTTCGACATGGAGCTTTGGCACTGGGCTTCTACGGAGGTGGAATACGCTCGAACGGTCTACTGGTACTCAAAACCTAAGGGCACAGGCCCGAGTCGCGAAAGCATGTCTCAGCTCACTCCGGTCATGAAGATCGAACCGATACGGCCCGTTAAAGGGGCCCTGGAAGGCGAGACTATGCGCGTTGCCGCTCTTTCCGGAGGCAAGACGGAAGCTCAGTCGGGTTTTTGGGAGTTGTCCGATGGTCGGCAGTTGTGGTGGACAGACCCAAAGGTGGAGGACACCCTGGTGCTTGAGTTCGAGGCTCCTTCGGATGGCACCTTTACCGTGGTGGGGCACTTCTGCCACGCCCGCGATTACGGAATTCACACCCTTTCTTTCGAGGATGGGACGAGCAAGACTCTTGATTTCTTTGGCGAACTGTCCTGGAAGAAGATCGAGCTAGGTCGTGTGCGGCTCAGGAAGGGCGTCAATCGGTTGACGGTGAAATGTGCTGGGCAAAATGCGAAAGCCGAACCAAGGCGCATGTTTGGTTTGGACTACCTTCTCCTCAATCCCGTTGTTGGTACCGGTCCTAGGACTCGGTGAACTTGTTATCCCAAGAAGCGTTTGACCCGCCATGACTACGATCTCGATTCTGACCACCCTGATTTCTGCGGCATTCGCTCCTGCTTCAGAAGACGGTTACTATCACTCAACCCGCGCCGAACTCCCCATTGAATCCAAGAGCAAGATCGAGATCCCACGCGGCGGTGAGCGAGCTCTTTCTGTAAAGGTGACCTATCCAACGGCCAAGGGCAACTACCCGATCATCGTGTTTTCTCACGGCATGTACGGCAGCGAGGATGGGAATACGCCGTTGGTTGAGACGTGGGCGAAGGCGGGTTACGTGGTTTTTCAACCGACGCATGCCGATTCCCTTCGATACGCAACCGCTGAGGTGCGGCGCGCGGCTCTACAGGGCAGCTTGAACAATGCTCAGAACTGGCGAGAGCGTCCGGGTGAGATCTCGTTGGTGCTGGACAAGCTGGATTGGTTTGAACAACAAGTGCCCGCTTTGAAGGGCAAGTTGAACAAGAAAGTGATCGGCATGGCAGGTCACAGTTTTGGGGCTTGGACCACACAGATGGTCGCGGGAATGACCCTGGGACGCGGCGGAATGACCATCAACCTGGGCGATAAGCGGCCCAAGGCTTTCATCGCATTCTCGCCGAGCGGACTTGGTGGAGGAATCACCGAATCGTCTTTCCAGACGATGAGGAGCCCTTTCCTGTACATTACGGGCGACAACGACAAAGGCAACTTCCAGAACGACCCGAAAGTGCACCGACGAGAGGCCTTTGATCTTGCGCCCAAAGGTGATCGCACCTTGGTGTGGATCAAGGACGTGTATCACAACTTCGGCGGGATCAACGGGCGGGAGCTTCCGCGAATGGCGGCAAACAGACTTTCTGGACCGGGAAACCCCACTCACGTAAAAATTGCCGTGAACTCGTCGCTGGCCTACTGGGATGCTCAGCTCAAAAATCTTCCGGAGGCAAGAGCGTTTTGGAAGAGACCCCTGGTGGGCGTTGACGGCGTGAAAGTCGAAACGAAGTAAGTCGCTTTTTGCCGGGGGATCAAACCGAGAGGAACTCAAAACCCTCGAGGGCTTGAACGATCCCCCAGTCACTGGTCTCCAGCGCCAGATACCCGTCGAGCGTGATTCGAACGTCGGCAATGGATTCTTGTCCCGGACGCCATCGCAGCAGCTGTTCCTCGTCACACCCAATGTAGAAGGCTGCGAGTCGAAGAAGCTCATCCCAGGAAACAGAAGCAAACGATCTTGGATGGACGAGGTGACTTCGATCGAGAGGGACGGTGACCCTCTTTGAGTCCACTGGATCAATCGAATTCGCATCCCAACGATAGGGCTTGATCACTTCGGGATGCTTCGCAAGCAGAGCCCGCAGAAACATGCAGGGGTCCGTATCTTCGCGAACGTACAGTTCGAATTGGTAAGGCGAGTCCTCATTGGGTCGATGTCGGTAGAGCTTGCGGAGCCCCTCCGTCAAACCTTTTCTCAAACAGTCGATCGCCGAGTGGACGAAGGGATCATCGGTGTCGATGATTAGTTCTTCTTGACATCGGATCCGGCATTCCGAGATGCCGTATTCAGGATTCGCTCTTCGACGCAACACCGTGCCCTCAAAGGAATTCAGCACCGCCAGTCGCTTGAACAGTAACTCACCCGACACGGCGACAACCGGGCCGCTCGTCCACTCGGCATTCAGTGGACCGTTCACAAACCTGAGTGTGTCGTAGTCGAGAGACTCGTATAAGTGGTGATCGATCCGACAGTTCTGTCCGTCAAACAGGTTGAGCTCGGGTGGTTTTCCAAGCGTGCCGGATTCCCCGGAAAACGAGCGTCCTCCGTCTTGCTCAACCTCCCAAATTCCTAAGAATAGTCGCCCACGGTCAAAGCGATAGAGTGCTTTGAAGAAAGCGAAAAGGTCCAATGTTGGGATCGACCGTTCCATGAGTCCCTATCGACAACTTTATCGTACGCGAATCGTGCCCCGGGGCAGCGACCTATAATGAGCCGTCATGAGTCTTCCCCTGCTAGCCCTTGGACTGATGTCGTTGACCTTGCAAGGTCCGGCGACCGAGAAGTTTGCGAAGGCGGCCGTTGCCAGCGACCATGTTCTTGCTTCGGAAGCGGGGGTAGAGGTGATGAAGGCTGGAGGAAACGCGGTGGACGCTGCCGTCGCAACCGGCTTCGCTCTTGCAGTGACGTTCCCTGCGGCAGGCAATCTCGGTGGGGGAGGATTTCTCGTTTTCCGATCCGCGACCGGCGAGTCGATGACGGTGGACTATCGGGAAACGGCTCCCGCATCGGCCACGCGAAACATGTATCTGGACGCAGCCGGAAAACTAACCGACCGTTCCGTAGTGGGTCACTTGGCAAGCGGAATTCCCGGGACTCCGGCGGGTCTTTGGGCGGCCCACAAGCGATGGGGCAAGATTGGGTGGAAGCAGTGTCTGGCTCCGGCGATTCGCTTGGCTCGTACGGGTTTCGCATTGAACCATGAACTTGCGACGGAGTTTGCCGGGCTGGCCGAAGAGGGTCGGAAAAGGGGGTTCCTAGAAACCTATCGCGTCTTCGGGCGATCAGGAAATCCGTACCGA
>CAYYJX010000160.1:0-4348 GCA_964471545.1 uncultured Fimbriimonas sp. | reverse complement strand
TGGCGTAAGAAAGAGGGCCTATGATCTTCGCACCGCTCGTTATCGCTCTGACTCAACCCGCAATCAACGAACCCGCACCGGCCGGAAAGTCGGTGCTGATGGTAGTCACAAGCGCCGATAAGACGATCAGCGGGAAGCCCACGGGCCTGTGGCTAGAAGAATTTGCTGCACCCTACTTTGAGTTCAAAAAGGCGGGGGTGAAGATCACCGTGGCGAGTCTTAAGGGTGGCCCCGCGCCCGTCGACCCGAGAAGCCTCGAGCGTCCTGCCGAGTTCAAAACCGGCGCCGGTGCAACCGCCTGGAGTGAAGCGGGCACGCTGCTAAAGACCACCGCAAAGCTTTCGAGCATCGACCCTTCCACCTACGACGCACTCTTCATTCCGGGCGGTCACGGAACCATGTTCGACTTTCCGAACAACGGCACGCTCGCCTCCGTGATTCTCAAGTTCGACGACGCCAAGAAGCCCATTGCATCCGTTTGCCACGGACCGGCGGCGTTTGTGGGCGTGAAGCGAAAAGACGGAACTTCGTTTGTGAAGGGCCGAAGCATCACTGCGTTCAGTAATTCGGAGGAGGTAGCGGTGAAGCTAGAACGAGAGGTCCCCTTTTTGTTGGAATCCAAGCTGATGCAAGAAGGCGGTAGGGTTTCGGTCGGCGCCAACTTCACACCTTACATCAAAGTAGATGGCAACCTCATCACGGGTCAAAACCCCATGAGCAGCACTCCCGCCGCCCAAGAGGTGCTCAAGCTCTTGCGAGGGTAAGGGACCCCTCCAGAGGCCTCTTAGGTCTCTTGCGCCAACAGAATGTTCTTTGCGCGCGAAGTCTGCTCTAGGCGTCCCAGTCAACCTTCCGGCGGTCTGCCCCAGTGATCAGCGCGATGGCAGGCCAAGCCAAACCCTCTCGTCGGACAGGTTCGATGAACAAGGGGTCTCTCGTTCGAAAGGCGATCACCTCGTTCGGGCAGAGGATCACCTGATCATCGGACCAAGCGATCCTGATTTCCCCGACCAAGCAGTGCAACGTGTTCACGTGAAACTGGAGCATCCGAGGATCTTCGAACCTTCCGTACAGTTCTAGACGATTGATCCCCGGCCCGTTGGGCAGAAAGAACTCCATCCCGCAACCAAAGGCGGGCACAAACCCCAGCTCACCTAGACGCCTTCGTTCGGCAGGATGCTGAATGAGATCTCGACTATCGGACGGCTTTTTGATGCGCTTATCTTCGATCGCGAACCAACGGTCATCCGCGTTTCGATGGATGACGTATCGATCTTCCTCTCCGAGAATCGCGCGAAACCGCCTGATCAGGACCAAATCCGAGACGGGCACCTTGAATGCTCGCGCCAGTTTAGACAGGGTTTGTCCAAACGCAGGACGTCCGCTCTCAATCCGCCGGAGGGTTGTGCGAGAGACGCCAGAGCGCTCTACCAATTCGGTTTGGCTCCAACCGTTGATCGCGCGCATGTATTGGACATTCAACGCAATGGTTGCAAAGTCCTTCTCCGTAAGACCGGCGACAAAGCTTCGTTCCTCCTTGTTCATCGGTAGCACTTACTTTCCTGTCTTTCGTCTCTAGGCCTTCTCTCGATCACGGCTCGAAGTCGCCCGGTAAGGCTAGATTTCCCCCGCTAGAATGATCAGAGAGAAGCCTTAATTGTGGAACAGAGTTCCGATGCGGATATCTCTTACAAGCCTGCCCCAGACTCCTTGCGGTTGGTCTGGTCAATGATCTTTTGAAGCGTCTTCTCATCCAGACCCATCTTCTTTCCGAAATCCAAGAATCGCTTTTGGACCTCTTTCAGCTTGGGTTCATCGGGGAGTTTCTTGTAGACATCAAAGAGAACCATGTACACCATGATTCCTTCTGGCGATTCCTTTGCCACGGTTTGCTCTGCCCACCGAGCCACGTCGGACATTTGCTCTTTGGTGGCCCAGGAGCTTCGGATGATGTTAGAGAAGAAGTAGCCGAGCATGAAGCCTTTGTCCTTTTCGATGAGCGGCTGGATTCGGCTATCGATGCTTGCGGGCTTTTCTAGGTAGTCCGCCACCATTCGGAAGCTCTCCGCCATGTCCACAAACAGAGGCCAAGTCTTTCCGATGTAATCGGCTTCTTTACGAAGAGTGGCGATATCCTTCTTTGCCAAAGCCGCCTCCACGCGCGCGGTATCGGGATTCTTGGGCTTGTTGGCATAAGCCTTGCCGTCAAATTTGCCCGCAACCACCTGCTCCAGAACCACATCCAATTCCATGGGGTGACCGATAAACGCCACCTTGCCCTCGCCATCGATGACCACCGTGGTAGGGATGGAGTTGATCTTCGCCGCCTTCAGCCAGCCGTTCGCCATCGAGCTCTCCTTGGTATCGATGGCGACGGCGTAAGACATTCGACCTGGGTTTGCCTTCATGAAATCGGCAACTTTCTTGGGAGCCGTGTAGCCACCGTCTCGATCTTCCCAAACGTTCACGCCCACAAAGGTCGCCTTGGCTTTGTACTTTTCAGAGAGCTCGCTCAGGTGCGGCATCGCTTTAAAGCACGGACCGCACCACGTTGCCCAAAACTCCAGAACGTAGATTTGGCCTTTCTGAAAATTGGCGACGGGCTTGCCTTGCACCCAGGAGCCCACCTTGATGGCCGGAGCCGGACTTCCAAGCTCAAGAGCCGTTTGGGCGGAAGCTGTGTTCGCGAGTCCGAGGAAGCAGGCGAAAAGGGGCGCAACTAAGAGAGATCGGGTCTGAAACATCGTCGGTCACCTTGAATGGCTGTTCCAAAAGTGTACGAACGCCTTATCGATTCCAGTGCCGAGTCCTAGTTGCTTCTAAGCCCGAAATGAAGCATGACGGAACGGAATTGAACCATCTTGGGGCGTGTTTCAGCGCTCCATCTCCACACGACACCTATCTGCACCCAGCAACATGGCACGGGCGGGCCAAGCCACATTCGGTTTCTGTACAGGTTCAAGATAGAACGGCTCTTTGGTTCTCAGGGCAATCACGTCTTGGGGGAATAAGACCACTTCTTCGTCTTCCCACACAACCCTGATCTCCCCATCCAGGCAGTGCAAGGCGTTGACGTTGTACTGGAGCATGCGAGGTTGATCGAGCCTGCCGTAAAGCTCCAACCGGTTGATTCCCGGGCCCACGGGCAAAAAGAAATCCATACCGCACGCAAAAGCAGGCACGTAACCAAGCTCGCCAAGCCGACGCCGCTCGGCAGGATCCTGGATGAGTTCGTGACTATCGAGCGGCTTTTTTAGACGCTTATCCTCTAGGGCGAACCAGTAATCGCGCTCTCTGCGGTGAATGACGCGCCGATCCGTTTCATCCAAAACATTCTGAAAACGTTTGGTGACCACCAGTTCGGAGAGGGGTACTTCAAAGGCCTGGGCAATTTTGAAAACGGTTTGTCCGAAACCGGGCGTCCCGTCCTCGATACGTTTAAGGGTGGTTCGAGAGACGCCGGACCGTTGCGCCAATACGGTTTGGGTCCAACCCCGAATTTGGCGCATGAACCTGACGTTGATGCCGATTGTTCCGAAGTCTTCATCAGACAGCGCGGCAACAAAAGCCCGGTCATCTTTATTCATCGGCCGCATAACCACTCCGCCCTGTTCGTCTCCAAGAATCATCCATAAGACGCGTTGAGCGGCATAGATTGTGGCAAGGATTTACGGGGGAAACGCTCTGGGCAGGCTACGGGTTGTCAAAGGCGGACGATCACACTATTCCGATGCAGGTCCGGGTTCGGGCTGAGACTCCGTTTTCGCCTTCTGATCTTTGGCCCTGGAAGCATTGATCGCGGTTGCGACACTCACTCCGACGGCAATGAAGCTGCAGAAGATGGCAATAAAGGCACCGTTGTTCCTTTCCGGCGCGGGTTTTGGGTTGGCAGCCTCTTGTGCAAACCCAGAGGCGACGATGAACGCGAACAGCGCAACGGCGAGCGGTTTTCTCACGCCCGATTTTAACCCCAGAGCATTCGCTTGTGTTGTCTGTAGACGCTCGCGAGCCCAGCGAAGAGCGCGATGAGCCACGCCCCGGTTAAGAATTCCGAATTGAAGTCGATGGTGGTGTTCCCGATCGTGACCGATCGGTTTCCTGCCACATACCAAGCGGCGGCGAGCAGCAGAACAAACAGCGTGAAGAGGCTTCCCAAAACGGCGGTCATTGCTAGAAATGGAAACGGAAGCGGACCCGTTGGGGTTGCGAATCCGACCTTCTGCTCAGTCTGTTTGTCTGATGGGTCGGGTGTCATAATGAAGCTCTACGCGGCCTCGTAGCTCAGGGGATAGAGCGCCTCCGTCCTAAGGAGGGCGTCGGGGGTTCGAGTCCCTCCGAGGCCGCCAAA
>CAYYJX010000159.1:0-4354 GCA_964471545.1 uncultured Fimbriimonas sp. | reverse complement strand
CGTCATCGTTTCCGTGGCTATGGTTAATAAACACCGCGCCTTTACTCTCATTGAGCTATTGGTGGTTATCGCAATTATTGCAATTCTGGCGGCGATTCTCTTCCCTGTTTTTGCCCAAGCAAAGGCAGCGGCCAAGAAGACGGCTTCCTTGTCCAATGTCAAGCAAACCGGTACGGCAGTTGCCATCTATCTGGCAGATTCTGACGACACCTTTCCGCGCGCCTTTGGCTACTTCCCTGGTCTTGGGCACATGTGGAGCTATGTGCACGACGTTCCTGCCGACTGGTTCCCGGGTGTAGGGGTCCAATACCGTGAGTTTGCGAACGGTAGCTGGGCGAACAATACGGAGCCTTATCGAAAGAACATTCAGATGCTGCAAACACCGGGCGGCGACGATAGAAATCTATTCGGCGACAACTTTGCAGTGGCGGTCCGCCAAATCGGCGTAACCGGATACCAGTACAACGGATTGCTTCACACCTGGTCGGCAACGGCGGTGAATGCACCTAGCCAACTGGTTATGTTCTCCCAGACTCGTGGTCGAGAGAACATCCAAGGCTACGCCATCGCCAACCCCACTCTCAACTGCCCTGATCCGAACACTCCCTGCCGATACGTCCCGTCGTCGGCGACCTGTGGTGCAGGGAACGGCCAATGGAGTCAGCTGCTTGGGGGGTCGGCCTCGCGATCCCGATGGGTTCATGGACAGGGCATCGTCTCGGCAATGGCAGATACGAGCGCTCGCTTCACGCGAACAGGCGCCAACATTCGGCAACCAGGTTCAACGGCAACGGTTCTCACCGACTTCCGTACGGACTTCTACTTCAACTACGACAACGCGGGTCAACCCAACGGTCAATGGCAAGACCAGTTCTTCTGCCACGCTTTGCTGTTCCAACCGGACTTCGACTTCCAGAACTTCGGCATCCCGACCCCTTGGGCAACCGCAGGAATCTAACGATGAAAAGCGTAGCTAAGTGGATGGGCGTATTGGTAGGCGCGGCAGTCATCGGTTCGACCATGGTCGGCTGCTCTGGCGGAGACCCGGCTCCAGTTGTCGGCGACAACGAAGCGGCTAAACAAGTGGTTGGCGATGCGGCCAACAATCCTGCCATTGCCGAGCGCGCCAAGCAGAAAGAAGGGACCATCGGTCAGCCTGCGGCGCCGATTCAGAACAACAACAGCCTTCGCGGACAGTAAGCGTTCCTAGAACGCGAAAGAAAAAGAGCGGTCGACCCCTTCAAGGATCGACCGCTCTTAACGTGTTGGCTCCTTCTGGAAATTAGCCCTTGGTGAGGATCATCTTGCCGGAAGCTTGGGGGTTGGACGGCATGGTGAACTCCACCTTGTTGCCCTTAACCGTGCCCTTTTGCTCTTGCTTTCCTTCCGAACCCTTTAGAGTGAGCGTAGCGCCTGCCAGCTTCCAGGTGCCCTTGCCATCCTTCGGCGCAGGTCGACCCGGCGTCGCGGGCACACCCGAGTACTTGACGGTGTACGTGCCGTCCTTTGCAAAAACAAAGTTCATGGTCATCTTTTTGAGACCATCCATTTGCGCCTTGATCATGGTCTTAACCTGAGCTTGTTGCTCCTTGGGCACTTGAGCCATGATCTTGGCTTCGTCGAGCTTCATCTCGACCTTGCCCGTCCATTTCCCGACGATCTTAGAGTCTTGGGCAAACGCCGGGATTGCGATGGCGCAGAGGCTGGTCGCCAGCGCGATTCGGGTTACGACTTTCATGTCAAAGCTATTATCGGCGGAAACGGATCGAAAGTTTCAACTTGGGCTGAAAAAGGACCGCTGACCTATCGCCGAGTGTAGACCGTGGTCACGGTGATGGCACCGCCCTTGAGAGTGCTGGTTAGCGAGGCGGTTTTCGTATTGATGGTCAGAACGGACGACTCTGATTTGTAGCTGGTCAGCTGAATATCGTTCCCTTTCAGCGTCCATTTGCCGCTTGTAACCGGGGTTGTTCCTTTTGGCGCGTTCTTGGTCATCGCGCTGTACGAGCCATCCTTGTTCAGCGTGAGGATGATCAGCATCTTTTTGGCTTGCTGAACGCGGCTGCGCAGCGTAGCGATCATCTTTTCGTCCAGCTTGTCGCCCGCTTTCTCGCGAATAGCCTTTTCGTCGACCGCCAAGTTGAGCCGACCGTACCATTTGCCAGAGACGTCCACCGTTTGCGCCACTGCCATGGGAACCGTTGCCAGAGCGACCAATCCGGTTGCTACAACGGTCTTGAATGCCGAAGAAAGACATCGGCGCGATTCGGGAGAGGCATGGGACGTCATAACCTCAGTTATAACGAACACGGCGGGGTTAGAGTTTCGTAGAGGTGAGACGATCATGCTGAATCTGGATTCCTACTTAGCCGAGCGCGCCAAACCATCGGCTCGCCCGGTGATGTTTCAGCAATGGACGCACCTAACCTTTGCTCACGTTCGCATCGATCCCGAAATCATTCAATCGCTGCTTCCTCCCGGATTGGAGGTGGATACCTATGAGGGCGAGACCTACATGGGATTCGTCCCGTTCGCTATGAGGCGGATTCGCCCGTTCCCCCTGCCGCCTTCGCTCTGCTACCCAACCTTTCTGGAAACGAATATTCGAACGTACGTGCACTGCAACGGTCGCCCCGGAGTTTGGTTTTTCAGCTTGGACGCGTCAGATTGGCTCGGCTGCCGCATCGCCCGATCCCGATTTGCCCTTCCGTATTTCCACTCGAAGATGTCACTCGATATTCAGGATCACGAATGGGTTTGTTCTGGGTCCTTAACGAGCGCGAAAATGCCCTCGGTGTGGCCTCGGCTCGATGCCGATCGTGGACAGGGGAGCTATGCCTCTCGAACGGTCTTGACTCAGTTTGGAGAGGAGGTTGTCGCGGAACCAGGCTCGCTCGAGTTCTTCTTGGCCGAGCGGTACACGCTTTTCTCCTGCGACCGAGAAGGTCGGCTGTATTCCGGTCGGGTCTGGCACGAACCGTACCGAGTGCAAATTGCCCAAGATCCGCGATTAGCCATCGAAGCCGACGCTTCCGGTCTCCTCGGTTCAATGGCTCCATCCCCGCTCGCGGAAAGACTTAGCGATGCTCGGTGGGACCACGCGATGGCGTGTCGAGGAGTAGACGTCACCGTCTGGCCCATTCAGCGCGTGCAACCGGGTTAGTTCTTCCGTTTAGCCGCCGGCGCAGTCGCACCCTTTGCCGGGGCAACGGGCTTTGCGGGTCCGCGACGAAACACGAACTTCGTGGCGGGGAGGTTTTCTTCATTCGGGAGATTCACGACGAATCGCGACTCATCGGTGAGAAAGCCCTGAAGGATTCTTTGGGCGGGTTTGCCGTTCTCTTCCAGCACCTTCAAGTTGACCACCTTGCCCAGCCGGCTCCATCTGCCCTTAGAGACACGAGGCTTGTCCGCATAGCCGCTTGCCGTCATCTCAAGATCGCCGTTGTTCCGCAGAACCAAATCCAGGCGGACTTGCTTCAGAAACGCTTTGCTCACGGCGAGATTTTGAGCATCACCAATGGAGACCGTTCCCTTCACTCGACTGGGACCGAGTTCTAGGCGCCCGAGCCACTTACCCACAATGGGGACCTTCTCCAGGTTCGGAGCGGAGGGTGCCTGCGCCGAGCCTTCGAGGGGCGTGACCGACTTTTGCGCGCCCGCAGATGAGCACACGGCCACGAGCACACCAAGCATGAAAGCTACGCGGCTTGAGAAGGTCGATCGGCTCATTCTCTTATTGTAACGATGGGAGCCGCAGTTGGTGCCCAACGTCGATCAACCGGTTCCGACTTCGTCGTACAATCTGCTTCGATGCTTGATCGCAGCACAGACTTGTCGACCGCACGACCCTACCGATTCACGTTCCTTCTCGCAGCCCTTTGCGTTTTAGGAGGGATGGGTTCGGCCGGGTGCACCAAGGGCTTCTCTTCTCGAAAGAACGAGAATGCGGGTTCGGGACAAGAGCTTCGAGTGGCGATGGCAACCAATCCGACCTCGCTCGATCCGGCGGTTGTGCAAGACACCGAAACGTCCGATCTGCTCAACAACGTCTTCGAGGGCCTTGTGGCTTACGACGAGAACAACAACATCGTCGGACGAGTCGCCGAATCTTGGAATGTCTCTGAAGACGGTCGGAAGTACACGTTCAAAATTCGACCGGGAATCAAGTTTTCGGACGGGACCGATGTTCTTGCCGTGCATGTGAAGACGTCTTTTGAGCGCGCGCTCTCCCCAGCGATCGCCTCGCCCGTTGCTGGGACCTATCTGGACGATATTGTTGGCGCGGAAGAGGTTCTGAAAGGCACGGTCTCGTCGCTCTCCGGCATCTTGATCAAGGACGACAAGACCGTTG
>CAYYJX010000158.1:2186-4356 GCA_964471545.1 uncultured Fimbriimonas sp. | reverse complement strand
CAGGTAACGAGGACCGAGGCCGATCCTATTTGTGCCTCGAAGACGGTTCCCAATTTGTGATTGCGTTCATAGCGATCGATGACCTGAAGAAGAGGAGAGAATTCTTTGGGAAACTCGTTGAGATTCAGCGACTGAGACTTCATGAGAACCTCCCACCAGTGCCAATCGGAATGAGCTTCTGTTGGAAACTCAGCAAACAAGGGACGCTCCGCCTGAATGAGGGTTCCGAGCGTGCCTACTTGCTCCACGAAGTGGATGGGAGACCAAAACGCAGGGGCAAATCGTCCTGGTATCCCGAGTGATCCACCATGAGGGTTCAGGCGCAGCCAAACCTTCTCGCCGTTCATAATCGCTTTTCGAGCATCGGCTCGGTACCGCTCAAAAACCTTTGCCCCTGCGACTTCCGCTAGAGAGGCTTCTGGTTCAAAAGTCCAGATCGTCCACGTGTTGGATTGCGCCCCAACAGAGATGCGAATTCGGTATCTCCCAGGCGAGGCAAGTCCGCGTAGCGGGATTTCCAAGTTACCGATTAGGTTCTGCCCGAGCCCCTCGAGTTTATGCAACCCAAAAGAGCCGGTTTCCACACACCCGCCCGCTTCGTCCAAGAGCGACCAAATCACCTCGCGCTCAATGGATTCCCCGCTGTGCGCGACCCTTACCTGACCTCGAAGAACCTCTTCGGGGTTCCACACAAACTTCTCCAAGCTCAACAGAGGCACGGTTGGGGCAACAAACGCCCGGAACTCTTCGGCAGAAATGAACCCCTTGGGCTCCCAAAAGGCATTGAGCATGCCGATGGTCGCGGTTCCTTGTCCTGGAAAGTCAGAAAGGCCAAGTAGCTGGTATCCAGCCAGATTCGCCGTGCGAAGAAGCGTCTCAATCTCCTCTTTGTAGAGCTTTGCGCTTAGAGCGCCCGAGGCGTGCGTGAACCTTTCAGCCTGATCCGCCATTCCCCGGTGTTCAAGTTGCGCGGCGATCGTTTTGAAGTTTCTGGCTTCAAGAACTCCGTCGTACTTAGAAATCTCCGATAAATCCGGAAAGACCGCCCACTCCCCAACTTCGTGTGCGATTACCGGGCGATTAAACTGATCGGCAGCTCTACTGCAATCTGTCACCGAACCCGGCGCCTCTCGGTCGAATCGCGAGCCAACGCCGAACCAGGTACTTCCGCGAAGGGGCTCATTTTCCTCGCCAGGCTTCCCGTTGTCTGCTTGAACGTAGTAGTCGCACACCTTGCTCAAATGGGTGCCGTGGCTGGAGAAGTTGAAAAGGATGTGGGGATACTTCGCCTTCAGTGAAAGCAAGAGCTCGTCTACTTCTGGCTCTTCACCATAGAAAGACATCTCGTTCCCAAGACAGAACAAAACAAAAGATGGGTGGTGGGAGTACGCGTCAAGAATCCGCGCGGCTTCGTCGCTTATGACCCTCAAGAGTTCAGGATCCGAACTAAGAGCCCAATGACCCGTCCACAACGGACACTCGATCTGCAAAAGAACGCCAATCTCGTTGGCCGCTACGAAAGCAGCCTCTGGAGGGCACCAAGAGTGAAAACGGACGTGGTTGAGTCCAAATTCCTTCACCGTTGAGAAGATGGCCTTCCACGACTCTGGATGCATAGGTGGATAACCGGTTTTGGGAAAGACGCAACAATCTAGAGTCCCACGAAGGAAGACCAAGTTGTCGTTGAGCGCAAAGAACCTTCCGCGAGCCACGAACTCTCGCCGACCGAGTGCAATCTCGCACGATTCTTTACCATCCGACAGTCTAAACGTCTCGAGACAAGGCGATTCGTCGCTCCATCTCGGGATATCGGCAAGCGGAAGGTCGATCTGAAACTCGCCGGATTCACTTGGAGGCAAAACTACACTAAGACCTTTATGGAGCCGACACTCGAGAGGTCGCGACGACTTGCCGCGAAGGGTATAGCCCCGAGTGGTCCTCTGAATGCTCTCTAGGGTGAGACTCTCTCCAGTAGGACGAATCGTCATCGAACCAATCACACCGTTCCAGTTGGTTTGAGTCCAATCGGTAATGGAGTGCCCAATTCGCCCAATGTTGATGCGGGGCGTGTTGTCAATCCGCAGGGTGATCGAAACCTCTTTGGTGTCCGGCATCTCAAAATCGTATCGGTGTCCCACGCTCAGGCTCTCTCTGCCACCAACGTGCGTAC
>CAYYJX010000158.1:0-2176 GCA_964471545.1 uncultured Fimbriimonas sp. | reverse complement strand
GATCCAAAGATCGGAGAACCAGTGACAGCGTTCAAGCTCTAGGCGCACGGTTTTCGACCGGAGCTCTTGCGGAACTTCAACGACCTTCGTGTACCAAGCTGGGCCAACGTAGGAAACTTTACGAGAAAGGCCGCCGAGATACCCTTCCTCTAAGTTAAGGTTTCCAATTCCGTTCTGATCCAGCGAGCCAGGCAAAACCGCCTGTTGGCTGCACTGTTCGGTTAGCGAGTCGACGGTGAACTCTCCTCTAGGGTCAAGAACAACCTTCCAGAATCCAGCCAAGGAGATTTGCATTACGCAAGCTCCTTACAAAGATCAATCGCAAACGGACAATTGGGATCGAAAGAGAGGGCTTTGTCCAGCTCTTGCTTAGCGGAGGCGACATCTCCCATTCCCGTGTAAGACTGGGCAAGCATGAGGTGGGCAGACTTATCCTGCCTGGCCTGAAGGTTGTCTTTGAACAAAAGCATCGTCGGAAGGGAAGTTGCGAAGTAATCGATCTTTGCCTTAGTGGCCAGTAACTGAATGGCGTGCTCTTTAACAGCCTCGAACAGTTGCTTTGCTTCCGCCTCTCGACCAAGGGCCTGGAGAGATCGGGCCTGGTAATACGAGAGCTCCGAATGCTGCAGGACGCTCATGTCTTGGAAGTCGCCCTTAAAGTTCGCTGCCCTTTCAAAGAAGACTTGGGCCCCAGATTCATCGCCTTGGGCCTTAAGGATCGTTCCGGCTCGATACCAAAGGTTGCTTGCATTTGCCAGCGCGTGCCGACTTTCGCCCAGGTTCTTTGGAGAATCAAGCGCGGCAAGGATGTGTGCCAGCTTCTGCTCGGTGCTGGACGCCGAGCGACTCAACAGCTCCTGCGCCCTTGCCCAGGCACCCAACGCAATCCCCTCACCGCCTTCCCAGGGAGTAAAGGTACGGTTACTCAGAACATGGATCGCTCGTTCCGGTTCCCCGGTGAGATTCAGAAGACTAACGAACTCAAGAGTTAGGTCGTCACGGCGAGTGATCAGTGCGGAGTTTGCCTCCAGCCGCGACAAACGATCGCGGGCGGAATCCCCCAGTCGCTTCGCAAGCTGATCCCGTTCGTACAGGAATCGTGCCTCATGTGGATCGATTTCGAGAGCCCGATCGTAACACAGCGAAGCGGCAACAGGGTCATCCTCAACGTTGAACTTACCGATCCCTAAGTTGCGCCAAGCCACCGCCAGGTCGGGATTGGCCGCCACCGCACGTTCCCAACAATCAATTCCTTCCAGGTGTCGGCGTCGGTCGTAGTAGAAGTTGCCGAGAAGCATCAGCGCGATCGCATCTTCCGGATGTTGCAGGACGTGGGCCTCAAGCTTTCTCAACTCCTGCAAACGGTTCGGGAAGAGTTCCGCAATCTGCGCTTTGCCAGAACAGGGCACTCCGAGATACACGTTGGCGATTGGATCCAGGTCAACCGCGCCCGCTATCAATTCAAGCGCCTCGGCAGAAGACCCAACTTCTTCAAGGTTGACCGCAAGGTCGAGCCTGGCTTGGAAACCATCCAAAACTGCGGTTTGATATCTCCGAGCGATCTCCTCGTCGGTGATCCCGAGGCCAACGACAAGTTCGTACAGCGCCCAGTGATCGAGAGGATCAACGGCGATGACACCATCAATAGTGGTCCGAGCTTTCTCTAGCCGACCTAACCGACGGTAGCAATGCGCCTCCATGCAATGGACATCGTTTGCATCTCCTTGTGAAATCTTTGCGGTTTCCAGATGACACAACGCCTGTTCAAAGTCGGCTTGGCGCATCGATATTCGCGCCATCCCGATATGGGAAGCCGCCTTAGTGGAATAGTTCCAAGCCGCCTTGCCAAAGCACTTGTAAGCCGTGGCGAAATCGCCGCAAAGTTCGTGCGTGACTCCGAGAAGGTACAAGGCTTGCCCATCCTCAGGGTTCGGGTTCAGCTGGATTTGCAGCGATACTGCCGCTTCAAAGTGCGCCTGTGCCTTCTCCCACTCTCCACGCTGAAGAGCCCGCTTTCCGAGCCCAACATGGCTCTCGAAATGGCTAGGATCTCGCCGTAGGCACTCTCGCCAGTACGCTTCTGGATTTCGTGTAGCATGGCGATACTGATCTAAGTGAACTGCGATTCGGTGCAATTCCGAGACCGTGCCAACCTCTTCGGGCAGTTTAGGTTCTT
>CAYYJX010000157.1:0-4357 GCA_964471545.1 uncultured Fimbriimonas sp. | reverse complement strand
TCACGAAAACCGTGACACGGTTCGGAATCTGAACCGTTAACCTCTTGTAACGGTGATCCTTCGAATCCGCTCATGAACGCCTACCTTCTAGCCGCTCTCGTTGCGGGATCTCCAAGTTTCCAAAGCCAAAACGCCGCCCGAGCGTTTGATTGGGAGCCGATGCCGATCGCAAAGATTGGCGTCAAGCTGGCGGGGGTTTTGGGCGAGCCCGTTCAAGTCGCCAAGTCGCTATGGCCCACCACCCTCATGGTGACGTCTCCTTCGGCAACCGTATCCGAAGTGCAAACCCAAATAGCCAAAGCCACCAACGCCACCTGGAGCAAAAGGGGCGGCGTTTGGTATCTGGAACAAACCCCGGAGCAGATCAAAGCCGATGAGCGAATCTATCGCCTGGAACGCTTGCAGTCCATTCAGCGGCTGATCGATCACAACCGGAAACAGATGCAGGCGCTCAAGCCGTTCACCGCCGAGCACGCCCGCAACCTGTACGAGGAGATGCGCGATTTCTCCAAGGTGTACGGGGCTTCCGACAACGAACGAGCCTCCAAGCGGATCAATGAGTTGGAGCAAGAATCCCCGCCCTCCCGCCTCAATCGCCGAGTGCTTCTTGCGCTCGATGCCGAGACGCTTGCCTCCGTGAAGCCTCGCGAACGAAAGGTCTTTAGCACCAACCCCACTCCGATGCAGTCCCCCATGCCCGGCGAGGTGAGCAAGGTGATCGCTCAGTACGTGGACGAACAGAATCTGTGGGCGTCGGTCACCGGGGAGCAGCCCGTGGTGAACGTCAACGGCGAAGGACTGGGGATCGAGTTCGGCGCGAACGTGGAACCCATCACCCAGCCGGTGGGAACCGTTCTTCTCACCGTAGACGGTGATCAGGACGACACGTTTCTCTTCCGACTCTCCGTGTTCGACAAGACCGGAAAGTTCATGCTGGAGACGGAGAGCTCTTCTTGGGACCTCCTAATGGAGGAAGACTTTATCCCCGTCACGGGTGAGGAGGAAAAGGTCTCCGCCTCCGTGCCGCTTCCGCCCGAATCGCGTGCGCTGGTGACGATTCTGCCCGGGTTGAAATCGGCGGCTCAGGCGTGGAGCAAAGTCACCGAGCCCATGCTTGCCCTGTGGCGCAAGCCCGTTACAAGAGATCCGCTTTCCTACTACGTGGGTGGTTTTCTGGCGGCCGAGGCGAAGACTCGGCGAAAGAGTTTGGTCGCGGTGGTTCCAGACACCTACATGGAGCAGTTCAACTACGGCTATATCGCCACCATAGAAACCTACCAACGGCGAAACCCTTCGCTGAACTGGCTGGTGGACGCGGAGGTGAAGGAAGACGGTACTTGGATTCAATTCCGACCTTCCAACCCCCTACGAATTCGAAAGGCGTACCAAGACCGAGCCGTGTTGCAGGAAGAGCTTGCCATGGGCGCCCGGTTAGACCCGCCGACCCTGGAGGAAGAAGCCGAACTCGCACTTAAGAAGGGGCTCAACGGGGAGCTTTCCGGATTCCAGTCGTTAGCCTACGCTCTGCGCGCCAACCCTCTTCAATCCGGCAACATGCTGAACCACCTGCGTGTGTATGCCGCAATGACCCAACCGGGTCGAACCGCCGCTTATCAGAAAGGAGGTGTGCCCTTGAGTCGGTTACCGAAAGCGGTTCAAGACGAGATTCATCGGTTGGTGTACAACGGCGATCCCTACTCCATCAGCATCGACGATCCCACCGCAGGGGATTCGGATGAGGAGAATGCCGAGCCAAACCCAAAGCTTGAACTGTTCTGGAACGGCATTTTTCGAGAACCTACCGTCAGCATGCCGCGAGGGATTCCGCTCAACACCACCATTGCGTTTGAAGTGGAGACGAGCTACCTCATTCAAACCGCACCGAACCCAATCGGTAGAAGGCAGGGCGAGTTGGTCGGAGCCACCGACTTAGCCGAACGAACCTACATGGCGGCGCATCCCAAAATGTTCCCCTGGATGAAAGACACCGCGATGGTGCTCAACACCTCGAAAATGAGGCTGATTCTGTCGCGGCTCATCAAGATCACGTACAACTTTCAAAACGGGTTCCGCACCATTGGCACTCTGCAAGAGCTTCGGCCCATGGCCAACAAAACTTTCACGCTGGAGAACCTTCCTCCGGAGATCAAGGAAGAGTTCGTCAAGGCGCAGAACGAACTGGAGTTTCGAATGAAGAATCGAAACCCGGAGCATTAAGGCGCTCCGTCAGGGCTGGCTGAGGGGCCCCCAATTCCCCTCCCGGGAGGGGTGGCCTGAAAGGCCGGGGTGGTTCCGGAAGAAGCGGCGGAGCCGTGGCAAGCCAGATTTGAGGATCCCTACTGGGGAGCATCTGGTCGGTCCTCCCGGACCTTTGATCTTTGGGATACACCTACCCAGACCTAACCGTCTGGGCTAACAGTCTTGCCGGTCCTCCGGACCTTTTGGAGGGAACCGACCCGCAAAAGCCCCCTCCCCGAAAAGTCGGGACCGGCACTGGAGGGGATTCAATAACCCGGAGACCACCCCGTCTCCTTCGGATCCACCCCTCCCAGGAGGGGAATTTGGCTAGTCGGCTCGTTAGAAAGCGGCGGAGCCGCGACCATCATCGTAGCCCAGGGTGCTAACCCTGGGTTCTGAGGACATCCATAAAATCTCCCCCTCTCCCTTCCGCATTTGGAGGGGAGAGGGGGCAGGGGGGTGAGGGGTCGATTCTTTGCATCTGGTCGGTCTTCCAGACCATATGGAAGGAAAGGTGACGCACAATTCCCCTCCCCGATAAATCGGGGCAGGCACCGGAGGGGTGGCCTGAAAGGCCGGGGTGGTTTCCGGGTTCGTGAAGCCCTCGCACAGTTCTGACTCTCATGGCGGGTGAGCGGCCCGTTAAAGGGTCAAGAATCGTCTGATCATCTGCCCCGCCCTTCCCAATTGTTCAACCGAGTATCGAACGAGCGATGAGGGAGTTTTCTTTAACATTCTTGGTTACTTAAGACCGCATGAGATACGATAATCCTTAAGCAGAAGCGAGAGGTTCAAGTAACAGTTTAGGACCTCGAACTTCGTGATGGTTTCCATGCACAGCAACCTCCCTCGTGCCTCTCGGCGATTATGCTCGCTCGCACTCCTTGCCGCAGCCTTTTCGGGCATGGCATGCAAACCGGCGGTGGTCACGGTCGACGTGGAACCCATGCCTCTGTCTAAGGCGCTCGACCGCCTCTCCACCACCCTCGGCGAGCAAGTAAGCGCCCCCAACCCGCTCCAAAACGAGACGCTGATGGTGTACGCCCCGAACGTCTCGCGGACCGAGCTTCTTGAGAAGATCTCGCTGTTGCTGAGCGCTCCAGACGGCACAATTATTACGGATCGGTTCAATCTGCAAAGCGCCGAGATTCGAATTGAAATGAACGAGGAGGAACAGAGGTTCCAAGGGATGATCGACGCCTATGAAAAAGAGGTGGAGTCCTACAAACCCTTCACGCCCGAGTACGCGCAGAGCCTCGTCAAGGAGATCAAAAACTTCGCTCGCCTGTACGGAGACGACCAAAAGCCCCGCTTCCTAGAACGTCGGGGGGAACTCAACGCACTCTCGCCAATGGGGAGGCTTCGGCGCAGGATGTTCTTGGCAATCGCGCCGGGTTACAAGAAGAATCCTAACGGCAGAGACCTAACGATCTTTTCCATGAGACCGGCGGGGCCCGAGTCACCCCTCCCAAAGGCAGTGGAAGAAGCCGTCAAGACTTACTTTCAAGAGCAGAACGTGTGGGCGAAGGCAACGGGTGGGAAGCCCCTCGATACCGGCGAGCCTGGTGGTTCAACCATTGCTCTTGCAACTCAGGTGGCGCCTCTTCAGGGTCCCCCGAGCGAGATAGTGGTTCAGGCGATCCCGAATCTTACGTTCACTCTCACCGCTTACGATGCCAAGGGGCAGGCGGTCGTCGAGGTGGAGAGTTCGAGAGAGGACTTCGAGAGCGAAGCCATTGCCGACCACCCCGACCTGGAGGCAGTTGACGACGGGTCTTGGAAGCGTCTCAGCTCAGACACTCAAACCTATGCGCGCACAGTGCAACCCTTTGGCGAGGGTCCAAAGGAACCGCTTTCCACCGCACAGCGGTCGGGGTGGAGTACGCCCACCGCTAAAGATCCGCTCGCCTACCACGCGGGCGAGTTCATGAAGCAAGAAGCCAAGGCAAAAGGCAAGGCTCTCATTGCACTCGTTCCTGACACCTTTTTTGGGTGGTACCGATACGGCCTGATCGATCTCGTCAAGCAGCTCCAAACCGCAAATCCGCCCCTCAATCACTACTGCAATGCGCGAGTGGAAGAAGATGAGAAGTGGATCGTGATCCGCCCCACGAACTAT
>CAYYJX010000156.1:0-4537 GCA_964471545.1 uncultured Fimbriimonas sp. | reverse complement strand
TCGCGATTCATCTCATCGACCTTAGCCTCGAGCCCTTTTCGATAAGCATCCAGTTGCTCGGCGATGCCTGCGTCTGACGTACCCAAGATGCGAAGGGCAAGTAGTCCTGCATTGAGTCCCTGACCTATGGCAACCGTCGCCACCGGAATTCCACCCGGCATCTGGACAATGGAAAGCAGGGAGTCTTGTCCCCCCAGGTTTCGAGTGGCGACCGGTACGCCGATCACGGGCAAAGTGGTCATGGAAGCAACCATCCCTGGTAAGTGGGCCGCTCCACCCGCTCCGGCGATGATGGCCTGCAGCCCTCGCTCGCGTGCGGATTCGGCGTACTCCACCATCGCCTGAGGAGTTCGGTGGGCACTCACAACCTTCACCTCGTGCTCGACCCCGAACTGGGAGAGGATTTCTGCCGCTGGGGCCATCGTCTCCCAGTCGGAGATGCTTCCCATGATGATTCCCACTCGTGCCGCCATGAAAGCTAGTTTAGACCGATGAACTTAGCTCGCTGCGAGAGCATCCACAATCGCCTGGGCGTACCGAGCGCCTGCGCCCTGATTCTCTGCGACCAGCTTGCGACCCGCCGCTCCCGCTTTGGCAAGGGCCGACTCGTCGTTGAGCAAGCGAATCACTTCGGATGCCAGTGTGCGAACATCTTCTCCGCTCCGTTTGGAAACGTCGCCAGAAGGGAGATCGATTCGGAACGCTGCCCCAGCCTTATCCGCCAGGTCGGTCACGTCCCTAAAGTTGTGCATATGCTTGCCGTGCAGGACAGGCAAACCCGCCGCCAGGGCCTGAATCAGGTTCTGCCCGCCGAGCTTCGAGAAGCCCCCACCGATAATCGCGACCGTGCCCAACCGATAAGCCGAACTCAGTTCACCAAAGGTGTCCAAAACGATGTAGTCCAAAGGGGCGTTGGCTGAAGCCGTCGACCGTCGACCCACCTTGTCGGCACCAAAAGCTTTCGCTGCTTGATCAAGCAAGCCGTCCGCCGATTCCAGATGACGAGGGGCGTGAATCACCTGAATCGGGATCGATTTCGAGACCTCTGCCAGAGTCTGAACCGTCAACCACTCCTCGTCGGCAGATCGGGTCGAGCCAACCACCACCACCGGGCGACCATCCAGCGGCAATTCGGCTTGCAGTTTGGCGATCACCGCAGGCTCCTCGGATCCCGCCTCGTCAAATTTGGTGTTCCCTAGGACCTCTACATTCGCGGTGCCCAAAGATCGCAACCTTTCGGCATCGGTTTCGGTTTGAACCAAAGCTCGGTCAAAGAACTTCACCAGCGATCGGTAGAACGGCTGGACGTACGCCATCCGAGAGAAGCTCCGATCACTAAGGCGACCGTTCAGAAGGAGGATTTTCGCATCGAAGTGCTTGGCGTTGTAAAGCACGTTGAACCAGAACTCTGTTTCCATCAAGGCGAACACGTTCGGGCGAATCTTGAGCATCGCGTAGAGCGCAAAGCGTGGCATGTCGATAGGGAAGTAGATCAGGTGATCGTACAATCCGTTCGCGCGTTCTTGAGCCGTGGCGTGACCGGTTGAGGTCGTCACGCTCAGGACAATCTCTGTATGGGGCGATCTTTTGCGTAGCTCCCGCAACACAGGCAGTGCCGCGATCACCTCACCCACGCTTACGGCCTGAATCCAAACCCGCTTGGTTCCTTTCTTCTTGCCCGGTACATGCGGATAACCGCCGAGACGCTGATTCCAGTCTGGCTTTTCCTTCCGCTTAGAGGTTCGCCAAAGCATCCACGTCACCCAGAGTGGCGATAGGAGAAAGAGAAGGGTGTTGTAGAGCAGAACCATGTTCGAGCGGAACCGACTAGAGGGTCAGGTCCTTTCCGGTAATACGCCGATACGCCTCGAAATACTTCTCTCGAGTCTTAGAAACGATCTCTGCCGGAAGCGTTGGTCCCGGAGGCGTCTTGTCCCAGTCGGTGGTTTCCAGGTAGTTGCGAACGAACTGCTTGTCGAAGCTTGGCTGAGCCACGCCGGGCGTGTATTCGGCGGCGGGCCAATACCGAGACGAGTCCGGAGTCAGAACCTCATCGATCAGAATGATGCCGTCTTCCGTTTCGCCAAACTCGAACTTCGTGTCCGCGAGCAGAATTCCCCGCTCGGCAGCATGAGCGGCCGCCTTTGCGTACAACTCTAGAGTCCAGTCGCGAAGGAGCTCGGCGGTTTCCTTTCCGACCGTATCGACCACGTGGTCGAATCCGATGTTCTCATCGTGACCCGTTTCTGCCTTCGTCGCAGGGGTGAAAATGGGCTCCGGAAGCTGCGAGCAATCCACAAGTCCCGCCGCGAACTCGTGTCCATGAAGCAAACCGCCCGTGGAATCGAGTCCGGCGGCTTTGTACTCCTTGAAAAGCGAACCCGTGATGTATCCACGTGCCACGCACTCCACCGGGATGGTCTTGGCTTTCTTGCAGATCATCGCCCGACCCTTCAGTTCAGGCTGGGGCTGTTTGCAGCGACTCTGGATGGCGTCGAAGTCCACTGAAATCATGTGGTTGGGGCAGATGTCCTGAAGGAGATCGAACCAGAACACGCTCATCTGGGTGAGCACCACGCCCTTATCCGGAATGCCGTTCGCCATCACCGCGTCGAACGCGGAAATTCGGTCGGTGGCAACCATCAGCACTTCCGATCCGAGATCGTACATCTCGCGAACCTTGCCAACGCGCGGAGCGGGCAAGCCGAAAACGGCGGTGTGGAGCAGTTCTGCCATCGAACCCAAAGATTACCGGGTTGCGGTCACGTCTCAGGTTTGAGTGTTCCGTGTGGCGACCACCGATTCCAGAAGCGTTGCCACGCTCGGGGGCACCATAGACGAGATGTCGCCGCCGAGCGTGGCGACTTCTCGAACCACCGACGAACTGAGGAAGCTGTATTCCCAACTCGTCATAAGGAATACAGAATCCACGTCGGGGTTCAATTTGCGGTTCGCCATGGCGATCTGAAACTCGTATTCAAAGTCGGCAACCGCCCGAAGTCCCCGCACAATGCTGTGCGCACCGACCGATCGACAGTAGTCGGCGAGCAACCCCTTGAAGGTTGCCACTTGGACATTTGGGTATTTGGAGGTCAACTCGGAAAGAGCGTCCAAGCGTTGATCGACGCTGAGGAGAGGCGACTTAGAACTGTTCACTCCCACCGCCACAATCAGTTCGTCAAACAGATGAGCGGCGCGCTCGATAATGTCGAGGTGACCCAATGTGGGCGGGTCGAAGGTGCCGGGGTAGACCGCAATGCGGGTACCGACCTCGTAAGGCTCCCTCTTTGGCTCTGGATGGCTGAGGTCGCTCACTTAGCCGCCTCTACCGTGGTTTTGGAGTGGGGAAGTGTTCCAAGAAGATTGCGTCGCACCCCTTTCACCCCTTTGGCGACCAGCGTGTAGTCCATCCCAAAGTAAAGCGGAATACGTGGCACTTCGTCTAGAACAATCTGCTCGGCCTGCAAGTAGAGCGCCGATCGCTTCGCGGCGTCTTTCTCAGAGTCGGCGGCGGCGGTCAGCTTGTCGAACTCGGTATTCGCCCACCCGTCGAAGTTCAGCTTGGCGTCCGATCGAAGAAGAAGGCTCAAGAAGTTTTGAGGGTCCACGTAGTCCGCGTACCAAGAAAGGAACGCGGAAGGGAGCTTGCCTTCATTCCGGAGCTTGAGCATCGTTCCCCAGTCCAATGTCTGTGGTTGAACCTTGACGCCTAAGTTCTTCTTAAGGTCGGCGGCAAGGGACTCGGCGATGATCTTCGCATCCACGTTATCGGCCCGGACGGCGAGAGGAAGCGGCGGCATGGTCGCGGGATTGAGGCCGGCAGCGGCAAGTTCCTTCTTCGCTGCGGCGGGGTCGAACTTTGGAACGCTCAGATCGCCGGGCAGCATGGAATCCGGAACCCAGCGTTTTGCGGCGGTCTGGCCTTTCAAGATTTGCCCGGCGATACGGTCACGATCGATGGCCATCATAAACGCTCGGCGCACGCGTCGATCCTTAAACGGCGCATACCGCTTGCCGTTTAGCAGGATGTAGAAAATCGCGGGTCTCGGAATGGGTTGCACCAACTCCTTCAGGTCCGGGTCGCCCATCACCGCCGGAATATCTTGCTTCTCAACGGTCACCATATCGAGGTTGCCGCTGCGGAACTTGTTCAGGCGGGTCGCCGCATCCATGATGACGGGGCGTTCGATGGTTGCGATAGCCGGCTTTCCTTCCCAGAATCCGTCATTCGCCTTCAGCGTCACCGACTGCATGTTCTTGTATTCAGAAAGAACGAACGGTCCGGTGCCGATCGCTTGCTTGATGTCGGTGATGAGGGCTCCTTTCGCAAGTTCGGATTGGACGATGGAGGCGCACAGATAGGTGAGCTTGCCAAGGAAGTAAGGCTTGGGCTCTTTGATCGAAATCTCAACGGTCTTGTCGTCTTTGATCACGATGCCGGAGAGTGACGAGACCGTGCCTTTCAGAACCTCTTCCGCTCCAACGATATCGTCCAGGTACGTCCCAGCAACGGGCGAGGCGATCGTAGGGGAGAGCG
>CAYYJX010000155.1:0-4544 GCA_964471545.1 uncultured Fimbriimonas sp. | reverse complement strand
TCGATGCCAACCGAGAGGCCATCCCTTCCAATGGTGTTCACAACCATGTGAACACTCCCGAAGAGCTCCAGGAATACGATCCGGAGTTGTACGCCTTGATTCGGCGATACCTGGGTTCGACGACCTACAGGTGGTCGAAAGATCAGCCGTAGGTTGAACCTCGCGAGGGTTGTTGCCTGTATTCTTAACGAACGATGACGGCTGTTCTTGCCCTCTTCACCACCCTTGCCATGATGCAGCCCTCCGTACGACCCACTATTGAACAATATCAGGCCGATTCGGCGGCTCTCGATCGCTTCTTTCCGGTGGAGATGGCGACACCCAGAATCGACCGCCTGCAAAAGCTGTACTACGACTACACCGGAGCATTGCAGGCCGTTCCTTTCGAAAAGCTTGACCGGTCGGAACAGATCGATTGGGTCCTTTTCGCCAATCATCTGAAGCGCCAAGATGCACTGCTCAAGGCGTTTCGCACTCAAGTTGAGGAGTCGAAGCCGTTTCTAATCTTTGCCGACGATCTGATCGAACTCTGCCAGGATCAACGCCGATCCAATCCGATTCCGGCGCCCAAAATCGCAGAAGAACTCACTGAGATCAATCAGACAATTTCCAAGCTGAAGACGAAGTGGGAGGCCGATAAGAGTGCCAACAAGTTTGCGGCTTACCGAGCGGCGAGATTCAACGACAGCCTCAACCGAAACCTGGCGAGTTGGTACCGCTTTTACAATTCCTACGATCCGTCTTTCTCCTGGTGGGTGAAAGAGCCTTTCGAACGACTCCAGAAATCGCTGGAGGAGTACAGTGCCTTTCTCCGACAAACGGTATGCGGGCTCAGACCGAATGACCCCAACCCAATCGTTGGGGATCCAATCGGAAGAGAAGCCCTGCTGAATGAACTCCAATACGAGTTCATTCCTTACACCCCGGAAGAGCTGGTTCAGATCGCCGAGAAGGAGTACGCCTGGTGCGAAGCCGAGATGAAGAAGGCGGCTCAAGAGATGGGCTTCGGATCGGATTGGAAGAAGGCTCTTGAGAAGGTCAAGAACGACTACGTTGCCCCCGGGGATCAGCCAAACCTCATCCGAGACATGGCGATTGAAGCAATCGACTATGTCGAAAAGCACAACCTAGTCACCGTCCCATCCATTGCCAAGGAGACTTGGCGAATGTCGATGATGTCTCGCGAGGCTCAGAAGACTTCGCCGTTCTTCCTGGGTGGTGAGCAAATCATGGTCAGCTTCCCAACCTCTGAGATGGAGCACAACGAGAAGCTAGGCAGTCTTCGAGCGAACAATATTCACTTTGCAAGGGCTACGGTTCACCACGAACTGATCCCCGGTCATCACCTTCAGCAGGTTTACACCTCGCGCTACAACTTGCAACGCAGGCCGTTCAGCACCCCGTTCTGGATCGAAGGAAACGCTCTGTACTATGAATTCCTCTTTTGGAACATGGGCTTCCAGAAATCCCCGGAGAATCGGGTGGGAATGCTCTTCTGGCGAATGCACCGCTGCGCGCGCATCGTTTTCTCTCTGAACTTCCATCTCAAGAAGATGTCGGTCCAGGAATGCATCGACTACCTCGTCGATAAGGTCGGTCACGAGCGCAATACGGCAGAAGGAGAGGTCCGCCGATCGTTTAGTGGCGCTTATCCTCCGCTGTATCAACTCTCGTACATGATCGGCGCCCTTCAGATTTGGCAACTCCGCCGAGAAACCGTTGAGAAGGGCAAGTTGAAGGAAAAGGAGTTCCACGATCGCGTCTTCTTGGAGGGCAGTATCCCTATCGAACTCTTGCGGGCGAGCGTGCTGGAGCAGAAGGTGTCCAAGGACTTCAAGTCGACTTGGCGATTCTATCCCGGGGTCCCGTAAAGCGTTCCGGGGAAATCGGTCTTCAGGGGGAACTGGCGAGGGACCGGTCCTCCTTTCCCCAAAAGCCGGCCCATCTCGCGCGGTGATCTCGCCGCGTGGGGTGCGGTCGAATTACCGAAAGAAAGGTACACGCATTCGGGGATCGCCCGAGGCGAAACTTCGCGCAAGTTCAGCGAGGGCCTTAACTTGCACGATCTTGCACGTTTTTTTGTGTCTGCAGAACAGAGGTCTAGAGCCGCAGGAGGGCATCTGAGACCAGCGTGAGACCCTTAGGGTCGCGGACCGCCTGGTAGAGCGATTGCGCGTGTTGCAGCGAGGCCTTTGCCTCCGCCCGCAGGTTGGCATGCCCCAGAGCCTGTCCAAGGATGAGGTTGGTTTTTGCTAGCCACCGAGGATGCCCCTCTTTTTCAAAGTAGGCAAGCGCCTCCTTCGCAACTCGGATCGCCTCTTTGGGACGACCTTGGCGATCCCTCAGCTTCGCGAGTAACAGCTGGGTCGCAGCCACCTCTCGATCCTTGTCGTTGATGCGTAAAAAGTTAAGGCAGGAAACAATTTCCTCTTCAGCATCTTCAAACCGACCCTGATCGGTGAAGAGATCGCCCATCGAGCTCTGGGTCAGAGCAACGCCAAAGGGCTCATTATTGCGTCCGTAGATTCCAATGGCGGTGCGGTAGCACCGTTCTGCTTCTTTGAAATCTCCGAGGTTCTGCAGGATCTCCCCTCTCAACGCCGCGAGTACGGCATGAGGCGACTCCTGATCGAATTCCTTCCGCAACGCGATTGCTTGATCGATCAGGCTGAGGGCGGTTTTGTAGTCGGCTCGATAAATCGCAATCTCCGCAAGCCCGCGCTTTGCGTCTGCAGAATAAGCGATATCCCTCGCGCCCTTGTTCTTCTCGATGACGTCGTGGAACAACCGTTCGGCTTCTTTGTAGTTGGCCTTTTGAAAAGCACTGTGCGCGGCGATGAGCGTTTCTTGGATGTTCTCTTTGAGCCGGTGAGCCGAAACGGCTCCCATCGTTTGCACCGAGTTAACGGCTCCAAAAACAACAAGCGTCAACACAGGGAGCGCAAGCAAGGCCCAATAAAGTCGTCGACTCTGATCCGATCGGTGGACAGCTTGTTCTCGTCCCGAATCTGAATCCGGCTTACCGGTGGACCACTCTTCTAGGTGGAGACGAGTCGGGTCTTCGATTTCTGAGTCTTCGCCGTCGGGAGAAGATTCGTCGACCAAGATGTAGCTCGGATCCACTTCCGAGCCGAGCCGGGAAAAAGCGAAAACGATCGACGATCGATCAACGGGTTCACCGTTCAAAAGCCGATCGGCAGTTCGGACGCTCACCCCGAGAATTTCGGCTTTCAGAGGCCGCGTGAGCTTCTCATTCGGATGGTCGGCTTGGCGCCGCAATTCTAAGAGCCCTTCGAGCGATCGTACGGCTTCGGCACTCAGCCGAACAGATCGGGTGCGTTTCGGGCGTTTGGACGCAGCCGAATCAGAATCTGTCGAGTGGTCCATCTAGCTCATCCGCCTCCAACAACAATAATCGAGAGCAACCCTAAGCATTTTGCTCCTTCCGGCGCCGTTGTGTGAGTTTGGAATCAACGATCTACGCAATTCACGAAACGATCACGGACCAAGCGATCAAAGGGCGACCCTAGGTTGATTGCTTGGGGGCAAAGGTCTTGCCGAGAGCGCCTAATCCCATCGCAACACCTAATAACGAGATAACGACCATTCCAACCGCCAGACTCGTTCGAGCCGAGATCAAGCCGATGAGCGGAGGCCCGAGCAGAAATCCCGCGTAGCCGCCCGTGGTCACTGCGGCGAGGCCAACACCCGTCGAGACCTCCGACCGATTCCCCGCTTCGCGGAACACCGCCGGGACCACGTTCGCCAATCCGAGACAAGCAAGGGCAAAGGCGCCGATCGCAAGCCAGGGATGGCGGGCTTGTGAAGCCAGAAACACTCCCAAGAAGCAAGTTCCCCCTCCGAAGAGAATCACCTGTCGGTTGGTGAAGCGTTGAAGAACGAAGTCGCCCATGAACCGCCCGGTGGTCATTGCCAAAGCACTGCATCCGGTGACAATTCCGGCGTATTCGGGATTCGCTTTTAAGAAGTCTCGAACATACAACGCGCTCCACGTCATCACGCCCTCTTCTGCAAAGAAAGCGGCGCCGCAGATAAGCGCCAGCACCAACAGGCCGCCGCGCGGAATCACGAAGTGGGGTCCGTCTTCGTTCCGGTCGAACGTCTTGGGCAAGAGGGATGAGTAAGCAACGAGGGTCGCCACAAGCAACGCCCCCGCGGTCACTGCCATGTGGGCGACCGGGGCGATTTGCGCCTTAGTGGTGGCGGAGGCGGCGAATCCGCCCACGATTCCACCCGCGCTGAAAAAGCCGTGGGTAGTGGCCAAGATGCTTTTCGGATAGAGATTTTGCACCTCGATGGCGTGGGCGTTCATCGCCACGTCCAGGGCGCCGTAAGCGATGCCGACAAAGAGCAGGTGGGCTCCAAGGGTGTAGATGCTTTGATGCAGCACCAACCACGGGACGGTGACACAGGCGATCAGCGCCGAGAGAAGGCAGACCTTCGCGGTACCGAATCGGTGGATGGCTGCCCCCATGGTTTGCATGCTTGCCACTGCGCCCAGTCCGGAACAAAGGAGAGCCTGC
>CAYYJX010000154.1:1979-4584 GCA_964471545.1 uncultured Fimbriimonas sp. | reverse complement strand
CAACTTTCTCGTTCAACCATCAACCTCCAACCCGCCCCCGACCCGACAACCCGCCGCCGACCCCACCGACGGGTACCCTAAAGGACACCGATGTCGGTTCGCGTACGCTTCGCTCCTAGCCCTACGGGTCTGCTCCACGTAGGGGCTCTTCGAACGGTTCTGTTCGACTACCTCTTCGCTCGTAACAAGGGTGGACAACTCATCCTGCGGATAGAAGACACCGACCGCACCCGATACAACCCGGAGAGCGAGCAAGAGTTTGTAGACACCCTTCGATGGGTGGGCATCGAGTTCGACGAAGGACCCCACATCGGCGGTCCGCACGCCCCGTACCGACAATCTGAGCGCGCCGCCGAGGGCATCTACGCCAAGTGGATCGCCGAGCTAGAGGCGAAAGGACACGCCTACAAAGCGTTCGAGACCTCTCAAGAGCTGGAAGAGATGCGCGAGTTCCAGCAGATCAACAAGCAGCCCCTGGGCTACTTTGGTGGCGACTGGCGAGACGCCTCGCCCGAGAAAGTGGAAGCCGCCATTGCCGAAGGCAAGCCGTACGTGATTCGGCAAAAAATGCCCCGCGATAAGAAGATCGTGGTGCAAGACCTCATCCGAGGCCGCATCGAGTTCGATTCCAACACCCTGCCAGACCCGGTTCTGCTAAAGGCAGACGGCATGCCGACCTACCACTTTGCGGCCATGGTGGACGATCATCTCATGGGCATCACCCACGTGCTGCGCGGCGAAGAGTGGATCTCGACCTCGCCGTACCACTGGACCCTCTTCGAGATGTTCGGTTGGGAGCCGCCCATCTTTGTTCACTGTCCGGTGATTGTGGGCAAAGACGGCAAAAAGCTTTCTAAGCGTCACGGCGCCACCCGAGTGCTGGACTACATGGCGCAGGGCTACATGAAGGGCGCGCTGAAGAACTTTATTGCGCTTATTGGCTGGGCGCCCGGAGACGATAGAGAAGTTTACGAAGACGAGCAAGAGCTCATTCAGGCGTTCAGCATCGAACGGCTGCAACCGTCGCCCGGTCAGTTCGATATGGAGAAGCTGCGCTGGCTCAACGGTCACCGCATCAGGCTCATGTCGCCCGAAGAGATTCTTGCCGAGATCGAAGGTTTGCTTGCTGAATCTCACACCGTTCAGTACTGGGAGAACTTTGTAGACGAACCCATGCCGAACCAGAAGCCGATCGATGGCAAAGAGGTGCTGGGCAAAATCCAGTTCTTGGTGAAGCGCGCCGGCGAAGACAGAGAATATGTTCTGAAAGCCATTAAAGAAGAGCGAGAGCGCGTGGGCAGCCTGGTGGACTTTGGCGATGCCTGCGAGTTCTTCATCGTCGCCGATGACTCTTTGAATTACGACCCGAAAGCCACCGCCAAGTGGTTCACGGGCCAGGATCACGTTCCGGCCTTGTTCGACTTCCTCACCGCGTGCTGCGAGAACGGAACCTTTGCCGCAGATACCCCGGCAGACGAATACGAGAAGGCGATCAAAGACTACTTTGCCTCCACCGGGCTTGAAAAGCTGGGTCCCATTGTTCACCCCACTCGGGTGGCGCTCACGGGCAAAACCGTGGGTCCGGGCTTGTTCGAGCTCATGGCGGTTTTGGGTCCGGAGCGCATCAAGAACCGAGTCGCCCGCGCCCGAACGATGCTCTCTTAACCCGTCCAGCCTCGTAGAACCCAACGAATGTCGAACTTGCCTGGAATGTTGAACCTGCGAGTTGTCGAAGCCGGAAAAGACGATCTGTCGTTCATTGATGACAGGGGCACCATTCGGCGAGACCCCAACTTAGAGCGAATCGTCTCCGAGATCATCGAAGACGTTCGTTTGCGCGGCGACGCGGCTCTGCTAGAGAGCGCTCGTAAGTTCGATGCCCCGAGCCTGAACAGTATCGAGGTCACCGCGCAGGAGCTGGAAGAAGCCACTCTGGATCGTAAAGAGTTCGAGGCGCTGCGGTTTGCGCTGCACCGCGTGCGCACCTTTCACCTGCACCAGCTAGAGGTGCTTTTGGAAGGCTGGTTCGATGAATTCGGAAATTCGCCCACCACGCACGGCATGGCAGATGTGCTGGAGCTTCGGCAACCGCGCACCCCAATAGAGGTTCACTGGGCGATCTCTAAACGACCATCGAACAAGTTCGATCGTCTGCCCCGAGGGTCAGAGCTTGGCGTGGGTCAACGCATGCGTAGCATCAACGCCGGGGGCGTTTATGTTCCGGGCGGAAACGCGGCGTACCCCAGTTCGGTGCTGATGAACGCCATTCCCGCCACGGTGGCAATGGTGCCCAGAATCGCGGTCACCACCCCGGCTCGTAAAGATGGAACGCTTCCGCCCGCCGTGTTGGTGGCTTTGCGAGAGGTGGGCGTAGACAAAGCTTTCAAGGTCGGCGGAGCCGCCGCCATCGCCGCATTGGCGCTCGGTACCGAATCGGTGCAACGGGTCGATAAAATCGTGGGTCCGGGCAATAAGTTTGTAAACGAGGCGAAGCGTCAACTGTGGGGTTCGGTGGGGCTAGATGGTTACGCGGGCTCCAGCGAGGTGTGCGTCTTCTTCGACGGCACGCCGAACGCTCGGTTCGCCGCCGCCGACCTTCTGACGC
>CAYYJX010000154.1:0-1969 GCA_964471545.1 uncultured Fimbriimonas sp. | reverse complement strand
ACAATGTCGGCTTCTTGGTCGCGGTGGGTTCAGAGGCGCTTCAAGCCGTTCTTGCTGAGCTAGAGATTCAGCTTACCGGCGCGCCCAGAGAGGCTTCTATGAGAGAAGCTTTGGCCACCGTGGGGTGCGCCATTGTGGTGCCCGACTTTGAAACGGGCTGCGAGGTCTGCAATAGAATCGCCCCCGAACACCTTAGCCTTGCCGTGAAAGACCCAGAGAAAGCTCTGGAGAAGATCGCGAACGCGGGCTGCATTTTGGTGGGCGAATGGACTCCGGAAAGCGCCGGAGATTACGTACTGGGTCCTTCTCATACGCTTCCCACCGCTGGGGCCGCTCGGTGGCAGGCGCCGGTTTCGGTCGCCGAGTTTTTGAAGCTGCAAAGCGTGGTGCAGGCGTCGCCAGAGGATATGCGAGAACTCGGTCCGGCGATCGAAGCGTTGGCGATGCTCGAGGGCTTCCCGGCTCACGCCAACGGCGCCACCGTCCGGCTCGACGCGATTCGAGATGGGTCGTAGGCTCTGGCCGAGATGCTTCAGTCGTATTTCGGAAGCGTTACTAATGTTAAAAGATGTGCGGAACGAAACTCTTTGGTCGGATGGTGTGTTTTGCTGAGAATGGTATCGCCGTGGATATCGCTTCTCCTTGTGGCGCAAGTGCCCATCAATCAGCTTCCGCCGTCGCGACTTTCTAAAGACTATTTCACGCTCACGCGGTTTGAATCGCTTCTGCAGCAGGTTCCAAGACCAGAGCGGCGACTGACCGAGGAAGAAGCCAAAACCTATCACGATCCTCGGCGAAGAGTGCTTACCGCCGTCTCTCCTCCGTGGTCGCTAAGTGAGCTCCAAGAGCTTTCGACAACGCCCACCGAAGCCCTGGCAAAAGCTGTTTCAGAAAAGCCGCTGAACTCCCCCTGGGAAACATACGAACTGTTCGTTCGGGCCGAGCCGAGTGCCGTTCGAGCCCTTATTCGTTCTGCCGAGGCAGGAAACGCGAATGCGGTGATCGCGATCGCTCGCACCCTGGAATCCAAGGCGAGTTCAACCCTGGCACGGCTCGCTGCCGGCCCAAATTCGGAGAGCAAGGCGGTTGCCGGAGTGCTGCTGGGCATGCAAAAAGATAGGCGCGGAATCGATGGCATGAGGCTGGCTGCGGCTGAGTATCGGCACCGGCTCGATCGGTTCACCACCACGCAGCTCATCGACTGGGGCGATGCCAACGACCTCAAGCAGCTCCGCATCTACTACAGTAGTCGCGACGGTGCTCCTGCTGTGAGCTATCTTCGACAAAGAGGGAAGAAGGCGTGTCTGGACATGCTGTTCGAACTCGCGGAAAAGGGGTTTCGATATGGAGAAACCATCCACGAGATCTCTCTCGTCCGAGACAAGCGCACGCGGGGAGCCATGCGCAAGGCGCTTTTCAGGGGTTCGGCCAACGTTCGAGAAGAAGCGGCGAATTGGTTCGCTCTACTCGGGAACGCGTCAGATGTTCCGACTCTGAAGAAGTGTCTGGGAACGCCGGCGGAAAGTCGGTTTTCAAGTCCTCAGGAGCAAGAGAGGTGGCAGGTCGCGGTAAAGCGGGCAATCGCTCGGTTGACCCCGCCAAAGCGTGATGCCTCTGGCGGATCAGGTCGATGATTCAGACCAACAGTCAACGGCGCCACCGTCCGGCTCGATGCGATTCGGGATCGGTAGTCAACTTGCCTGCAACGAAGGTTTTTGGGCGATTTCGTTAAGAAATCGAAAAACTCCTTGCAGATCGCGAGTACGTGTCCTATAAAGTACTAATCACTATTCGAATTCCGCACGGATCTGGTTTCCGCAAGGCGCCGCTAGAATCGAAGATCGTTGCCGGTCAGACTACCTCGTTCCTGAGAGACGGGGCGTACGTCACCGATCCGGTGATTGCGGACAGTCTTGCCACCTACACGCCCGGAGTCTCCGAGCGGCGTGGCGGGACGACTCGCTACACT
>CAYYJX010000153.1:0-4686 GCA_964471545.1 uncultured Fimbriimonas sp. | reverse complement strand
AAAGCGTCGATCCACTCCTCCTCCGTGCCTCCCACTTCCGGAATTCCGGTGTAATCGTAAAAGTCGCTACTAACGTAGTCGATCACGCCTTCGGGCGTCGCGGTCCAAACGACATTCGGCATCGACTCTGCCAAGGCACGGAATCTTGCCTCTGAGGCGGCGATGCTCTGTTCGGCACGTTTCCAGTCATCGATATCCTGCATCGTGCCCTGGACACGGATCACCTGACCTTGTTCGTCGAACTCTGCTTCGGCGGTCACCCTCACCCAGACTTCTTCCCCAGTCGCCTTTCGAATCAGGTACTCGCCGTCGAATCCTTTGCCGTTTTGAGCGCAGGCTCCGAACTCTGCGGTGATCCTCTCGCGATGCTCGCCAACGTAGAAACCGATGAGCTCTTCCAGAGAATAAGCGTGATCCGCTCGAGCCCCGTGAATAGCTCGACATTCGTCGGACCACCGATGCCGGTAGGAGGGAATCTCGATTGCCCAGGCCCCGAGCCTTCCGATCCGTGAAGCCATGGCAAGAAGCTTCTGGTTTTCCTCTAACTTGCTCTTTGCCAGTCTCTCTAGGGTGACGTCTCTTTGAATTGAAACCCAGTGCGTGTACCAACCATTTTCGTCTGGGACGGGAATGATCGTGAGGTCGTTCCAGAATGGCTCTCCATTCTTCCGGTAGTTGAGGATTTCGGATCGAATCGGCTCCCACTTTCGAAGACTTTCGGAAATCCGCTTCAACTCTTCCCTAGATGTCTCCGGACCGTGAAGGATGCGAGGGGTGTTTCCAACGATCTCCTCAACCGAATACCCTGATACTCTTTCAAACGCAGGGTTCGCGAAAACGACTTTGTGACCCAGACCGGGCGTCGGGTCCGCCTCGGTGATCAAGACCACATCGTTCAGTCTCGAAAAACACGCTTCGAGAAGTCGCAGGTGTTCCTCGTCTTTTCTCCGCTGGGTGACATCGAAGTGAATGCTGATGATCGCTTCAGCGGTTCCATCGCTCGATCTAAGCGGCGTCTGGTGAACCTCAACGACCAAGTCCTCGCCGGATCGATTCTTGACGGACCAATCGATCGTAAAGGCGCGGTGGCTCGAACCATGAGCAATCCCATCGAGCAGCACCTGCGAATCCGGTCCGAACATTTCCTGGAGCGGGCGGCCAATGACCTCGTCCTTTGTCCATCCGTAAGTTCTCTCTGCGCTCTTATTCCAAGAGCGAACCCTTCCGTCGAGCTCAAGAATGAGAATGGCCTCTTGTGCTTGGTCGAAGACGGTCGCCTGCCGCTTCAGTTCTTCCTGGAATCGCACCAACTCGGTGACATTCTTAGACCCTCCTACAAATCGAGTTGCTTCCCCACTTTCGTCGCGGAAGAGGAAGCCCGTGTCGTGAATGTGGAGATACGAACCGTCCTTACATCCAAGACGGTAGTCGCACTCCCAACGAGAAGACCCGTCATGGATCGCGGTCGCGATGCTCTCGCGGACCCTCGGTTCATCCTCAGGGTGTAACGAGCCGAACCACCCTTTTGCGCCGTCCTCGAATTCGCCAGGGGCGTATCCGAGAAGGCGTTCGAATCCAGAGTTTCTGGAAACCAAACCCGTCTTGAGATTCCAGTCCCACAGAATGTCGTTCGTCAGTTCCGAAATCACATGAAGGATGAGCTCGCGATCTTTCAGGGCAAATTCGGTAACAACCTGATCCTCTAAGACGCTGAGCAAGTTCTGCTGCGTCTGGAGCCTCAACTCCTGAGTGAGGTCGAGTTCGACAATCGCTCCGATGTAATCGGCAAAATGGTCGACAAGACGAGTCGTCCCGGGGGGAATGACATCGGCTTCGGAGACAACCGCCACATGGACTCGCGATGGAATCGGTGAGAGGCTTTGGAGTCGGTGGAATACGGATCGACCAGGGAGTCCACTTTGTACCGCCTCGGCTTCGTCAAAAATGCGTTCGATGGTGAGGGCTTCATCAAGGGCAATTTCCGTGAGAGAATCGAGAAAAACCGTCTTCAGAACGCTTTCATCGACTCCATGCTGGAAACGCGAAGCGTAGAAGCAACTCGATCCTTTCGGCGTTTCGACGAGCGCCAAAACCAATTGATAAGGGGCGAGGTCGAGTAGATGGTCGACCGCGAGTTGAATACGCCCGGCGGTTACGCCTTCGACGCCAATAGCCCCTTTGCCATCTTTGTCAGCAATCGCAAGTTTCAAAGTTCCCTCGTAATCCCCCGTTCTTATACTAACGGGGGAACAACAGGAAACGAACTCTATTCGAGGACTAATTCACGACGGACCGAAACTTCGGCTCTCTCCCCAGGGCGCAGAGGAGCTGGTTGATCTCTTTCTTCATTTCAACGATTCGTGCCTCGCGGGCTTCCGCGACGCTGATCGATTGCGCGAGAGTGGAGCGTTCCTCGAACGGAGGAAGCATACTGGCCTCCGTGGGCAGATCCAAGACTTTGACGAGTCGGCAAGGCATTCCCCGAAAAGTCACCGCATGGGTCAGAGCCTCAACGTTCCAGATTTGCCCGGCCCGATTTTGGTGAAGCCAAGGCCCTGATTTGCCCACCCGAGTAAAGCAGCCGTTTACAATCCGTCCGACTCTTTCTCGCTCGGATTCAGGACGAATATCAAGGATCGACTTGGTCAAGAACTCTTCCCTGCTCCATCCATACCGTTGAATCGCGGCTTCGTTCACGGCAACAAAGGCAAGCGTTTCGGTGTTGAAAATCCACATCGGGAGGGGACTTACTTCGAAAAATGGATCGAGGTCGGACGGGCGTTCACCCACTACAAGGTTCGCTTCAGAGATGGGGTGGATCGTGATGGGAAGATGGGTCTGAGCCAGTTGCTCAACAAGGATCACAAAGAGCGTTTCGTGTTCCGTTGGAAGGGGGACAATCTCCAGTTGCAGGCGATCTCCGGTATCTCTTCTGAGGGCAGGAACAACCCGCCTGGAAGCCGTGCGAGTCAACAATTCCGCGAAGGAAAGGGTGGTGTCGAACAGACAGCTGACCTTCATGGCCGAAGCCTCGGCTAAGTCCAGAAGAAAGGTCTGCTTAAATAAGTCGTCTTGTGAGAGGATGATCTCGCTTTGATCGATGAGGCAATATCCGCGCATGGTGAATCCGGTTGCTCGGGTGACTACACTCAACATTGAGACGTGTATGAAAAACACATTCTCGTCGTCCTGGACGAGAACTACCTATCCCTGGCTAACATAAAAAGTATTCCACTGAATTCCGAGCATCTGAAATTGCCCAAAAAGTTTGCACGTTCTTTGCCTGATAGGGAAAAGCCTTCGTCCTTATAGGTTCAACGGAGCCTCTGCTGAAGCGGTTCAGCAACCCGCTTGAGCATGATTCATTCGTTGTAATCTCGGCTAAACTCCGCTTTGCCACCCAGTCTCAAGGAAGAAAACGCATGAAAGTAGCGTTTTCCGAGCGACGGACGCGTGCCGCAGGGCGGCCTAAGAACTTCTTTTCAGCAATCTGAGGCGATTCTCCAAGAATTCTCTCGGGATCAGGGGCCGGAAACAAAAGCACCCGGGCGGATAAGTCCACCCGGGCACTGGCTGATTCGCTTGCGCGAAATCCTATCCTGCAGGCTTCAGAACGTCCTGCTCGGTCAACAAGACCGGCGGACGCTTGTGATCGATGATGCCCTCGGGAAGCACCACTCGCTTCACCTCTTCGTTGGATGGCACTTCGTACATGACGTCCATCATCACCGATTCAATAATGGCCCGCAGAGCACGTGCGCCCGTCTTCCGCTTCAACGCTTCTCGTGCGATCTCGGTAAGAGCGCCGTCTTCGACGACGAGCTCGACACCGTCCATCTCGAAGAATCGCTGGTATTGCTTAAGCAACGCGTTCTTCGGCTGACTCAAGATTTGAACGAGAGTTTCTTCGACGAGCGGATCGAGAGTTGCGATCACGGGCAGTCGTCCGATGAACTCGGGAATGAGACCGAACTTCAGAAGATCCTCGGGAAGAATTCCACGAAGGATGTTGACCTCGCGATCAGCCTTAGCCTCTGGAGCAGCCCGGAAGCCCATGACGTTCTCCTTCATTCGGCGCCGAATCATCTCTTCCACGCCCTCGAAGGCGCCTCCGCAAATGAAAAGGATGTTGGAAGTATCGATTTGCAGATACTCCTGCTGCGGGTGCTTTCGACCACCTTGCGGCGGCACGTTGGCAACCGTGCCCTCCAAAATTTTCAAGAGCGCCTGTTGAACGCCTTCTCCGCTCACGTCCCGCGTAATCGAGGGGTTATCGCTCTTTCGGGCGATCTTATCGATCTCGTCGACGTAAATGATTCCGCGCTCGCACAGTTCCTTCGGATTGGAAGGATCCATTTGCTCTGCCGATTGCCAGAGCTTGAGAATGATGTTTTCGACGTCTTCGCCAACATAGCCCGCTTCCGTTAGTGCCGTAGCATCGGCAATAGCGAAAGGAACGTTGAGAAGCTTTGCCAGCGTTTGCGCAAGCAACGTTTTTCCGCTTCCCGTGGGACCGACCAACAGAATGTTGCTCTTCTGGAGTTCAACTCCATCCGAGTGCTTTTCGCTGATTCGCTTGTAGTGGTTGTAGACGGCTACGGAAAGAGCCTTCTTAGCCGTTTCTTGACCCATATTGGCATGGACGCTAGGACTTGGATTACTCATTGGCGTTGCTGTATGGCTAAC
>CAYYJX010000152.1:0-4711 GCA_964471545.1 uncultured Fimbriimonas sp. | reverse complement strand
GATGTTGGTCACCTGCTGCACGGACTGGGTGAGGACGTTGCCGATCATGGGGTGGACGGCAAGCACGAAGATGTGGGTCATGAGTGGTTGGCGGGTCATTTTCCCGCCGAGGTGTTGGATTGCGTTCGCCTGCACGTAGACGCGAAGCGGTACCTCACCGCAGTCGACCCGGATTATCTCGACGGGCTATCGGAGGCTTCTAAGAAGAGCCTGGAGCTTCAGGGCGGACCGTTCACCCCGGAAGAAGTGAAGGCGTTCGAGGCTCGCGAGCCGAACTTTGAGGCGGCGATTCAGGTGCGTCGGTGGGATGATCAGGCGAAGGTGGTCGGGCTGGAAGTGCCGAACGCGGAGCATTACCGTTCGGTGCTGGAATCGGTGCTGATCAAGTAGGGTTTTAATGGGCTCTGGGGCTACTTCTTCCCCAGAGTCGCCGCCGCGACCTGGCGAAGCACTCCGTCTCGACCCGCCGGTTTCAGGGTCGAATCTCTTAGCAACGCGACGAGGATCACCCACTCGCCCTTGGCGATGCGCACAAACCCCACATCGTTGGTGGCGCAGGCGACGCCCTTATGCGTGGAACTGGTGCCCGTTTTGTGAGCCAGCTTCCACCCTTTCGGCACTCCGGCGGCGAGTCGATCCGTGCCTGTCACCGTTCGCTCCATCACGCCGATGAGGTACTTGGTGGAGCTTGGCGAGAGCAGTTTGCCCGTCACCAACTTCTCCAAAAGATCGCCCATTGCCGCCGGGGTGGTGGTGTCTCTTGGGTCTCGTTGATACGCCTTGTACGCTGCGTCTCGCTTGGTGGGCGAAACCTTTGCCACCGCCGCGTCGAGCTTGGTTGGGTCGGTAAATCCGGCACGCCAGGTGAGGCCGTCCAGATTCGTCTGAAGGTCTCGCTCTTGCCGGTCCACCGACATCCCTTTGATCTGATGCTTGCGAAGGAACTCGTTTACCTTCTGGATGCCGCCCATTTTGCGAGCTAGAAAATCGCCCGAGGCGCTGCAAGATTCGGTGACGGTGTACTCAATGCAATCGGCCACGGTGACCGTGATGGAATCTTTCTTGCCCAGTTTGTCTAGCAGCGTTTGAGCTCCCAGGCTGAGGTCGGCGCGAGTGAAGGTGAACTTCTGATCGAGCTTCCATTTGCCCTGGTCCACCAGGTCCAGCGCCGCCATGGAGACCATGAGCTTCATCACGCTTTGCAGCGAGAATCGCTCGTTCTGGTGGAGGTAGAGAGACTCTTTCGGGGTGATCACCGCCACGCCCAGCTTGCCTTGACTCTTTGCTTCAATCGCCTTTAGCCGACCAGGAAGGTCTTTGGGCAGTGCGGGTTGCGCCACGAGGGCGAGCAGAAGAAGCGGAGCGATGGGCATGGTCGTAGACACCTTACACCGGTCGGGCGTGGTTTCCGGGTGAATTAAGGCCCTCGCCCATCCGGGGGAGAGGGCGGCCCCGCAGGGGCGGGTGAGGGGCAATTCCCCTCCTGGGAGGGGTGCCCCGATTAATCGGGGCGGGGTGGTTTCCGAGGCTTGCTCAATTGGATAGAGAGTCTTGCCACGGCTCCGCCGCTTCAATCCGAATCCCCTCTCAATAGGGCAATTGGGTTGAGGCGCGCCATCCTAGCGCTTGGCGGGTTTGGTCCAGCCCCGCCGCCGGCGATAAACACCGGCGGAGGAGACCGAACGGCGCGTTTCTACCGAACGGTTACGCCTTGCGCCGACGCCGCAACAGGCCAACCGCACCCAGTGCAAGCGCTGCCATCGTGGCAGGTTCCGGAACCGCCTCTAGCTGAATGTTATCCAGCGTGGTGAAGTCTCCGGTGGGCGTGGTGATGTCGTTGTAGTCGGTAGCAATGTAAAGGTTGGTGGGGGTGTTCAACACCGAAAGAACCTCCGACAAGGTTGCCAGGGGAGCGGCGTTGGTGTAGTTCTGCTGGATGTCCGAGAACTTGCGCCACCCAGAGAGGTTGTCCATGGTGAAGGAGTAGTTCACCCACGAGGCGGTTGGGATCACCGATTCGTTGATAAGGGTGAGCCCGCCCCCTTGCAGGGCCACTCGAACCTTATAGATCGGAGCCTGAGAGCCGCCGTGCTTGAGATCGAACCGAAATGCCGATCCAAACACAATGGGATTGGCAATGAACTTTGCCGGGGCCTTGGCATAGGCCCATCCGCTGTCGGCGTCGCCAACCTCGATTCCGCCTCCCGGATTGCCCGCTCCGTTATCCCAACTCAGCTGACCACCCAAAGCCGTCCAACCGTCTCGGTCATCGTCAAACGTGCTGGAAACGGTTTGGCCTTGAGAGACCGTGGCGATGGAGCCCAACACGAAACAAAGCGCAATAGAACGCATTTTGCACATAGCAATTTCACGGTACGCCATCTAGCCAGGGCGAGTAAAGATCGAATCTTGCCAAGTTGAACGATCGTGGTGCGGCCCGGCATTTTTACTGGCAAGACCAGGCCCGTTCTTCTCGGTCCTACTTCGGCAACGCGAAGCAGACGAACCGGTCCGAGATCGGTCCTCGATCGAACCCGAACGCCTTGGCGTATCCTCCGCCCCCGGCGGCGATCACCACGTATTGGCGACCGTCGACGGCGTAGGTCATCGGCGCGGCAAAGGCCGAAGCAGGCAACGGCGCCTCCAGCAAAAGCTCCCCGGTCCGGCTGTCAAAAGCTCGAAAGGTTTGGTCGCAGGTTGCGCCCACAAACACCACGCCTCCCGCCGTTACCAGCGTGCCCCCTAAGTTAGGGGTGCCCGTCGGGGCGATTCCGCGCTTGGTCAACTCTCGATACTCGCCCAAAGGACGCCTCCACTTAAACTTGCCCGTGTTGAGATCGATCGCAGTGAGCGTTCCCCAAGGCGGACGCACACCGGGGTACCCCTCGTGATCCACCAGAAACCGATAGTTCGCGGGCTGAGACATGATGCCCGGCAGGTTGTTGTTGTTCACAAACAACGTCTGAGTGGTGGGGTCGAACGATGCGCCGGACCAAGGAGAACCGCCGAGGTATCCGGGCAAGACCACCGTTCCCTCTCTAGAAGGAGGCATATACCGCTTGCCGTACTGCAGCCCTTTCAGGCTATTCAGCACAAAGATTCGGCTCTCTGGACTGATATCGGTGACCTTGTCTAGATTGAAAACGGTCTCGCAAAGCGGGGGCGGCAGCACAGGCTCGGGCTGAAGAAGCGCAACTCGCTCGCCAGGAAGGGAAGACGCGGTGGTGCGAATCTCTTTCACGCCAAAGATGGGTTTTCCGGTCAACCGATCCAGCACGAAGCAGTGTCCCGACTTGGTTACCTGAGCCACCGCCTCCACACGCTTGCCGTTACGCGTGAGGTGGCACAGCACGGGCGGAGCGGCATTGTCGTGATCCCACAGATCGTGGCGAACGGTTTGAAAGTGCCAAAGCCGCTTGCCCGTTCGAGCATCAAGAGCAAGCACGCAGTTGGAGAACAAGTTGTTCCCGGGACGGTCTCGACCGTCAAAATCCGGCGCCACCGATCCGGTGGCGGCGAAGAGAATCCCCCTCTTGGCATCGAGCGTGTACCCACCCCACGCGCCTGCCGCTCCGATGCTGGGCGCAACACCTTTCTCCCAACTCGCACTCCCTGCCTCGCCATTCTTGGGCAAAACGTGGAACCGCCATCGGAGCTTGCCGTCCCTCACCGAGAACGCCATGATGTCGCCCGGGGGCGATCCTGCGTCTTCGCCCGTCGCGATCCCTACGAACACCAGGTCCTCGAACACGGTGGGCGCGGCAGAAACCCCGACGTACGCATTTGCCCAGCGATCCCCAAGTTCTTCGCGAAGGTCGACGGTTTGAAAGTCGGGGTCGGGTTCGCCAGAAACGGCGTTCAGACTCAAAATTCTCCCGTCCGGCGTGCCGTAAAGCAGACGCCGTTTACCCTTCGGGCGCCCATCGCTCCAGAATGCCAACCCTCGCGAGGTGCGGGTGTGACCGCTTCGATCGAAACTGACTTGCGCCTGGTAAGCCCATCGCTCCTTGCCCGATTTTGGATCCAGAGCGACTACTCGGTGCGTGGCGGTGACCACGTAAAGACTGCCTTCGGCAAGAATCGGCGTGCACTGAAGCGGCGTGTTGTCGGGGGGCATTCCGCCGGAGTACGTCCAGGCAACTTCAAGTTGTGCGACGTTGCTTCGATTGATGTGGCTGAGGTCTGAGAACCTTGTTCCGCCGGGGTCTGGGTGAACCCAGGGACGGTCGGAAGCGGGCGATGCCGCTCCGGCCGCGAGCGCCAGCATCATCGATAGGCTCATGTTGGGTGCGATCGTACCCCTGCCGAACCATTGGCGGGCTGGTTTCCGCGAAGGGAAATCGGCGCGTGTGAGAGGTCCGTTCCGGAGACCACCCCGCCCCGTTGGGGCACCCCTACATTCCCATATTGGTGAGTCGGTTCTCTACGATTGGTCCAGAATGCGAGTGTCTTGCCGGTCCTCCGGACCTTCCAGGAAGCGTCATCGAGTTTTGGGGAAGGGGCAACGGTTGAAGAAATTCGACCGGTTGAAATTCCCCTCTAGGGAGGGGTGGCGCGAAGCGCCGGGGTGGTTTCCGGAAAATCTCTTGCCTAAAGCGAAGAGTCTTGCCACGGCTCCGCCGTTCTGACCCAACAGCACTTCTAACCCAGGGTTGCCACCCTGGGCTGCGATGATAGTCGCGGCTCCGCCGCTTTGGTTGGTTTCCGGCTT
>CAYYJX010000151.1:0-4732 GCA_964471545.1 uncultured Fimbriimonas sp. | reverse complement strand
ACAGAGGTGAGCTACCACCTGTACACGCCCAGCGACTATCAACAGAAGCCGACCAAGCGATTCCCGGTCGTCTACTGGCTTCACGGATCGGGAGGAGGGCTCAGCGGGATCGGGCAAGTGGCGCGCCACTTCGATCAAGCCATTCAAGCGGGCAAGGTTCCGCCCGTGTTAGTGGTGTTTGTGAACGGAACGCCCAACGGCATGTACGTGGACTGGAAAGACGGGTCGGCGCCCATGGAGCAGGTGATCGTAAAGGATCTCCTAACTCATGTGGATCAGGAGTATCGAACGATTACCGACCGCAAGGGTCGACTCTTGGACGGCTTTAGCATGGGCGGCTACGGTTCGGCACGCCTTGGCTTCAAGTATCCAGAACTCTTTGGGGCGATGTCGATCGTCGGAGCCGGACCCATGCAAGCAAACCTTCTCGATGCGCCGCGCGCGGGTCGGGCGAGAGCGCAAGAGGTTCTGAACCGGGTGTACGGCGGCGATCCGGACTATTTCCTTGCGGTAAGTCCGCTCAAGCTCGCCGATAGGAACGCAGAGAAGGTGGCAAAGAGCTCGTTGGTGCGAATCGTGATCGGCGCGGACGACAACACCCTCCCTGCCAATCTGGCGTTTCATAAGCACCTGGAATCGCTCAAAGTGCCGCACACGTACACGGAGCTTCCGGGGATTGGCCATGACCCAATGGCGGTTCTTCGAGCAATGGGCGATAGCAACTGGGACTTCTATCGTTCCGCCTTTGGCGAGGTTGAAAAGGCCGGATCCAGAAGCTGAACGGCTCAGAAGATAAAGCTCAACACCAGCACGATCACGAACCCGATCAACCCGAGCAGGGTTGCCATCAGCGTCCAAGTGCGCAGCGTTGTCCGCTCGTCCAGACCGAACATCCTCGAGAACAGCCAGAAGCCGGAATCGTTGAAGTGCGAGAGAACGGTCGACCCGCAGGCGATGGAGATGACGATAAAGCAGAGGTCGAGGGCGGAAAGACCCTGAGTGGCGGCGACCGTTGGCGCGAGCAAAGCCGAAGTGGTGGTGAGTGCAACCGTGCCCGAACCCTGAGCGATGCGTAAGCAAGCGGAAACCACAAACGCGGCGACGATCACGGGCATCCCCGTATCGCCGAGCACCTTTGCGAGCGCATCGCCAATGCCACTGGCGCGCAGGACGCCGCCAAACATTCCACCCGCGCCCGTCACCAAGATCACTGCACAAATGGGTCCCAGGGCATCGTTGCAGAGCTCTTCCAACCTCGCCCGACCAAAGTCTTTAGCGAACACGGTGAGCGAGACGAGGAGGGTGACCAGCAGCGCCACCGGGGTGTTGCCCAGCATTCGTAAGAACTGAATGACGGGTTGTGTTTTATCCACCACGCCCGCCACAGAGAGGGTGTTCAGTCCCGTGTCCATGAAGATCAGCAGAACGGGCAGCATGAGAAGCAGGAGCACCGTGCCGAATTTGGGCGGCTTGGTTTCTGCTTCCGGCGCGATGGGTGTGCTCAGCAAGCTCCCAACCGACTGCACGTTCAGCCGTTGCGCGGTGCGCAAGCTAAAGAGATAGGAGCCCAAGAACCAGGTGGGGAGTGCCGTGAGCAACCCCACAATCACCAACAGACCAATGTTCACCTTCAGAGCCTCCGAGGCGGCAACCGGTCCTGGGTGAGGTGGCAAAAACGCGTGCATCACCGCAAACGCTCCTGCCGAGGGCATGGCGTATCGCAAGATCGATCCCCCCAGGTTTTTGGCGACGCTGAAGATGATGGGGACCATCACAATCAGCCCTGCGTCAAAGAAGATCGGGAATCCAAACAGAAGGGAAGCGACTCCGAGGGCAAACGGGGCGCGATCCTCGCCGAACCGCTGGATCAGGGAATCGGCAAGCACCTTGGCGCCGCCCGAAACCTCCAGGAGCTTGCCAATCATGGACCCAAGGCCCACCAACAACGCCACAGAGGCAAGGGTGTTTCCGAACCCGGTCATCATGGTCGGGATCACCTTGTCCCACGCGATCCCGGTGGCAATGGCGGTGGCAAAACTCACCAGCGTCAGCGAGACGAAGGCGTGCACCTTGAAGCGCATGATCAGGAGCAGCAACGCCGCAATGGCGCACCCGGCTATGGAAAGCAAAATGGCGGGCGGATGGTGGGCGGTTGCAACGGGCATAGGGCTTCGGCGCCGGATAAGGTGGCGTCATTCTACGCCGATGACGACCTGAGCCGATAGATTGGGCCCGACACGAAAAAGGGTCCCCGCGACCATTCCGGCGCGAAGACCCTTTTACTAAAGAACGAGCTTAACTTAGTTGCGCTTGCGTCGTCGCAGCAGCGCCACCGCGCCCGCGCCAAGAGCGAGCATAGATGCCGGCTCCGGAACGGGGTTTGCGGAAAGTCGAATGTTATCGAAGCTGACCCATGACCCACCGCCTGTGGTGCCCAGTAGGCGAACCGTGAGCGCCTGACCGATGATGGCCCCTGCCGAAGGCGAGGTGTAATCCATCGAGTACTCGGTCATCGCGCTGGAGTTCAGGCTGACGGTCTTGGACGCCAGAAGCGTGCCACCTGTGACCACACCGTTCGATAGCGTGCCGCCTGCCCAAAGTTCAACGCCGCCCTGGGTGGCTCCACCTGTCCGACCAAGAAGGTATTCGAGCGTGTAGGTGCGATCAGCAACGAGAGTCGCGGAGAGCTGCTGGGCGATGGCGTTGTTAGCGTAAGCAAACGCAATGTTGTTACCATCCTTTCCGGCTGCTCCGGTGTTCCAAACGCCACGGTCGGATCCACCCGTTGCCGTGGAACTCCAGTCGGTGATCTGGGTCGGCGAATAGAAGTAGTCTCCCCCACCCAAGGTTTGGGCTTCGAAACTGCTATTCAGAATCGAGATCGGAGTCGCGGATGCGAAGGCTCCCGCCGCGACAGCCATGAAACAAGCAAAGTAGCGCATCTCTAAACAGTACTCCTGCGGGCGGATGCTGGCAAGAAAACCTAACAAAACACTTTAGGTTTTGGTCTTGTTTCAGTAAAAATGCCAGCTACTCCAGAGAACGGTTTCGGTCTTCCAACAAGATCCTGAAGTAGAGACGTTGGCTTCTCGGTTTCGCCGTTGGACCGTGGATTGATGCGGATTCGGGTGATATTGCCCTTGGTTTCCGTGTGGCGGCCCACCCAAACCGAACGACCTCCGCCACCAGAAGGTGCAGAGCTCGTTCTTGCGATCAGCGACCGATTAGCTGCGCTTGCGGCGTCGCAGAAGCGCAACCGCGCCTGCGCCAAGGGCGAGCATAGATGCGGGCTCCGGGACTGAGTCTACTGAGAGACGAATGTTATCGAAGTTTACGTACTGGTTGGTTGACCTCGTGAGGAGGCGAATCGAAATAGGAAGACCGGCGTGAATCGACCCGGAAGACAAGTGGTAAACCATCGAATACTCGTTCATGCTTTGGGTGTTGAGGACGATGTCCTGGAATGCCAAAAACCGGCCACCCGTGATCACTCCATTCACCAGCGTCCCGCCCGCCCAAAGTTCGACAGTGCCCATGGCCGGTCCGCTGGTTCGACCCAAAAGGTAGGTCAGTGTGTAGGTGCGATCTGGGAGTAGAGTCGCCGAGAGTTGCTGGGCGATGATGTTGTTTGTGTAGACAAATGCGGTGTTTCGTCCGTGCTTTCCGACGGTAGTTGAGTTCCAGACACCCCGGGCGGGAAAGCCTATTGCCGTCGAACTCCAGTTCGTGATTTGGTCGAAGACGGTGAGGTACTCGCCTTCGGCTAAGGTTTGGGCTTCGAAACTGGGATTGAGAATGGTGAGCGAGGTCGCAGAGGCAATTGCTCCCGTCGCGACAAAAGCTAGGGAAGCAATATAGCGCATCACTAGACGGTACTCCCAATGGGTGCGGTCAACGGCGAAGCTAGCGATAAACGCTCAACGACGAGGCTCTTTTAAGCAATATTGCCTGGTCACACCAGGGAAAACCGTTTATTCCAGCCAGATTCTGTAAACACGCATTCTCTTGCCCTCTCCGCCGTTGATCACCGGATCGATGCGGATTTGGGTGATATTGCCCTTGTATTCCGGGTGTTGACTCAGCGGAATGCGCACCCGGTGTGGCCTCTCACCGCCCGGGAGTTCGAACGCCAGCCGCATTTGGGGAGAGAAGTTGGGCGAATCTTGCCTCGCCCAGAACACTTCCCCCATCTCCTTTGCCCCCATCTCTTTTGGTTCGCCCGAAATCTCCAGCACCAGCGTCTTCGCGTCGCTCGCTTTCCAGTAGCTCAGCGGGCTCACCAGTTGAGGGTCTGGCCGATCGAGCGTTAGATTCAATGCGCCGGGTAGCGGCCAGCCAGAATCGGAAGCGTTCACGTAATGCCACCCTTGCCGATCCTTGTTGAAGGTCCAAGAGGGTGCTTTGGGAAGTCTTGGCTGGTCGTAAACCCACTTCCGAATCTCTGAAAGCGATCCTACGATTAGGGCGCATTTAGAATCGAACGCGATGTTGTGGTCCAGAATCTCGTGCTTGATCGGCGAGATGTATCCGGTCGGACCATCCAGCGTCCCGCCCTTGCCGGGTTCGCCGACGAAGCCACCGCTCAGTCGCGGGTTTCCTGGCGACCAAACGCCGACGCCGTCGCCGGTATCGTCCACCAGCGCCGCCCAGCATTCCGGGGTGTAAAAGGTCGTCCAAGGTCCGTTCTCGTCCCACGGAATCTTGGGGACTTCCACCAATGGAGCATTGGTAA
>CAYYJX010000150.1:0-4742 GCA_964471545.1 uncultured Fimbriimonas sp. | reverse complement strand
GCGTAGGTCCTTCGCCGGATATCGCGCCTTGATCAATCACCGGGCTACGCTTAGACGTCCCAAACTCACGCTGAATCACGCCGAACTGAGGATGAATCCAGAATGTGAGCCTCTTCGTGACCGAGTTGCTGGACATATCGCCCACGCCGCTGACGTCTAGCACCAGATCCATTGTCACGAGCGTCGTGTCGTGGTCCACGCCATCCACGGAAAGTGACGCCTCGCAGGTGGTGATCTTAGCGGTCGCCTTGTAATTGGCGGAGCCCTCATGCACCATCCCTTTCCAAGAGTTCTCTTTGCCAAGGCGCTCGCCGTATTCCACGAGCGGGATGGCAGGCTTGAACATGAGGTTCGATGCTTCCACAAGTGCGAACGACTCGGATGTGTTCTGATAGCACTCTCGGTCTAAAGACTCCCCGTGCTTCACCAGTTCATAGCACTTCGTGGGCACGCCGCCCTCGTGGTCCTCGACTTCGATTTCCACTTCCACAGGAGTGCCCGCAAGGTTCAGAACCGCCTGCTTGGGCGGGTTCTTCATGCTCCCTAGGGTTTCCGCATCCGGGATGAACGGCAGTTCTGCCTGAGCCGCCGTAAGTTCTTGGCACCCACTGAGACCAACGATGGCAACGCCCACCAACACCGCGCCCAGAAGGCGCCTGCGAAGGGTTTGGAGGTGGTTGCGGCTCATGGTGAGTGCTCTCTCATATCAACTACGAGTTGAACGGGTCGGTTCGTGCCCAGACGAAGAAAGACGCGGTAGGTTCAAACCTTGCCGCGCCTTTAGGGGTTTAGTCCCTGCTTTCAGCTACTTACTGGCTAGACTTGGATTCTTCGAGGGTGACCACTTCGGCTTTGCCGTCCGGTGTGGTGGTGGTGATCTCGACCTTTACCGCGCCGCGATCCTTCACAAACCAACTCTTGGTTTCCATCTTCAGCTTGTTTCCGTTGCGCTCGCCGCCTCCAGAAGCCGTGATGTAAAGCGCATCGGCGTAGTCGCCGACATCGGTCTTAACCTTCTGAACACCGACAACCTTGTTGGTCAGGGTGATCTTAACTGAATCCGTACCCGTATTCAGCTCACTGGTGGTCTTCCAGGTCTTGCCGGGAGCCAGGTCGGCGGGAAGCTCCCACTCGTCCGGATTGGTTTTGGCCTTATCACTGGAGAGAACCTTGATGCCGCCTGCTTCCAGAGTGACCGTGTTATCGCCCATGGCGGAAAGCGCATCGCCGTTCTTGATCACGAACGTGGCTTTGCCGTTTGCCATCTCAACAAACTTCACCGATTGCGATCCGACGCTCTCGGTCTGACCCGCCTTCACCTTCAGCGTCATGGGGCTGGTTCGACCCAGACCGTAGTAGGCAAAAGCGTCGTTCTTGAGTTCAGCCGGAAGGGTTGCCAGATCGAGGGCAGGCTTTTCCGAGGGAGAAACCGCTGGAGCGTTGTTATCTGCGGCGACCTCAGGAGTTTCCGGCTTGTTTTCCGCTTCCTTTTTTGCCGATCCAGTGCAACCGACGACGAAAAGGCTCGCCATTAGGGCGGCGAGCCAAAACGTAGATTGAGCAGAACGAAATTTCATCACTTCGCTACATTGTAGTTTCGAAGTCGTAGCGTTATCACCGTTCTGGCACCCGGAAGTTCCATGGTTTGTCGATACCGGACGATTCCTACGTTCGGGGCGTACCAAGTCGCGGACTCGGCTTGACCCTGGACGTCGAACTCTTTACCTGTCTGATCCTTGCCCTTGGTGATGAACGTGGACTCAGATCGTACTGCCAGAGCGTTGAAAGGTCCCGCACCCGTATCCACCTGCTCAACCGCTCCGGTGGTGTAGGTGGAGAAAATCTTGCCTGGGGTTCCCGCCGGGGTGAGGCCCTTACCTTCCCACTTGAGCTCCGCATCGGCAACCACGGGGAACTTGATGAGCGGCTGCTTGGGCTCATACGGAATGCGATTCATGGTCAACGCGAGTTGGTAGATACCGGATCCGTCTCTGAACCAAACTTGCTCGTCGGTCTTCTCTCCGTCTCGCTCTACAAACAGAATCGCCTTCGTCCCATCCACGCCTTCGGCAACGGTGTTGTTCACCGTGTACTTCAGCTCGGCCTTAGTGACCCGAGCAGGCTGACCTTGCGACGTAGCGTTGATCTCAAGATCGTAAGTCCAAGTGTTTCCAGTAGTGAGCGGGATGAGGAAACGCTGGTTATCTTTGGTGATCTCAACCGGAGCGGGTTCTGCCACTTTGGTTACCGGGGCAGATTCCTCTTTCTTGCCGCAGGAGGCAAGGCACAGTGCCAGCACAAAACCACCGACAACTCCGTTCAAACGACTTCGGGTCGCAACTCGAGAGACTTCAGAGACCATAGATTTTCCTTTAAGACAGACCAAATAAACGTCCCGACTTGCGTAGAGACGTGTTCACAGAGTGTATGGCAACTATCGTGCCGGTTTCACTTAGCCGAAGCAGTTTTAACACCGGAGATCAGCTCGATAGCCTCTTCCACCAGCGATTCGTCTTCTAGCTGAGTGATCACGAGTTCGCCTTGCATCAGTTCGTGACTGATCGACGCCGCCGCGATCGGAACGTTGTTTGCAATGAGCAAGACGCGCTTCCCGACGTTGTCCAGAGAGTATTTCCACAATCGCTTGCGGCCCTCTTCCGTCAGTTTCACGCGGATCTCCCACCGGGGACCCTCGTTGGTTTCGACTTTGTTGGACACCGCGTTGGTGATCATGTCTGCGCTCACCACCACCGTGGAGCCTTTCACCAGGGGTTCGGCCTTGGCGATGTAGCTTTGCACCTTGGACGGGTTGTAGACATTGCGGATGGTCTCGGCAATGTTCTCTAGCGGGCGCTTTCTACCCTCTGCATCCGGACTAAGAAGCTCTTGTGCCGCTTGTTGATACGTTCCCGCGATCATCGCCTCGTCGACGTTCTTTTCAGAGAGACTCTTTTCCAGTTCCGCGATGAAGCGAGGCTGATACGGTTCTTGGAAACGACCGACGAGGGTCTTTTCTTCCTTGCCGAGTCGAACCTTAAGCGTGACCGGATAGTCGAGAACGATGCCGTTGTAGAAAGCTCGAAGCGAAAGTTGGCTCAGAGGTCGCCCGTCGAGGGTCATGTTGATATCCTCTTCCAGCTTCTTTTTGAGAGCGACGTCGCCCGCAATCGCCTTCTCGACATCCTCCTGCTTCCAGATGATGCGCTGCGAAGGCCACTTTTCGTCCTCGCGCTTGTTCGACATGATCATTACGAACTTGCCGAGGGCATCCTGGTCGCCACCGAGCACGCCGATCCACTCTCGAACCGGGATACGCTTCTTGATGGCGCCTTGCGTGGCTCCCCCACCATCCGAGCCCTGGCCCGCTGAGAAGTTGGCGTTATCGCTCTCCACCAACTGCGCCATCTTGTTGGCGACAATAACAGACACGCCTGCCTCGGGAGAGACACCAATGATAGAAACCTTGCCTGGGGCAACCGGGGTGAGTTCCACTCCGGCAAGCTGAGACATTTGCCATCCTCGATACCCTCCATAACCTAGGGCAACCACTCCGGCAAAGCCGATGGCAATTTTGGTGGACGGCGCGATCTTCATCTTTTTGGGTGAACAACTGATGCGTTGCAATCAGTTCCTTAACTCGATTGTACTTTCCTGCCCGCAGAACAGACTTCGGGTTGATTCCTGGGTTCGAGGGGGCTATTCCGTCGGGTTGAAGTCCGCATAGAAGTTCGCGGCGATGCTACCCACCAGCAGGGTGATGCCTAGATTGATCGGCACACAAAGAATCGCCAACGGGAGCTTCATGAGGTTCATTCCAAACGAGAGCGCCATCAAGCCGAACGTGGGCAGGGCGGCGATCGCAATGGCGAGCATCATGATCAGCCCTCGGAAGCCGCGCTGAGTCGGATCTTCAAAGTCTGGGAACAGCACCGAGATCAGGAAACCAAGCGAGGCGATCATGATCACCAGGCTGGGCGCGATGATCATTCCCGAAAGGTGAAGGTCCCACCACGTCGGCTTAATGCAGAGGCCGATGAGATACGGCATGACCGAAGCAACGGACATGACCAGCGATTTTCCGACCACTTCGCTGAACACGAAGACCACCGGACGGAACGCCAGAGGCTTGATAAGGTCCACCCGTTTGAGGGTCTCCAGGAATCCGGTTTGGGCGATACCCAGGCTCATCATCATGAGCATGAATCCACCCATTCCTAAGTAGAGGGCGCCGATGATGGGGCGCGACTTCTCGGATTCGATGAACAGGAACGCCACCGAAACGAAGCCTAGGGTCACTACCAAAATCAGGGTGCTCACGATCTGAGTTCGCAAGAACAGCAGAACCTCTTTGTAAACCAGCGCCCATCCGCGTCGGAAGGTCAGACGCGAAGCCCACGTTGCTAGGCGACCGCGTTTGATTTTCCCTTGGCGAGCCATCTCCGCTTGCATGCCGGAGAAGTCGCCTTTCCGCTGCATTTCCTTGAGATTGGTCAGCCCGCCGCCCTTGGTGCTCGCCTGATCGTACAGCCAATCGCTTTGAGCAAAGGAGAGGTAAAGCCCGCCGACCGTGAGGGCGATCAAACTTCCAAGACCCACCACTCCCCAAAGAGTCTGGCCACTGATGGGTGCCATTACCGTTGCGGTAGCAGCCGTTGGGATGAAATAGACGATACGAAGGAACGGCGATTTGGTGAGCGCCAGGAAGGTCTCGCCAGACGGATTTGCCTTCATCACGACAAAGC
>CAYYJX010000149.1:0-4763 GCA_964471545.1 uncultured Fimbriimonas sp. | reverse complement strand
GTACTTTGCATTGCCGCCGCAAGACCGGCAATACTCTGCAACAACGCCTCCCGCCACGCCCCGGATTGTTCTTCGTCAGAAAGGGTTTCCCACCGATTCATCAGGTGAATCTGGATCGCGTTCAGCGGGCGGGTGATGGGGTTTCGGAAATCGACGGTTCGTTTGACCACGTTGCCCGCACCCAAAAGCTCCTCATTACCGGTGATGGCTAATAGCATCTCCTTGGTGCGATCAAACTCCTTTTTGATCTCTTGCCAGATGGAAGCATCGGCGCCGCGCTCGATCGCGCGATTCGCATACTCTTCAGCGGTGTTCATTTCGGCTCGCACCAGTTCGAGCTGAGCATTGTCCACCACCGTAGCAAAGAAAGGCCAGTGCCGATACATGGTCCGCAAGGTCTCAAGATTCTCCGGCGTGTCGGCGAACTTCTCAAACGCGGTGCCAACTCCAAACCAACCCACCAGCAGCGTGCGGCTTTGCACCCAGGCGAAGTTCCACGGAATCGCGCGTAATCCTTCGATTCCGCTTAGCGCCTTTCCAGGGCGGTACACGGGTCGAGACGCAATGGGCAGCAGCGAAATCGGCTCAATTGGAGTCGCCTGCGTGTAAAAGTCCCAAAAGCCTGGATGGTTGTAAACAAGGCCACGATAGGCCTCCCGTGATTCGGCTTCCAAACGATCCATAACTGTGCCATAGGTCTCTTCCGACGAATCTTCGGCGGGCGCACATGCGGCGATCAGGCAAGCGCTCACAATCTGCTCAAGGTGTCGGTGAGCAATTGTTGGAACTAAGTAGCGGAAACTAATAACTTCGCCCTGCTCCGTGAATCGAACCTGATGACGGTGTGGTCCCGCGGGCTGACTAAGGATCGCACGGCTCGCACGTCCGCCGCCGCGACCAACCGTTCCTCCTCGACCATGGAACAATCGCAGGTCAATACCGGTTTTCTCGGGCACTTTGGACAGTTCGTAAATGGCCTTCTGAAGGCTCCAGTTGGCTGCCAGGTAACCGCCGTCTTTGCTGGAATCGCTATAGCCCAGCATCACTTCCTGGTAGGGAACAGCCAAGTCTCGGAAGGCGGGCTCAGACAGAATCTCGATCATAAACGAGGATGCCCGGGCAAGATCCTCGATGGTCTCAAAGAGCGGCACCACCTGTAATGGAGATTGGAACCGGGTTTGACCCGAATCGTCCACACTTCGAGACAGGAGATCGCTTTCTTTAAGGAGCAAGAGCACTTCGTACAAGTCGCTCTTGGCGTGAGTCATGGAGACAATGTAGGTGCGGACGGACGAGGGATCTTTCTTCACCGATTGCCTCACCGCTTCTAGTGTGCTGAGCACGCGCTCCAACGATTCTCCCTTGCGGTGATCGCGTGGAAGCATTGGGCGTGGATTGGCTAGCTCGGCCTTCAACCACTGCAGTTTCTGAGACTCTGACGCGTTCAGGTAGTCCTGAGCGGTTGCCAGAATTCCCGCCGCCACGTACATCTCGGCAATCGCCCGACCATGCTCGTCGCTGTGCTGACGAATATCCAAGGTGGCAAGGTGAAAACCGAACACCTGCACCTTCGAGACCAGCCGATCGAGGCGAGAGCCAAAGGCAACGTCCACGCTCCCGGCGTCCACCAGAGATTCTTGAACCGTTACAAGGTCCGACCAGAACTCATCCCAAGAATCGTACTGACCGGCTCTTCCTGCAAGAGTCGCTTCCAACCGTCGCTCTAGAATGAGTAGTACAAGCACATAAGGTTCTTGCGAATATCGGTTGCGCTCCCAGTCTTCCAAAAATGATCGCCCACTGTCGATGAGTGCATCCACTTCCGCGGTGACGGTTGAAAGCTTGCGACTCTGGGTCAGTTCCCACCGCAATCCGTCAACCTCCTTCAGGTAGTGCTCAATGGCGGCTTTCCGCTGAGAGGCGAGCGTTTGTAGGGTCACCGATGCGGTGACGTTTGGATTACCGTCTCGGTCTCCCCCCACCCACGAACGGTAGCGAAGCAGCGGGAGCACCGCAGGGCGCTCGCCCGAAAGCGATTCAAACGCATTCTCCAGGTCCTCGTGGAGCCAAGAGACCACGTCGAAGATGGTTCGATTGAAGAAGTACAGCGCGTTACGAACCTCTTCGTCCACGGTCAACTGGGTGGAGCGCATCTCGTCGGTCAGCCACAACTCAGAAAGGGTTCGCTCGATAGCAGGCAGGATCTGCCGATCGTAATCCAGTGGCCTGTCCAGTCCCGTGACGCGGTCCCTATCTGCCAACAGGTTCGAGATGGCAAGAAGCTTGTCTAAGATCGCCTTACGCTTGGCTTCAGTAGGGTGTGCGGTAAGCGTGGGCACGATGTCCACCTCACTGAGCTTCTTCTCCACGGCTTCCAGGCCGATCCCTTCCGCCAATGATTGCACCGTTTCTTGAATGGACTCACGCCGACCGCCTTTTCGAGAGCGATTCACCCGCACGATCTCTTTCTGTTCGGCGGCGTTGATCAGCTGGAAGAGAACGGTGAACGCCTTGGCCACCTGCCTAATCCCTTCGGGGGTCTTGAGTTCCGAAATCTCTTCGGCAAGGGTGGCGATGTTCAGTTCCGGGTCGGCGGCAAGTTTTCGAGCGGCATCGACCAGCCATTGGCCTTCGTAGCGAAGCAGTACCTCGCCGAGCAGTCGGTCGAGCAGACGCACATCGTCGCTCAGGGGTTCGCTCAAGCCGTAATCGGCCGGGTTAAGGTTTAAGAATCCCAGGTCGTCGGGAGCGTTCGTTCCGGCTTGAGGCATGAGCCTAGATTACGCGATGAATCTAACTGTTCAGCAGTCTGGCAAGCACAAAGTCGGCTACGTACACCAGAACCATAGAGATCACCACCGCGTTGGTGGTCGATCGTCCGACGCCGACCGCGCCGTTTGTGGTTCTTAGCCCCTGCTGGCAACCTACCAACACCACAATCACGCCAAAGAACGGCGTTTTGAAGAGCCCTTCAAAGAGGTCTCGCATGGTGACGTACTGAGTGATGGAGGAAAGGTAAGTGCCGGAGGGAATGTTCTCGCTCATGGCAACCAGCAGGCCTCCCACCGTGCCAGACCAAATGCAGACCATTCCGAGAATTGGGAGCATCAAAATGCCTGCAAGTAACCTTGGAATCACCAGGTAGTTGGTGGGGTGAACGCTCAGCATTTTCAGGGCGTCAATCTGCTCGGTCACCTGCATGGTTCCAATTTGCGCCGCCATGGCCGATCCGCACCGTGCGGCGACCATGAGACCGGCGAGCACTGGGCCCACTTCGCGAGCCATGGCGATGGCAATAGTGGCACCCACAAAACTCGTGGCGCCGTAATCGCCCAAGAACCTGGAGAGATAAAGACTGAAGACGGCTCCGGAGAAGAATCCGGTGAGGGCAACGATCGGCACGCTGCTGGCACCGACGAAGGCCATCTGATTCAGGGTTTCAGCGGCTTCGAATCGACCCTTGAAGAGCCGTCGGAGCGCGTCCCAAAGCAAAGCCGACGTTTCACCGATGAATGTGAGGGCGGCTTCAATAGGAGTCCAGACACCGCCAAACGCCCGATCCAAAGATCGATCAGGGGAGGGCGATGGAGAAGGAACGGTTGCCACCGGTGAAAATACAGTCTAGCTCAGGCATTAGGCGCACAAGAGCAAAAAGCCCCTCGATCAAGGATCGAGAGGCTTCGTTATTCGGGTTATGTAGTTGAAACGAGCGAGAACTTAGCCCTTTGCCAGAGCCGCTACTTGCTTCGCGATTCGCGACTTTCGGCGAGCAGCTTGGTTCTTGTGGATGACGCCGTTTTGTGCAGCCTTGTCCAGAGCCTTGATAGCCTTGACCAACGCTTCTTGGGAAGCCGGAACTTCGGTGGTCTTCACCGCAGATCGGGTCTTCTTGATGTACGTCTTCAGCGCGCTTCGCACTGCGGTGTTTTGCTTCGTGCGCTTCGCGATGCGGCGCAGGTCCTTCTTGCTCGATTTCGTGTTTGCCATAACCTAACCCGCAGATAATACCCAATCTCCAAAAGAAATGTGTGATCCCGTGAATCCTTTCTTGGACTTGGTTCGTCACGAACATTTCCGGCAGCGTAAAAACACTTCCGTCCGCTGATCAGGTCCCTTAGCTTAGAAGATCGATGCCGTTGCGATGCGGCTGTTCTCGTACTGGCTGATCGCCGCTTCAATTTCTTCTGCGTGACGCCGAGCGAATCGCAAAGAGGCTTCTATCTCTACCGTCGAGATTCCGGGGAATCTAGCATCCAAAGCCTCGACGGATGGATTCTTTCGATAGGCTCGAACGATCTCCCACACGGGCACTTTGCTTTCGGCGAGGATGGCCTCACCACGCTCGGATCGAACGATCACCAAGCCAATGGAGCGATGGTCGTCTAGATACTTCTCGTAAATCTCTTCAAAGCGCTCCACGGATAGGTGGAGGAAATCGGCGGCGTGAGCGGCATCCAAGTACCCCTGATGAACCGCGCCGAGGACGAGTTCTTCTTTGAGGCTGGGGAAGGCGACGAACCCGTGCTCAAGAATCTCGTCAAATCGCTCGGGATCGGTTTCTAGCGTGCGCGCCAGAAGTCGAAGCTGCCATTCGCGGTAACGGGTCATCGTTTCGTCGTGCATGGTTCTTCCGGGCGGCTCCGCCCAAAGCAAGTTCGCGTCGTGGCGAACCATCTGTTTATTAAGACGAGAAAAGCGCCTGGTTCATTCCAGACATTCGCTCGATCGAGCAAACGTTACCCAATCGGCCCTGAAAGAGTTGC
>CAYYJX010000148.1:0-4830 GCA_964471545.1 uncultured Fimbriimonas sp. | reverse complement strand
GTCCGACAAGTACGTCGGGCGCTTGACCTACATGCGCGTTTACTCCGGTAGCCTCAAGAAGGGTTCGGCGGTTGCGATCACCTACCGCGACCCGCAAACGAACGACTTCCGAGTGCGAAACGAGCGCGTAGGCCGAATTCTTGAAATGCACGCGAACGACCGAACGGACATCGACGAGGCGTACGCAGGCGAAATCGTAGGCGTTATCGGTCTTGGCGATGTGAACACGGGTCACACGATCTGCGATCCGGACCAACTAATCGCTCTGGAATCGATCAAGTTCCCCGAGCCGGTTATCCAAATCGCGATCGAGCCGAAGTCGAAGGCTGACCAAGAGAAGCTTGGTCAATCGCTTCAACGACTGGCACAAGAAGATCCGACGTTCCGCGTCTACACCGACGCTGAGTCCGGTCAAACGATCATCTCCGGTATGGGTGAGCTTCACCTTGAGATCATCGTCGACCGATTGAACCGAGAGTTCGGCGTACAAGCGAACCAAGGTAAGCCTCAGGTCGCCTATCGAGAAACCGTTGCAGGCAAGTCCGTAGCAGAGGGCCGATTCATCCGACAAACGGGTGGTTCCGGTCAGTACGGTGTCTGTAAGATCGAGATGGAGCCGCTGGAGATTGGTCAAGGCTTCGTCTTCGAGAACAAGGTTGTGGGTGGTTCGATTCCTCGTGAATACATCCCCGCAGTTGAAAAGGGTGTTCGAGAAGGTCTGCTTTCGGGCGTCATCGCCGGTTACCCGGTTGTTGACGTGAAGGTGTCGCTCATCGATGGTAGCTACCACGACGTCGACTCGAACGAAAACGCGTTCAAGCAAGCTGGAGTCTTGGCTTTCAAGGAAGCCATGAAGAAGGCGAATCCGATTCTGAAGGAGCCGATCATGCATGTCGAAGTAACGACGCCGGACGGAAACGTTGGCGACGTTGTGGGCGACTTGAACGGACGACGAGGCCGAATCGAGGGCATGGAGCCCGCGCTCGGCGGAGTCACCGTCATCAATGCGCATGTGCCCCTTGCTGAGATGTTCGGGTACGTCACCACGCTGCGCTCGCTCACTCAGGGCCGAGCCCAGCCGAACGTGACGCCGTCTCACTACGAGCCGGTGCCCGTCAACATCGCAAACGAGATCATTTCGAAAGCACAGGGCGGCCGATAAGGCATCCCTGGGCCTCGATAAGAGATAATTAAAGAGCTAAGGAAACAAAGAAAAAATGGCAAGAGCTAAATTCGAGAGAACGAAGCCGCACGTCAACATCGGTACGATTGGTCACGTCGACCACGGCAAGACCACGTTGACGGCAGCGATCACCGGCGTCCTTCAACAGAAGGGTCTCGCACAAGCGAAGCGATACGACGAGATCGACTCCGCTCCCGAAGAGAAGGCCCGCGGTATCACGATCAACATCTCGCACCAAGAGTACGAGACCGAGACCCGACACTACGCACACGTCGACTGTCCGGGACACGCCGACTTCATCAAGAACATGATCACCGGCGCCGCCCAAATGGACGGTGCGATCCTCGTCGTGGCCGGTACGGACGGTCCGATGCAGCAAACCCGAGAGCACATTCTGCTTGCTCGACAGGTTGGTGTTCCTTACATCGTCGTCTTCATCAACAAGGTTGATGCAGTCGATGACGAAGAGCTGCTTGAGCTCGTCGAGATGGAGATCCGCGATCTTCTGAGCAAGTACGGCTTTGATGGCGACAACACGCCGATCATCAAGGGCTCCGCACGAAAGGCTCTGGACGTCGTTGAGTCTGGCACCGTCAACTTCGAAGACAAGTACGTTGCCGGCATCCTCGAGCTGATGGCCGCTGTTGACAGCTACATCCCGACCCCTGAGCGCGACAAGGACAAGCCGTTCCTGATGGCTGTCGAAGACGTGTTCACCATTACGGGCCGCGGTACGGTTGCAACCGGTCGTGTTGAGCGAGGTCAGCTCAAGTCCATGGAAGAAGTCGAGATCGTCGGTCTCGCTGAGAAGCGAAAGACGACCTGTACGGGTATCGAAATGTTCCGAAAGCTCCTCGACTACTGTGAGGCAGGCGACAACGTCGGTCTGCTTCTCCGAGGCGTGGACCGAAAGGACATCGAGCGCGGCATGGTTATCTGCAAGCCGGGTTCCATCACCCCGCACACCAAGTTCGACGCCGAGGTTTACGTTCTCTCCAAGGAAGAGGGCGGTCGACACACCCCGTTCATCGCGGGCTACCGACCCCAGTTCTTCTTCCGAACGACGGACGTTACCGGTTCGATCGTTGAGATTCGAGGTCAAGGTGGCGCAGTTGCTGAAATGTGCATGCCCGGAGACAACGTCTCCATGACCATCGAGCTCATCTCGCCGATCGCTATCGAAATCGGTTCCAAGCTTTCCATTCGAGAAGGCGGCCGAACCGTCGGTGCAGGCTCCATCACCAAGATCCTCGAGTAATTCGAGTGATCGCAGAGCCCCTGGTCCCTTGCGGATCAGGGGCTTTTTTGTTGCCTCAGGTATAATTCCACCGGACCGAGAGGTTGGGGCGCATTCGCCTGTAATTCACGGTCGGAGAAACTTATGGCAGGTATTCGAGTTCGAATTCGTCTTCGTGCGTATGACCATCGCACCATCGATCAATCCGCAGAGAAGATTGTGGAAACCGCAAAGCGCACGGGCGCTCGCGTGAAGGGTCCAGTGCCCCTTCCCACCCACATTCGACGCTGGTGCGTTATTCGAGGTCCGCACATCGACAAGGAGTCGATGGAGCACTTCGAGCTTCGAACCCACAACCGCCTGATCGATATTCACGAGCCGAGCAACAAGACCATCGACGCGCTGATGCGACTCGATCTTCCCAGTGGCGTAGATATCGAAATTAAGATGTAGTTCGCCGCCTTAGGCGGAACAAAAAATGGGACTCCGAGCATCCGCTCAGAGTCCCATTTTGCTTATCGTCGAAGCTTACGGACCCTTACGCTTGAGCGAGGATTGAATCACCTGTTCGGCTTCAGATTCACCCTTTCTCTCCCCGTAGTTGAGCTCACCTGCGGCGTACCATCGCGCCTTACCGTTCTGATCGATGATATAGAGCGTGGGCCACCACTGCGTTCCAAAGGCCTTCCACATCTTGTATTCGCCATCAATCAAGACTGGATAGGTGATCTTGTGTTTCTCGATTGCTTTTTGAACGTTCTCCACTTTCTTCTCGATTTCAATTTCCGGCGTGTGGATGCCAACTGTTACAAGCCCTTGCTTCGCGAACTTCTCGGTGAGTCGTTGAATTGCGGGCAGATTGTTCTTGCAGTTGCCACAAGCGAAGGCCCAGAAGTGTACGAGCGTGATGCGTCCCTTGTACTTGGCTACGGTCTCGGTGTCCTTCGTATTAAGCCACTCGGTTCCGGATAGCTCCGGTGCGGTAGGGAACTTAGAAGGCGATGCCTGGGCTGAGGCGCCGCTTTGAAGGGCAAGGGCAATGAGGAGAGCGTTCATGACTAACACCGTAAGGCGCGCCGTTCTCATTTTGTTCCTTAAATGAATGTTAAGATATAGTCATGGCTTCCGAAGTTTGATATGCTGTACCTGAGTACAGATCCGTGAGCCTTACCACAGACTTCATTACGTGTCCTAATTGCAAAAACTCAGTTCCACCTGCATTTCAGGTTTGTCAGTTCTGCGGCACATCTCTCACTAACGTTGTTCGTCCTAAGCAAGGCGGTGCAGCAGGCGGCAAAAAGAAGCTTTTCGACTACGACGAGCACAACGTCGACTACTTTGGCAAGCCGAAGTGGATCTGGCCGGCGTATTACACAATCGCTGGGTACTTCATCCTCTACGCCCTGGTGAGTTCCCTCCGGATGCTGATCACTCGAAAGCCGGACGAAGACATCAATGTTCTGCTTCTGATCGTCAATGGCCTAGGCGTTGTGAAAGGCCTTGGGCTGATTCTGCGAATTCAGTTCATCAGAAACGGTGTCGTTTTTCTTTGTAGCCTCTCCATCATCTTCGCATTGATCGGCATTCCCGGCACCCTGGCTATAGCGGCGGCTATGGGAGCGGCGGGTTTGGTTTTCGTGATTGCCTCGGTGGTTGATTTTATGTTCAACTGCCTGATGATTTATTTGATCGGCGAGACCGAGTGAGAAACACGTGGCTGTAAAGGATCCTAAATCGCTTGGCGACTCGCTCTTGCCGGGATACATGCGATGTCCCGCATGTAGTCAGCAAATAGTCGCCAATGTAGATGCGTGCCCGTTCTGTTCCGCTTCACTGGTAAGTGCTGCAAGGCCGAAAGGAGTGGGGAGTTACGTGCCGGGCGTGAATGCCTACCGGGAAGTGAAGACACCCACCTGGTATTGGCCGGGCTACTTTCTGGCAAGCACCGTGTACTTCGTGAACGGCTGCTTTCGCATCATGATGGCGCTTGGGATTGGCTCGGGGAAGGGAAGGCTGCAAGCAGATCCAATTTCGATCGGAACAGGTCTGCTCACCCTCATCGTAGCGATCCTTTTTCTCATCAAGCTTCCTTTCATTCGAGAGCATGCGAGATGGTTTGCCTGGGGCTGCGTTTGCTTTGATGCATTCACCCTGCTGATCGCTCCGATTGCGATTGCCTTATCTCCGGCATTCGGAATCGGCCTAGTGGTTCTCGCCTTGGCCGACCTCGGGGCTAGTTGGTTTATGATCGTCAATTCGGATATGTACGATTCGTAACAGTCGACGGATGCCGATTTTGCGTCCAGTAGGGTCGAATCCCCTGTACCTGTTGCACGCGTTCCTTTTGACTCGGTATAATCTTGTTCGCAAACGTGGATCGTTAGCTCAGTTGGTAGAGCAGCTGACTCTT
>CAYYJX010000147.1:0-4852 GCA_964471545.1 uncultured Fimbriimonas sp. | reverse complement strand
ATATAAGGCCGGCATAGTACGCAATCGTCGCATTCCTCGGGGCGAGCTGTTGTGCCTTTACAATCTCGGATAGAGCTATCGATTCCTGTCGATGGTCTTTCTCTGGAAGAGGCACCTCCTTCCCGCCTACCCAGCGCCTATCTACCCCCGTGTTGTACGCATGAAAGCGCATGAAGTGGGGTCCGGCATCGTTTGGATAATCCGTGCATAGACGGTCGGCCCATAGACGGGATCGAGTTTGATCCATTGATTGAAGAGCTAGAAAGCCACCTAACATTCGTTCTTGCTTAGAAAGCCGGTTATAGTCCAATTCTTGAGGAGGCGAATCAAGTAAAAATTCAACCCGCCGTGTCAGTTGTCCTTTGGGCTTTACTCTATTGGGATCACTAAGATCCCCAATATAGAGACTCTTTCCCAACATAACGGCTAGATGCAAGGAGGGTGTAGGGCGAAAACGCCCTCCTCCCATCTTCATAAGAGCGCGATATTCCACCTCGATATCGTTGGCAACCAGTTCAAGGGCTTCAGGAAGCTTCGACGCCTTCATGGCGCTGATTAGCATTCCGTGATAGTGCAATAGCTCCCTTGAATCTGATGCGTACAACTTCTTGAATTGCGCATACGATTCCTTCGGATTCGTTTCGATGAGGTCGTAAAGCCGCAGCAACTTAGAATTGTTGGTGATTGAGTCTATCGAGAAGGCACCGTAGGGGTCGAAATACACTGGAGCGTGAAGCGAGTAGTGTTGCGCATTCGCACATGAGAAAACGGCGACAAGAGTCGCCACTGACATACCCTTACAAAGCGCTCTTTTCATTGTGTGCGACGCGTTGCAAGAAAGTTGATTTCAAAAGGATCGGTTGACGAATTCATGGTTCATTGCACGGTTGTCAGTGAGTTGATCTTTAGAATGATGCGATGGCATCGAAGGAAGTTTATCACGAAACGGTACTTTTGGAGTAGATTGTCAAAGGTCGCCGAATGCAAAAGGAGATCTTGCAGGCTCACTTGCTTAGGTGCCGTGCGTTCAACCCGATTCCGGCTAGAATGAAGCTGAGAGCGCAAGGATGGCACGGAGACGTCGGAAATCGAACGCAGGCGTATACGCCCTCATGTTTTTAGCCTTCGCGGGTGGAGTGGCGGCAAGCCTTCGACCCTGGGAAACCTTCCGACAGCAGAAGCAAACCCAAAAGGAGCTTCAAAAAGAGGTGGAGCAGGCAGAGGACAATCGCGCCCAACTGCTTCAGCAAGAGGCGGCCACCAAAAGCTCCGTGGCCAAAGAAGAAATGGCAAGACGCAACGGCTATAAGAAGCCCGGCGAGGAAGACCTGTAAACGAACGAGGACCTGCTAGCGAAATGATCTCTACTTTGCTTTTTGTCAGTGCGGCCGCACAGGTGATTCGAGCTCCTTTCAGCGCGGGTGCGTACTGGGCTTACGAACGAAAATTCAACTTCGTCAACAAGGCCGAGCAGATCGATGTGCTGTGGCTAGACTCGGTCGAGTGCACCATCTCGGCGGTAAGAGACGACGGTTTCACGTTCAAAACGGGCACCAAGCGGCTTTCGACGACGCTGGAAGAAGAGGTCATCCCCGCCCCCGCCGATCTTCAACCCCTTGAGCGCGAATTCGGTCTGTTCAAAAACGGCGCTTACTCGTACGCCCCGGCAGAGAAGGACGCGTTTGAAGAGCGACTCTCGCGCGTGTTCCGAGGTTTGGGTCCAGACCCCAACGAGAACCCAAACGCCCCCAAGAACATTTGGAATCGCGAGTTTCCCAAAACCAAAGACGGGGTTCCCGAAGCCGCCATGGTGGTGAACATCACCCGCCGAACCCTAGACTTCATCGACGTTCTCTTTAGCTATCGAGAGATGCCCGGCGTGGGCGCCACCGATTTTATCGGGTCGGCAAGAATCAACGTTTCGGGGCGAATCCCGCTCAAGGTGAACCTCGAAACCAAGCGGATGATGTTCCCGGGTGGCAGTGATTACGGGACCGGCTCCATTGAATACAAACTGGTCAAGTCCAGCCTCAAGTTCAAGCTGGCTCCGCTCCCAGTGGAGAAGAACAAGCCCGATACGATCGAGTTTTCTGCGGCAGGTACGCCCATTCCGCCCTCTACACTGGGGGGTGCCGGCAACGGCGGAAAAGGAACAGGCGGCGGTTCCACGGGTGGCGGAAGCGCCCCCAAGCGGAACGGAGGCTAAGAGCCTTTGGGCGTGATTTCGCAGGCTCATTCCGCCACGTTGGTGGGAATCGAGGCGTTGCCCATCGTCATCGAGGTCGATCTCGTCCCTGCCTCTGGCGAACCCCGTTTCACGCTGGTTGGGTTGCCGGATAAGGCGGTGGAAGAGAGCCGCGAACGGGTCAAATCGGCGGTTCGAAACTCCGAGCTGGATTGGCCCCGTAATCGCAACATCTTGGTCAACCTCGCCCCCGGCGACATTCGTAAAGAGGGTCCCTCGCTCGATCTTCCGATCGCCATTGCCATCGCCGCCGCACATGGCTCGGTGCCGATCTCGGAGCTGGAAGGCACCATGATCCTGGGCGAAATGGGTCTGGACGGCAAGCTGCGACCCATCGACGGCGCAGTCAGCGTGGCGCTCATGGCTTTAGAGAAGGGCGTTCGAAGGCTCATTCTGCCGAAGCAAAACGCCGCGGAAGCTGCGGTGGCGGTGGGTCTAGAGGTGTACGGCGTGGAATCGCTCATCGAGGCCGTGGAACTGCTCAACGGATCCAGTCTCTTCACGCCCACTCGTTTCGATGCCTCTGCGCCCAGTGAATCGGTGCGGTACGAGGTCGATTTCAGCGACGTCAAGGGTCAGCGGCACGCCATCCGCGCGCTCGAGATCGCGGCGGCAGGGGGACACAACATTCTCATGGTCGGTCCGCCGGGATCGGGCAAAACCATGCTGGCTCGCCGATTGCCCACCATCTTGCCGCCCTTGGCTTTGGAAGAGTCGATCGAGGTCACGCGGGTGCATTCGGCGGCGGGTCAAAAGGGGCACAAAACCGGGCTGGTCTGGGAGCGACCCTTCCGATCGCCGCACCATAGCGCCAGCTACGCGGCGTTGGTTGGCGGCGGCAAGAATCCAAAACCGGGCGAAGTTTCGTTGGCGCATTTCGGCGTGCTGTTCATGGACGAAATGCCGGAGTTCGACCGAACGGTTCTAGAGGCGCTGCGTCAGCCGTTGGAAGACGGCGTGGTGACGGTCGCTCGGGTGCAGAACACGCTCACCTTCCCGGCCGAGTGCATTCTCATCGGCGCCATGAACCCGTGCCCGTGCGGGTATCGGGGCTTGCCGGAGCAGAAGTGCGTTTCCACTCCCACTCAGTGCGTGCGTTACGCGTCCAAGATTTCTGGTCCATTGCTCGACCGAATCGATATCCACCTAGAGGTGCCTCGGCTCAAGCCCGACGAACTGCTAGACATGGCTCCGGCGGAGGATAGCAGCACCATTCGCGCCCGGGTGGTGGCGGCTCGAGAGCGTCAAACGCGGCGGTTCGGCAAACCCCAGGTGAACGCGAAGATGTCGCCACGCCAGATTAGAGATATGGTTCCGTTGGACGCGGAAGGCGATGCCTTGATGCGTCAGGTCGCGGCTCGAATGAACATCTCGGGTCGAGTTTTCGACCGCATTCTGCGGGTCGCCCGCACCATCGCCGACCTCGCGGGGGAAGATCAGGTGCGCAAAGTTCATTTGGCAGAAGCGGTCCAGTATCGCGAAAAACCGTGGTGAGAGAGTTGGCAATAATTGTCAATAGTTGCCGGTCTTGTCGTATTCTAGGAGTGTGAGTCAGATTAAAACCATGAACGTTTCGCTCACGCGTGAGCTTGATTCGGCCGTGCGATCTTTCCTGGACAGAGGGCTCTATGCGAACCAGAGCGAGGTGATTCGAGCAGGCCTGCGTCTGCTCATCCAGCAAGATTTGGAGCAGCGGGCGCGTTTAGAATCTCTAACGAACGATGTTCACCAAGGAATCGATGCGGCACTGGAGGGTCGGAAGATGCCGTTTGATGCTGCGGAAATAAAGCGACTGGGGGCAGAGCGTGTGAAGGCAAAGAAGCCCCGGTATGTTGCCGAATCTTGATACCGACGATTGAGGGTTGTTCTTTCTGAACCCGCTAAGGCAGACATGCTGGGAATATATGAATACATCTCAGACGCGGCGAGTGTCACACGTGCGGAGAAGATGATTGATGTGATAACGGCATCCCTTGATCTTCTCTCGGAGAACCCAGCCGTGGGAAGAAGGCGACCTGAGTTTGATCGACGTGGTGTCCAAGTCCGGTCGTTTCCGGAACCGCCCTTTATCGTTTTCTATGCTGTTCTCCAGAGCGAACTCCTTGTAGTCAGGGTCCTTCACGAAGCTCGAGACGTTCGACCAGAATGGATTCTTAGCCCCGAGCCGGAGCAGTAACCACGAATCGTGCGGAACCTTCGGCATCAGATCTGCGGAAATCCCATTTTCAAAGAATCTAGGTTTCGACATGTCCCGTCGACACTGCGCCGTTGAGGACGCACCGGAGCGAAGGTTCATTCCAAAAAGTCTCACCCAAGCGTACGGATATCTTGGGCTCCTCCCTTACGGATACTAACCGGAAGCCTTTTCTCGACCAGCAATCGACAACCGACCAGACCCAATTCCCCTTCCCGATCGATCGGGGCAGGCTTGGTAGGGGTGGCCCGAAAGGCCGGGGTGGTCCCCGAGACATTCTCCCATCGGGAGGAATTTCCCTTCATGCCGACCCATCAAAAGCGGCGGAGCCGCGATCATCATCGTAGCCCAGGGTGCCAACCCTGGGTTTATGGGTTCAACCCTGAATCCAGAACGGCGGAGCCGTGGCAAGA
>CAYYJX010000146.1:3552-4882 GCA_964471545.1 uncultured Fimbriimonas sp. | reverse complement strand
GCAGGTGGCGGTTTGTTGAGCAACGCCGAAGACCTCTCGCGGTGGATGAAGTTCACCCTCAATTCACCCATTGGGAAACAGTGGCTTGATTCTGGAAGTCAGTACGGCGGATTTCAGGGATTGGGCAATTATGCTATCGACCCAACTGAAGGCGATGCGCCGTCGGCTTTCAGGCCGGTTGTCGAACGACCGGGTGCGATTAACGGCTATACGCTCCAAGTCTCGTTTCTACCGAAAGAAAGGCTTGCAGTCGCAGCATTTTCAAACAGAGCGGGAGAACAGCTTGGGAGCGTTTATCAAGGAAGCGGACTTGTGTTCGATCTGTTGAAGGCAGTACTCGAAGATAGAAAACTCGGGTCTCCGATCCTTTAAGAGGATGTCTCGATAAATCTCTGTTCGTGGGTGAAAACCACGACTTCATTGCGGAAAAAGTTCATTTTCGAGGGAGTTTTAACGTTGTATCATCCACTCATCCGATGATCGAAGGCTGCATCATCGAAGAGCGGTCATCGTTCATCGGATGTTGAACTGCAATGAAACTCTCGCTATCGAACCTACCGTCCAATCGAGCGAATGCGCGCCTTGGACGGATGCACAGTTGCATCACTGCTTGCCTTTTCCTTGCCTCAATGAACGCGTTTGCACAGAACGATAAGATGACTCCCATTGCCACTCCTAACCAGCCGAGCGCGATCGTGCTGGGCACCGGTGAACTCCCGGGAGCCACCAACAAAGAGGCGTGGCACTCTCAATACGGCAGTGTCTTCGCGCGAAACGTGACCATCGCCACGCTCACTCCGTTTCTTCCCGCCACAGGCAAGTCCACCGGAGCCGCAGTGATCGTTGCACCCGGCGGTGGATTTCGAACGCTCTCAATGGAGAACGAAGGCTGGAACGTTGCCAAGGCACTTGCGGCAAAAGGCGTAGCCGCTTTCGTTTTGAAGTACCGTTTGAACCAAACCCCTGCCACCATGCCCGAGTTTGAGGAGTCGATGCGCCAGATGTTCTCTGGGGCGGCTAGACGTCCGGCAGGAACGCAAGACCCTTCGGTCACTCTAGCGCCAATGATCGCCGACGCAAAAGCCGCGTTCGCCCTCGTTCGCGAACGAGCAAAGGAATGGAACGTCGATCCGGAGAAGGTTGGCATGATCGGCTTTTCGGCAGGCGCAATGCTGACGCTTTCCACCACGCTGTACGCTCCTGAAGCTAAACCAGCGTTCATCGGCAACGTGTACGGTCCGCTTGCCGCAGTCAAAGCTCCAGCGGACGCACCTCCTCTGTTCATAGCGCTCGCGGCCGACGATCCGTTCTTCGCCAACGCGGGCTTCGG
>CAYYJX010000146.1:0-3452 GCA_964471545.1 uncultured Fimbriimonas sp. | reverse complement strand
CTCCGCGATCCCAGGGACCCCAAATGGCGAAGGTCATTCCGGGGTTCTGAATATTCACAAAGAGCGTATCGCCCTGTGGAGAAAAGGTCGCGCCCGTGAATTCACTGTTGTTGTGCAGGTTTAGCGCAAAGTCGAACAGGAGCCCATCCGGAGCTAGTCCCCGAACATAGTTCGTGCCGTCTCCATCTTCGCAAACCACCAGCCCGCCACGAGGCGAAACACAGAGGTTGTCGGGCATATCCAGAATCTCGGCGCCGGGAGATTCAAACAGGAGCGTGAGTTCACCTGTCGCCAATCCTTTCGGGCGATAACGCCAGATTTGCCCCTTCTTGGCATCGCCCCCATCGGTGCTGTTCAGATAGATGCACCCATCGGCATACCAGGCGCCTTCTAGTCGGCCAAAGATCGCCGCGCCCTTCTCCCAGCCTTGCTTCGCAACCGCAAGCTCGTCCGCAAATGCGTTTGACGGATCCGGGTCCTCGATTGAGACCCACTCGATTTCGTAGGTCTGTTGTGCCTTCTGTCCCTTGCGCGTGTCGACTTTATCCTTCCCGATGACCTTCGCCATCTCTAAGCGGCCGCCCACCGCAAGCTGGGTAGGAACGTCTGGAATAAAGCGATAGAATCCCGCTGAGCCGTGATCTTCTGTTTGATAGACGATTCCCGTTGATGGATCAACGGCGACCGCCTCGTGCACAAAGCGGCCCATTGCCTTTAGCGGCTCCGCCTTCGTCGCACCATTGGCAAGGAAGGAGACTTCAAAGTTGTAGCCGTGCTCCTTATCATAACCTCCGCCCTGTTCCTTATCTTTGTGATAAACCTGCCCCTTGCCCGAACCGCATGTCGTCTCCTCGCAACTGATCCACGTTCCCCACGGCGTGCGACCGCCCGCGCAGTTGACCATTGTTCCGCTGAGCGAAACAAAGGACTCCTTCAAAAGCCTCGTTTGTGGATCGACAACCAACGTGGTGGTTCCAGCTCCTCCGGTAAGGTCGTAGCTCACTTCCGCGTCGCCGATGTGAGAGGCAGGCTTTGCCAAGTTCCTTAGTTCGTGGTTTCGAACAATCCGGATTGTGCCCTTATGCATCCAAGAGGCCATTCCATCGTGTGCACCAGGAGTGAGAAAACCATCCGACATCTTCTCTCCAACCTTTCCAAAAACGGTGTACTTAAAGCCGTCTGGAAGCGCCAATAGCTTCTCGCCGGTGTTCTCCGTTGCCTTTGGGGTTAGGTCCCCGTACCCACGAATCGCGTTTCCTGCGTCTCGCCGTAATGCGCTGGCCGCAAGAGAGGGCCGAGCAAGAAATCCCTCTACACCGAATAACCCAAAGACTGCCGAAGACTTCAGAAACGTCCGTCGATCCAACATTGCGCCCCAAGAATAAAGAGCGTTTGTTAAATCAAGTGCATTTTTCAGCAGCACTACAGATCGTTGCCTAACGATTTTGGTTTTTTCGCCATCAGAGAGGCTTTGCGAAAATCTGATGAATGACGCTCGTCCCGTGCCTCGCAAAGCAGAAAACTCTAGCCCTTGTAGATCCCATTCAGATCTCGCTCGAAGAGGGTGAATGGATCGTTGAAGAACTTCACGAAGTCAGGGGCAGAGGGGTGTCCTGGCACGGGAGCGTAGTAGTGGGTCGGGCTATTCTGATCGTTACGCCAAACCAAAACGTAGGAGATTTCCAGCCCAGGAGACTTGAGTGTCTTCAACAAGACGTCGGTCCACCAAGTCGGATTTGGGATGCTTTCCAGCCCGGTCTCCGTGAAGGCGGCCAATTTGCCTCGCTTCTTCGCGAGGTCAGAGACGACTTTCAATCGCTTAAGTCCCTCGTCGAGTTTGTAGCCATCTCGGCCGAAGTGAGCGTAGTCGTCAAACCCCACCATGTCGACGTATTCGTCTCCAGGGTAACGCTCTAAGAACTCCTCCTCGGTGTCGAATCTGCAATCTGGGGAGAATGCGTAAAGGAAGTTGGATACCCCGTGGACGTCTCTCAACTCATTCACGGTGAATCGGAAGAGCTCTTTGAACTCCTCGATTGAACAGTGTTTAGCCCCCCACCAGAACCAGTCTCCATCGAATTCGTGCCAGGGCCGAAAGATCATCGGGACCGATCTGCCGTCTTTCCCCTTGCAGCGCTTGGCAAAATCCGCGACGTCCTTGAGGATCGCCCTGAACTTATCGTGATGGGCCGCGCCGGGGAGAATTTGGCTGACGGTGGTTTCGGGAGCATCTTTGCGGGCATAGAAAGCTGCTCCGGTTACAGGGTTGGGCATGTGCCAAGCGATGGTGACCACTCCTCCCCGGTTGTAAGTTGCCTCAACGAGCTTGCGCAGTCGCTCTTTTTCGGCTTCGATTTCCGATGCCGGTCGATTGCTCAGCCCCATGAAATCAAGGCCTATCACGGCGGGATGCGAGCCGACGACCGACTTCACATCCGAGCGGTCCTCCTGTCCAGACCAGCCTCGGCCATACTCGGTTGCCGATTGGTGACCAAAGAGCACTCCCCTTTTGGAAAGTCTCTTGAGGTTCTTGAAAAGCGCTTTGGTTTCGGCGGTTGCTTTTCGGTCGACGGGTCCAGATTCCATCCCTGTTCCGATCATCGCACCTAAAAGGACGGCTCCAACGGCAAGACCCAGCATGTCTCCATGCTAACACGATTAGTACGCATAGAGTTTCACGCGCTGCATGGTCCAGCCTCTGCTATGGAACTGAACTTGGCGGCCCTGATGGGTCTGGTCTCCATTCAGTGTCCGATGCCGTACCCATTTCCCGTCTGCCATGAGGCCTTCCTCGCACGATTCCAATCCAACGCGAGCGTTTCCGGTTGGATCGAAGAACTCCACTTGGCAGTCGCTCCCAATGAGCAACCAATCCTCTGAAGCCAGTTCAATGGCAAGGCAACCGCCCAAGGGTAGTCCATCGGGCGCCTCCCATCGTCCGTTTCCGTGGGTTGGGAGCGTGGAAAGATCCTGTTGCTGCAGGTTCCCTTTCGGCGCTACCTTCAGCCTAAACCCCAGCCCTGCGACAACCTTCTCGACTTGGGTGGTCTCAAGGGTCCAGTCGAAGTCCACGGCAGGCACGAGTCCCGCCGTCACTCCGCGCGACTGAGCGTCAAGGATGTGTAGGGCGGCAGATTCAAGGCGCAGATTGAGAGATCGAAGAAAATCCTTCTTTTCCGGGGACATGTCTTCAAAAGCAAATGGGCACACCCCGAAGCAGCCAAGTTCCCCTAGGGCGAAAACGGTATTCGCCGCCACTCTTGCCGAAGGCGCGGCTTCTGGAATGAACAGCGGCCTCCCTTCTGCCACATAAGCCCGCGACCACTCGGCAAAGTTCGGAAAGTAAATGTCGGGGGCAAGGAAATCCACGCTCGGGGCAAATGTTTCCCAGATGGCCCGGAGATGCGGCAAGGGGCCTCCGCTTGGATACCTCCCGGGCGAAAACCCAGGGC
>CAYYJX010000145.1:0-5256 GCA_964471545.1 uncultured Fimbriimonas sp. | reverse complement strand
GGGCAAGCGTCTCAAACGAATGGAGCTTCGTCGTTTCGGTCGTACTCATTCCAGATTGATTGTGGTCGCTACGATGAAAACAAGAGCCGGAAGCGAAAGATCGCGCTAACAAAGTTAGGCAACCTCAAGATCGGGACTACGTTGGAAAGGCTTTTCTCTCGGTTGGACATAAGCGGCGATAAGGCTTAAGACCCGCCGATAGAGATCTCAACACGTTTTATTAACAAATTTCGCACAATAGCGTCAAGTCGCGCAAACGATCCTGACGCAGGACTCGCATACTTTTATCGAGGACCGTTATTGCGCCAGCCACCGGAACGCTGTTTCTGCGGTTCGTGGGTGTCAATGAGGAGCCCAGGTACTCAAATGAACTCTTCCCTAAAGCGAGCGTTTACGCTCATCGAGTTACTCGTTGTCATTGCGATTATCGCAATTCTTGCTGCCATCCTCTTCCCTGTTTTCGCACAGGCCAAGGAAGCCGCAAAGAAGACACAGTGTCTCAGCAACGTCAAGCAGATCAACACCGGCTTCCAGATGTATCTGGCCGATAACGATGATGTTTGGCCCCTTTGGTCGAACAACATGAACAACCTGCCTGCAACGGGCGGCACGTTCGGTTTCACCAACATGTTCCCGTCCTTGGTTCAGCCGTACATTCGCTCTGGCACCCGACAAACCAGCGCATCCGGCGGTGACCTCACCGATATCTGGGCATGCCCCAGCATCAAGCCGCTCTTTAGCAGCTTCTCCAACACTTACGCTTACAACCACTGGACACTCGGCGGCTTCTCGTCCTGCGCCCGATCCACCGCTCCGGGCGTTCCGAACAACGTTCTTCCGGCGCTGTGCAGCAACCGATCGGTCGCCGACTACGCTGAGTTCGCATCGCAGGAATACAACTTCCCGGCAAACGGCACCTCGCTTCAGTCGCCTGCCGAGACCATCGCTCTTAGCGACGGTCCTCAGCTGAGCCGACCTCCTCAGTACGCAATCGCGTTCCCGACGGGCTCCATGGAGTTCATCGGCGTATGGGGTTCGCACCAACCGGGTCGCGGCGGTCCTTTCAGCCGAATCGCTACGACGAACACCACCATTCACCGAATGCTTTCGGGTCGAGTGGGTAACGTCGCGTACGCAGACGGTCACGCGAAGTCTGTTCAAACCCAAACGCTCTACCACGTGGCGTACACCGCAGAGGGTGGCGCATGGCGCGGTAGCTTGACCACCAACCGATTCTGGTCGCGAGCGTGGGTGCAATGAGAAAGTCCCTTTCCATTCTCCTCCTCGTCCTAGTGGGCGCGATGGTCGTCGGCGGCTGCGGTCAATCTGGAGCCACCGAAGCCGAGCAAAAGCAGGCTCAAGAAGACCAAACCAAGTCGCCGGACGTTCAGTAAGGCTGACAGAATGACAAGCCCCCTGTTCTTAGAACAAGGGGCTTTTTTGATCTTAGAACCTTTCCCGTCTCGCGCGGGCGATCGCCGTTGCCGCTCTTCGAACCGACTCTTCGTCCGTTGCTCCGTACAGCCACTTAGCCACCCCCTCCTCGGTTAATCGAAAAGATTCATCCTCAACTCTGTCGCGCAGAATTCCGAGGATGTAAACCACATCCAGGCTGAGAAGAGCTTGTCCGAGATTCATTTGCTTTTCGAATCGAGGGTCCAACCGTTCTAGAACGTTTCTCTCAGGAATAGGTCGGATAGCATTGGCAAACTTAAGGGAGAGAGCAAGCTTGCTGTAGTCGACTCGCGTGCAGTCCAGCCCAGCCTGATCCCCGGCAGTTCTCAATTGATCCTCAATGTCTGACATTCGAGGGTGTCTTTGGAGTTCCTCCTCGTTGTCAAACCATGCCCATAGTTCGCTGACAACGAATTTTCTGTCTTCGTAGTCAAGCATTCGGAGGCGTCGCTCGTCCCGTTGGATGCGCCAGTACTCACGCGCAGCCTCAACGGGGTTCTCAAAGCTGACGTCAGGAATGAATGCTTCTACAGAATGGCCGGACTTGGGAGAGAGCATGTCGTGCGGAGACGTCTCGAAACGAATAAGGCCACGGCTTGCGGCGAGTTTCCAAAGGTCACTTTCTTTGTCAAATCCGTAATGAGCCCGGTTATAACCCGGGATGCGGATCTCCATTTCGTGTTTCACTCTCTGCCCCCGCACCGGACCGTATCGCCCAAGGTCTTCCACGATCTCCGTAAGGGTTGCCAAAACAGCGTCTAGGGTCGGAAGGGAGCCTTTGCCAAAGAGTCTGGCAACCACTTCCTCTTTTGTGGCTGGTGCATAGGCAGGCAGTGCCGCCTCTCGCACTTCAGCGCTATCGATGGGCAATACCGACTGCTCCGGCTGTTGCACCTGGAGCGGAGCCGTATCGGTCTCAACATCTGTGTTCTCGGTGAAGACCTCCATTAGGTCGAGATATTGGTCGCATATCGTTCGAAGCACTTTGCTTGTCGCCTTCGGAAACGCCGCTCCAACCACTTGAATACCGTGCATTCGAACGCGCTGAATCAACGGAACAAAATCTCGGTCACCGCTTACAACGACTAGGACATCGGGGCGCCGAACAGATAAGCAATGTTCGAGAGCGTCAACGGTCATCATCATGTCCGCCGTGTTCTTCTGCCCGGCCGTGAGACCCAATTGCTCAGTCTGGACACCGAGCACGTGAAGACTCCACATGTGGCTGTACCGGTTCGCTTTCGACCAGTCTGCGTAAGCCTTTGAGAAGACGACTCGCCCATATCGAGAGAGGGCTACGAATAGTACGTCGAAGTCGACTTCTATTTCTTCCTGTTGAGCGGTGAACGCTAAATTGTCAACATCGATATATACCGCTATCTGGTTTATTCTTTCTGTCACCATACTTAACTCCCCCGCCTATTCATGGGGTGCGGAAGTATGGCACTCGGTTAATGAGCCGTCAAGTGAAATCCCAAAGTCCGTGACAGTAAAGCCATAACGAGGCATTTAGGCCACCTCGGTAAACTGACCGCGTTATGGCGCTCAGCAAAAAGACCGTCCGCGACCTGGAAGCCGCCGGCAAGAAGGTTCTCGTCCGTTGCGACTTCAACGTACCGTTGGAGAACGGCGTCATCACCGATGATCGGCGCATCACCGAAGCTCTGCCGACCATCAAACAGTTGATCAGCCAAGGTGCAGTTGTCGGCCTTACCAGTCACCTCGGTCGCCCGAAAGGCGTGACCCCCGAGTTCTCGCTCGCCCCCGTGGCCAAGCGTCTTTCCGAACTCCTGGGCAAAGAAGTACCTCTGCTTGCCGATTGCATCGGCGATTCCGTTCAAGCCGCTTTGGCGAGCGCCCAAGCGGGCGATGTCCTTCTCCTGGAGAACGTTCGATTCCACGCGGAAGAAGAGAAAAACGATCCTGAATTTGCGAAGGCTCTCGCCACCGGATTTGACGCCTACGTGAACGATGCTTTCGGAACCGCGCACCGAGCGCACGCAAGCACCGAGGGCGTGGCTCACCTCCTTCCGGGATACGCTGGGTTCTTGATCGAAAAGGAGATCGAGTACCTGGGCAAAGCGGTCGAGAATCCCCAAAGACCGTTCGTCGCCATCATGGGTGGCGCAAAAGTCAAAGACAAAATCGCCCTCATCGATAACCTCTTGCCAAAGGTCGACAAGCTCATCGTAGGCGGCGGCATGGCATTCACCTTCTTCAAGGCCCAGGGCTACGAGATCGGTAAGTCTCTCTTGGATGAGAGTTCCATCGACTATGCGCGACAACTTCTGGCGGAGAATCCCGACAAGCTCGTTCTGCCCCTGGACACCGTTGTTTCGGTCGACCTAAACGAGAACTCGGTCACCGAAGTGGTGGATGTTAATGCGATTCCCGCTGACAAGTTGGGAGCAGACTGTGGCTCCAAGTCGGTCGCCCTCTTCGAGTCGATCATTGCTTCTGCGGGCACGGTTCTTTGGAACGGTCCGGTTGGCGTCTTTGAAATGACCCCGTTCATGAACGGCACGAAGAAGGTTGCCGAGGCGCTTGCTGCCTCGAGTGGGCTCACGATTGTCGGTGGCGGAGATTCGGCGGCTGCTGTCGAGAAGTTCGGCGTCGCCGACAAGATGAAGCATGTCTCGACGGGCGGCGGTGCCTCGCTAGAGTTCCTGGAAGGCAAGGTCCTCCCTGGGATTGCTGCTCTTCAAGACGCCTAAACCCGACACTGAATGAACAAAGTTCTCACCGAAATCATCGTCATTGGGATCCTGATCTGCCTGAACGGTGTGTTCGCACTCGCCGAAATGGCGGTGGTTTCGGCGAAGAAAAATCGCATCCGGTCTCTTGCAGATCGGGGAAACAAGTCTGCCCAGGCTGCCTTACGGTTGAAAGAAAACCCTGAAGCCTTTCTTTCAACCGTTCAGGTTGGAATCACCTTAATCGGCGTTCTCGCAGGCGCGTTTGCGGGAGCCACGATCGCCGAGGAACTCCAAAAGGTCTTCGAGCAGGTGCCTGCCATCAAAACGCAGGCCGGCGCACTTTCTGTTGGACTGGTCGTTGCGGTGGTCACGTACCTTTCTTTGATCGTAGGCGAGCTCGTTCCGAAGCAGATTGCTCTGGGTTCACCGGAACGAATGGCGATGATCGTCGCTCGCCCAATGGAATCCCTTAGCAAAGTTTCCAAACCCATTGTCTGGCTTCTTGGGAAGAGTAGCGGTTTCATGCTGGCGCTCTTGCGGATCAAAAGCGTGGATGAGGGCAAGCTAACCGAGGAAGACATAAAGCTCGTTCTGCAAGAAGGGTCTGAATCTGGCTTGTTAGAGCCCATTGAAAGCGCAATTCTTACGCGAGGTTCCGCCTTGGACTCGGTGAGCGTCCGCAGACTGATGACGCATCGGCCCGACATCGCCTGGCTCGATGCAGAAAAGGCCCCGGAGGACAATTTTGCGGTCTTGCGCGAGAAAGAACACTCCATGTATCCGGTATGCAAGCGAACGCCCGACCAAATTCTGGGGTTTGTTCATGCCCGCGAACTGTTACTCCACGGATACGGACTCGGTAATCCCGACTTGGAACCTTTGTGCAAGCCGCTCCCCTATGTTCCTGAGTCGCTCAGCGCGCTGCGCTTGCTCGAGCGATTCAAAGAGGACCACGTTGGCATGGCCTTGGTTCTGGACGAATACGGCAGCGTAGAGGGGCTAGTCACCCTCAACGACGTTCTCGAGGCTCTAGTAGGAGACGTGGCAAGCGTTAACGATCCGAAGGACTGGTTCCTCGATCGAGCGGATGGAACCTATCTCGTAG
>CAYYJX010000144.1:0-5259 GCA_964471545.1 uncultured Fimbriimonas sp. | reverse complement strand
TCACCTATCACAACGGCGCTCAGTCTTACTATGCCGCCCGAGGATTCCGGGGCTGTCTGCGACTCTAAAGGTGCCCACCCATACCGAACGGGTGGGCGGGAAGCAGAAGGGACTACATCCGAATCTCGGGTTCGACCAACAGCGCCAGCAACTGCAAAGATTCCTGCCAGCCCAAGTGGCACGCTTCGGGCGGAATCATGTCCGGAATGTTCTCCTGAGTGATCTTCACCTCGGTGCCCATCGGGGTCGACCGGAACTCTGTGGTGGTTACCATCGTGCCCGGAAGGTTGGGGTCGTCAAACGCGTCGGTCGCTTTGATCAGCTCGTTCGGGACCACGGTCAGGAACTTGCCACCGAACGAGTGAGCCTCGCCCGTGGTGAGGTTTCGGAACGCCATTTTGAACGAGCCGCCGGTGTGAGCCTCGAACTGATCGATGCTGCAAGCGAAGCCGTGGGGGGCGATCCACTTGGCGTAAGCGTCTGCCTCGACCCAAGCGCGAAAAACGCGCTCGACGGGGGCTTTGAAGACTCGGTAAAGGTGAATGGTGTTAGGCATGGTTTTTTAGGAAGGGAAGGGGAGCTTTACGCGCCAGACATGTCGAGCTCTCTCACCGGGCGAACCTCGATGGAGCCGTGCTTTGCCGGAGGAATGCCCTCCGCAATTCGGAGGGCTTCGTTAAGGTCTTTCGCATCGATGAGATAGAAGCCGGCGAGCAGTTCCTTGGTCTCGGCAAACGGACCATCGGTAATGGAGACTTGTCCATTCCGAACGCGAACCGTGGTGGCGGTGGAGATGTCGTGCAATGGCTCTCCGTGCAGCAATTTGCCTTTCTCCACCAGTTCTTGGGCGTACTGCCCGCACACGTGGTCTGGGCAGGCGCTCCAGTGCTCCTGATCCAAATAGACGAGACAAAGGTATTTCATGGTGATGTTCCGGCGAAGGCGTTACGCAGACTCCTCTTTGAAGCCGCCGTTGATCAGCCAAGAAACGCCGAACTTGTCGTCGACGCCTCCAAACTTCTCGCTCCAGAAGGTGTCCGCCCAAGGCATGGTGATCTTCCCGCCTTCGGCAAGCTTGTGGAACACGGCTTCGCCCTCGGCGACGTCGGCGTAGTTCAGGGTCAAAGAGAACCCGCTGAACTTCTCCACCGGGAAGTAAGAAGGGCAATCGCCTAGGTACAGAACCATGCCGCCCGGTAGGTTCAGCTGAACGTTGGCAATGCGGTTCTTTTCCTCTTCGGCACAGGCAGGATCCATGTCGCCAAAGGTGGTGATGGGACCGATGCCGGCGCCTAGGATTTCGGCGTAAAACTCCAACGTGTCTCGGGAGTTGCCATGGAAATGGAGATACGGAATGGGTTGCAAGTGCGAGGCCATAGTGTCACTTCAATGCCGCCAAAGGGCGGCGCAAACAAGGGTCGTTTGAACACGACCAAAATCGACATCACTTTAGGGAATTTTCTGAATTTCGTCTAATCGAGCCTGAATCAGCCGAATCTCTGGCTCTTGATCCGTGTACAAGAGGGCGGTTTCAAACGCCTGTCGCGCCTCTTGCAGCCGTCCAAGCTGAAGGCAAAATTCGCCCATTGCCATGTGCGCCAAGTGATAGGCGGATAGCTCGCTCTCCCGCATCAGAGATTCCAACGCTTCCAGCGCATGCTGAGCCCCAAACACTTTCGAGGACGCCACGATTCGATTGAGCGCGACCACCGGAGTGGGCTCGATCCGGTAGAGCAGTTCGTACAGTCCCAAAATCTCTCGCCAGTCCGTTTCCTCTGCCATCGCCGCCGATGCATGAACGCCTGCAATGGCGGCCTGTACCGAGTAGGCGTTCGGCGGACCTTCGCGCAGGGCTTGCTGAACCAAGTCATCCGCCTCCTCGATCTGAGATCGATCCCACCGTGCCCGGTCTTGATCTTCTAGCCGAACGATTTCGCCCTTTGGACCGGTGCGAGCCGTCGCCCTGGATTCATGAAACAACATAAGGGCGAGCAACCCCTTGGTATGCGGGTTGGGAAGTGAGGAAAGCAGAATCCTTCCTAGCCGAATGGCTTCTTTGGAAAGATCGGTGCGCAGTGCCACCGATCCGGAGGAGGCGCTGTAGCCTTCGTTAAACACCAGATATATCGTCTTCAGCACGGGCGGCAGTCGTAAGGGAAGCTCTTCCGGACCCGGGGCATCGAACGGAATCTTCGCCTCTCGAATCTTCTGCTTGGCACGCACAATTCGCTGCGCCACGGTGCTTGGCGTGGTCAGAAAAGCGGAGGCGATCTCCTCGGTGGTGAGTTCACACACTTCGCGAAGAGTCAGAGCGATCTGGGCGTCGGGCGAGATCGCGGGGTGGCAGCAGGTGAAGATCAGCCTCAGAAGCTCGTCCGAGACGGTCTCTACGTTGAATTGGGATTCGGCAACCAGGTCGTCGTCGGGCAGGGCCGTCAGCCGACTCCGTTTACGAATGGCGTCGATCGCGCTGAATCGAGCGGTGCGGTAAAGCCACGACTCCGGTGCGTTTGGCACGCCCTCGCTCGGCCACTGTTTCACGGCGGCGGCAAACGCCTCTTGCAAAGCGTCCTCGGCGAGGTCGAAGTCCCGAAACTCCACCGCTAACCGCGCAAAGACGGATCGCGAGCAGCGACGGAAGATCGGTTCCAAAGGAGTCGCTACCAACCGTTGCCTCTACTCGTCCTCTTCCGCCTCGCCCGCACTGGATTTGGCACGGGGAAACGCGGTGGAGAAGCCTTTTCGCCCCACCGATCGCGGCGCTTCCGCCATCCAAACCGCTCGGTTCACCAGCACCTTGTTCTGGGTGTCCAGTTCCTCCCAGTCCATGGCGTTGCACGCTAACGCCAGTGCCTTGGATTCGCCTTTGAGTTGGTTGGGCGTTGGGTTCAATTCATCCAACCGAATGTTGTTTTTGAGCGCGGTGTAAGGCGTCAAATCGGGGGTGTCGCCAAAGGCGTTCACCATCGGCTTGGCGGTCGCATCGAATCGCGTCATGGGAGGGAAGCCCAAGATCCGACCGATTGTCGCCGCGATGGTGGCATGGTTGTAGAAGTCGCTCACCGTGGTGTTCGGCTTGGAGTACGGCGAGATCACGAACAGCACCGATCGGTGACCGTCGACGTGGTCCAGTCCCAGTTGGCTATCGTCCTGAGCCACGATGATCACGGTTTCCTTCCAGAACCGGCTCTTGCTGATCGCTTCCACGATTCTGCCCAGGGCAAGGTCGTTGTCGGCAACCGCCGCTCGGGGAGTGGGCCAGCCCGCCCGCGTACCTACGGTGTGATCGTTTGGCAGCAGCATCATGCTGAAGTTGGGCATGGAGCCGTCCTTCTCCCACTTGCCGAGCTCGGCAAGGAAGGTGTCGGCGCGCCATTGATCGCTCACGCTGCTGGGGAATCCGATGTAGGTCGGGTGGAGAAGTTCGTTCAGAGCGGCTTGGGAAGAAACGGCCTTAATGGCAACCTCGCCCTTGCCCGCCTGATAGTCGGCCCAACATCGTTGCCAATCGGCGGACTTCCCGGTCTTGGAATCGATCACCTGCGGTTTGTCTACAAACTCGCCGAACACCTTGACGGATTTGCCCGCCGCCTTTGCTTGGCTCCACAAGAAGCCACTGGGCGAATAAGCCAAGGCATCGCCGCCATCGTACGGGTAAGACCGGGTCGCGGCGGCGTAGTTGTGCTCCATGTAGTCGTTGGCGATCGAACTTGCCACCCACTGGTGGCCGTCTGCCGAGTTCGTTCCGGAGATATAGAAGTTGTCGAACAACCCAAACCGCTTGGCAAGGGCGTGGTGGTTCGGAGTCACGTTCTCTGGGAAGGTGCAAAGAGAAGGATCGCCGTTGCCCGTGGGGATATCGCCCATCGCAACGTCGTAAGTAAGGTTCTCCTTGATGATGTAAACCACGTGCTTAAACACGCTGGGTTCGCCCAAGCGCTGGGGCACCGGAAGAGGTGCGCGGTTCGCTCGAGGCTTCGGAGCGGTGGTCCAATCGTTGTTTCGCGCCACTCGTTTGGTTTGCGCGCCTAGGTCGTTCAAGAGTCCCGTTGGTAGCACTTGCACCGCGCCAACGTTGTCATGAACCCCGTAGCCGGTCGTCTTGGAAGGAGGCCGAGAGCCGATTCCTTTGGCGCACCCCAAGAACAGTCCTTGGTCTAGCTTTTCTACAGCGATGGGATACCACGCCGTAGGAACGTAGCCCACCACCTTCGGCTTTTGAATATCCTGCAGCACCGCAATGGCGTTGGCTCCGCCAAGACTGACATAGATGCGGTTGGACCGGGGATCCAGGGTGACGTCGGTGGGAATCTGACCGAAAACGGCGTCCTCCTTGGGGGCAAGGGGAATCCGTGCCGTGGCGACGAGTTTCTCCGTGTCAATGATGGAGAGCGTGTCCTCATCAGCGTTGGCAACGTACAGCGTTTTGCCGTCGGCAGAGAAGGTCGCCCCGCTCGGTTGCCGACCCACGTTCACGGTTTGCGGGGCCAGGTTGTCACTTAAAAGCGAGATCAGGGTTATGGACCCGCCCAGGGCGGCATCGGTGCGAGGATCGATGCGAACCTTGGTGCCTGCCGAATCGGCCGATGCCACTCCGGTTCCTTCAAAAGGTTTTTGGGTGTTCGGGTCCATCTGCTCGGCAGAGGGTTGAACAATCGCGCCGCCTCGGTTGCTCGCCGCGAGTTTGGAACCATCTGGGCTGAGGGTGAGGTGGTAGGGGCACGCTTCGGTGGCGAAGGTCCGCAGAATCTCGCCGGACTCCGAAAGCTCGACGATCCGGTTTCGAATGCTCAGCGCCACGTAAAGCTTGCCGCTCGGAGCGCACGCCAAGCCCACCGGCATCGGGTTGCCTTTTGCTCCAGCAGGCTCCACCGCCCACTCGCCGACTGAAGACAGTGCTTTGCCATTCCAAGAGTAAACACCGACCTTGCCGTTACCTAGCGAAGCGTAAAGCATGCTTCCGGCAGGGTCCCACGCAACTCCAAGGGCGGATGCGGTGAGCGCAATCTCGCCAACCGTTTTGCCATCCAAATCTGTCACCAGGAGCTTGCGAGTGGTGAGCACGGCAACATTGCGCTTGTTCGGCGAGAGGGCTAAATCCTTAGGACGCAAACCAGGCAGCGGGGTGGTGGTGCCGAGCAGCTCGATCCGCTGACCGGATGAGACCAGGAACGATCCATCCTGCTGGACCCCTAGCTTCATGCTGGAGACAGCTCCAGCACCGATCAAGGAGGCGACAACGCCTCCCGCAACTCCGAG
>CAYYJX010000143.1:0-5332 GCA_964471545.1 uncultured Fimbriimonas sp. | reverse complement strand
GGCGAAGCGGGATTTACAAAGACCAAATACCGTCGGTATTTCCGATTCTTTACAAAACAAAATCTTGGGATTGAAGTAAGGTATTTCTTGATGCCGACTCGGTTTCTTTGTTGCGCCGACGTCCACGTCGGTCGCGTTTCTTCTTGCCTCAACGCGCCGACCAATGTGGACCTTTCGACCATGGGTGCGCTCACCCGATTGGTCGATGCCGCCATTGAGGGGAACGCCGCCGGGCTGCTGATTGCCGGCGACCTCTTTGACGGCCTCACCGCCTTTTACTCCCACCGAAACGCCGTTGCCGCTCAGTTCGAACGATTGAAAGAGAAGGGCATTGCCGCCATTGCGGTGGCAGGGAATCACGACGCAGTGGCCCTGCCCGCGTTTGCCAAGTCCTTCCCCAATTGCGGACTCCAAGTCATCGGCCTGGGAGGTCAGTGGCAGCATGTGGAGGTTGCCGGAACCGTGGTTTACGGCTGGTCCTTCCCAAGAGAAACCTACCGAAGCAACGCCGCCCAAAGCGCCAACCGACCGAGCCAATCCCAACCCGTGATCGGGCTTCTCCACGGAGACCGAGGCGCCGCCGTGAGCGACTACCACCCGTTCTCCGACAAAGACCTGGAGGGCAAAGCCGACGTCTGGGTTCTGGGCCACGTTCACCTGCCCGACACTCACCCCACCGCGCGATACATGAGCTCGCCACAAGCCATGGACTTCGGTCCCGGCGAACGAGGCGCTCACGGCGCTTGGTGGGTGGAAGTAGAAGCCGCTAAGGCGAGATTCGGAGCCTTCGAATCCATTTCCACGGTTCGGTACGAACTCATCAGCCGCAACCTAGAGGTGTCGCAACCAAGATCCATAAGAGATCTGCTGCTGGAAGACCTGACGCTTTGGGCGAAACGGGCGAAGGCAGAGCAAGAATCGGTGCAATCCGTGCAGGCACGGGTGTTCGCTTCGTTCCGATCGGACGGGTTCGACTTTGAATCCAGGGAGCGGGAGGATCTGGAGTCTCGCGTAGAGGAATCCGGCGACGGCAGAGACGCTTTTCACTTGCTGGCTCTGCAAACCGTTCGCAAGGTGAACCCGAGTGAACTGGTGCATGGCGGAGACACCGTTGCCGACCTTGCCAAAGTGCTTCTTGGCGCCAAGCAACTGCGCGGCGAAAACCTTGCCGATGTGCAAGACGAATGGCAAGATTCCGCGCGCAAGCTGGTGGATTCGGTGCGAGCCGAGCTGGTGACCGCCTACCCGATCATGGTGGGGAGCGCGATGGACACCGAAGACGGCAGTCCGGCGGAGCTCAGCGAAGAAGAGGCGACCAAGATTGCCAACGATCTGCTCATCGCCGAAATTGAAACGCGCCTCAGCGAGGAGGTCTCCAAGTGAGCATGGCCAACCGAGTGTGGATTAAAGAGATTCGCCCCGTGGGGATTCACGGATTCATGGGCGATCGGTCCTTAGAGGGTCTTCAGCCTGGTTTGAACCTCATCTACGGTCCGAACGCGATTGGCAAAAGCACCCTTGCCAAGGCGATCACCCTGGTGTTTCAACCCAAAGGACTGGGTTCCACGGGTCGGGTGACCGGCGTTGCCGGGGACGGCGAGCAAACCGTCTCGCTGGACATTAACGCACGGCAAACCACCTGGAACGGCTTTCCCGAGCAGCGCGGAAGGTATCTGCTGGATATCGCCGGTCTGCTGGAGGGCATGAGCAAAGACGAGCGTGATGCCATTACGCGGCTCATCGGATCGGGCTTGCGCAAGCCGGAAAAGCTCTCTCCCGCTCGAAGGAGGAAGTGCGACCCTCTGGAAGAGCTTCGCGATATTAGAAAGAGTCGGCAAGCCGTTCTGGAAGACGAAAACCGATTGGCAGGCCTGAAGAACCAATTGGCTCAGGCGGAACAAGCCCAAAGCGTGATCGATCAGGTCAATCGCCTGCTGCGCAAGCGAGAACTGGAACAGGTTCTCCAATCGCTCAACGAGCAGATCGATGCCCTCCTCAGCGAGCACCCGGGGCTCGAAAAGCTCTCGCCGAACGCCTCCGAACAGCTTCGGAAAGAGCGGGCGAACTACGATCGCTGTCGCAGAGAAGTAGAAGACGCTCGCCTACGTTTGCAAGCGGATGGGATCGACCCCGAAACCCCCAATCGCGTGCTGAAAACGCCCGACGCCTCGTTGCTTGCTTCCCTCGCCGAAGAGATTACGGTTCGGAAGTCGGAGGTTGGCGAAGCGGAACGAGCCGTTAACAACCATGAAGCGAAATCGAGGAAGGCAAAGGAAGACCTTGCCAAACTCACGGGTTGGCAGGCAGAAGGTTTGCCCTCTTTCACCGCCGGCGACGTGGAACGGTTCCGAGAGATAGCCGCCGAAGAAGACGACTATAAGCGCGAGCAATTGAAGGCAGAGGCGTACCGGCGCGTTCTGGAACGATGGACCCAGAACCACGGAGGCAAGTCGCTCCCCAATGCGGATGCGGTGAAAGGCGCCATCAGCGACTGGCTCACCGTGGAACCCCGCGTGGCGCAAGCAACCGGAGCCGACCAAGGCAAGTTGCTCTCTGTGCTCTTTGTTGCCGGAATCGCCGTGCTCACCATTATTGTTGCCCTCTTGCCCAACACCATTCCGGCAATGGCAAAGGTGATCGGGCTCGGCGCGGTTTCCGCAGTGCTGGCGTACCTTGCAGGCAGTTCCAAGAAGCCCCAAGGTCCGGTCGATGCAGGCGAAACCCTCGCCCAGGCAAGGGCGCGAGTGGCAAAGGACCCGCTGAACAAGAACTCTTCCCCGGGCGAAGTGCTCACCTGGATGCAGAAGGTTGCCGATGCGGAAGCGCTGACCAAAGCCGAGGAGCTGATCAAGGCTCTGCAAGTGGCGGATCCGGCGACCCCGGCAGGCAGAAGATTGCTGGAAGAGAAGGGGATTCAGGCGGAGACCATCTCGCTTCGAGCCGTCTCGGATGCGCTGCACGCCTATCAAGAAAGCCTGCGGCAACTTGCGGTGGAAGAGTCCGAACTGGACCGAAAGCGAACCGCGCTCGCCCGGTTGCGCACTCAGCTGAAAGAGCTGTTTGCCGCCAACGGCTACGCCACGGAATCGGCCGAACCGGAACGAGAGATCGAAGGGTTCAAGGAGCGATTCCACCTGATCAGCAAGCTCGATGGGGCCATCAAGAACCTGGCTACCGCCAAGGAAAGCCTCACCCTATTCTGGGAAACCAACGGCTTTGCCACCGTTCCGGAGGAAGAGCGAGACACCACTCTGGTAGCCAGAACCGACCTGCACGACAAGCTCACCCAACTGAAAACCACCCGATCGGTGAACGAGCAAGCCCTGAGCCAGCTAAGAACCGCCGACCTCCCCGGCGAATGGGAGTTGCTGGACAACGACGGGCTAGAGAACCTTCGCGACAAGCAACAACAGCTCGCCGCCGACCATACCGACCTGGCAGGCAAGGTTCGAGAGATCGAGAACGAGATTGCGCGGGCGCAAAAGAACGAAGACTATCAACGCCTTGCCGAGGAATTGGCAGAGGAGCAACGCATCAGAGAAGGCGAATTCCAGCAACGCGCCAAATCGGTGGTGAAGAACCGGCTAGACCGCTTCTTGCTGGATCAGCTGAAAACGCAGTCGGTACCGCCGCTGATCGAACGCGCCAACGACTACCTGAGCCGATTCTCTAACAAGCGGTATCGCCTGTTTTTGAACCCGGACGTCACCGAAGACCAGCTTGGAAATCTGCGCTTACAAGACCTCACTTCCGGTAAGAACCAAGCCTTTAACGAGCTGAGCACGGGCACCAAAATGCACAGCCTCATCGCCATTCGGCTGGGGCTCATCGACCTTCAGGAAGAGAGCGCCAACGGCGGCACGCGCAAGTTCCCCGTGATTGCAGACGAAGTGCTTGCCGTCTCCGACCCCGAAGCGAGCAAAGCGGTTGCCGAGGCTCTGCGCGAGATTAGCCAAGAGCGGCAGGTGATTGTGTTCACCAACCAACCCGACGACGTTGCCGTGTTCAAGGGCGTGGAGCCGGACGTGAACGTTCAGCCCCTGGTGGTGACCGCTATTCCGGAAGCTACCGGAACAACCTTGACGGTGCCCGAATACGGGGAGATGCCTCGCCCGCGCAGGTTGAACCTCGCGATCCCACTCGACGCGCATGATCCGGCCGCGTTCGGCAGCCTTGCGCAAGACGTACCCGACTTGGAAGCGATGCTGAGCAAGCTAGAACCCCTGCGCGAGGAACTGCTGGCGAACTATCCGCGACTGAGCTGGGAGAGTCTGGAAGGAAGCGGCGTTTTAACCACGGCCACTCGAGAAAACATTGCGGCCGCGTTTGATGCAGGCGGTGGATCGGCACGCCGATTCTTGCAGCTTCTTTCCGAGTTCAACGTGCCGGCAGGTCGACGGGAAAAGGTCTCGGAGTTCCTTACGTCGGGCGGCTTCCTTGCCGAACCGCCTCCGCTGGAACGGGTCGGCGAGCGGGTGAGAGAGTGCCTAGGAAGCGGAGTCAACGGTCTTACCGTGGAGTACTTCGCGATGCTGTTCTTGCAGAGCGTGAGCTAGCGGGTCTAGGAGCGAAAGGAGACGATCATGAGCAGCACGGTCATCGAGAAGACTCAACCCACCGATGACCGGCTGGAGATCGTAGTGCGCGAACGATCCACCTTGGTTCGACAGATTAAACGCGATCTACTAGTTGTTGCCGCTCCCTGGCTGCTGACAATTAGTTACGGCGCTTTGCGAGTTCTTTACCCGAATTCCTTTACTTCCTACTTCAGCTTTGCCCTGCTTGTGGGATCCTGCTTCATCTCGATAGGAATGTTCTTGCTACTAATTTTAAGGATTAGTCGCATTGAGCGCCTATCACTCGACTCCAATAGTTTAGTCTTCTCTAGCCGATTAAACACCCGGACTATAGACGTTACAGCAATATCCGAAATGTCCATTGAGGCTACCAAGGCATCTCCAGATCCTGATTCACTCCTACTGAAGATTAACCTCAATTCGGGTACACGCGAACTCGTGTACCTTGACGCGGCTGAACTCATTAGGCTACGGCAGCTCGACCAGCTGTTCGATAAATTTCAGTCGCTTGGGATGCCCTTAAATAATCGGTACAAGACCCTCCATCTCCTCCGTCTTCGATCTTGTGCCAAAGGAGTAGTCGATCAGTCCTCGATGATTGCTTCGTTAGGTGAAGAACGACTAAGAATCAAGGTCTTTGAAGGAACAGATAGAGCCGATCGGTTTTCACTCACGCAGAATCAAAGTATCTCAATCGGCGCTCTTGTATTTGTACTAGTAGTAGAAGTTGAAGGCACAAGAAGAGGTGCTGGTGG
>CAYYJX010000142.1:0-5375 GCA_964471545.1 uncultured Fimbriimonas sp. | reverse complement strand
CTTCTACAAGCATGCCGGCCTACCGACGAAGGGAGAAGGCTATGGAGGATGGGAGACCATGGGCATTGCCGGGCACTCGCTGGGGCATTATCTTTCCGGCGTCGCTCTGCACTATGCCGCCACAGGAGACATCCGTTTCAAAGAGAAGGCGGAGATCATTGTTCGAGAGCTGACCCGTTGTCAGAACAATCGAAAGGACGGATACATCGGCGCCATTCCGGACGGAGATCGTGTCTGGAACGAAATTCGCAAAGGCGAGATTCGCAGCAAAGGCTTTGATCTGAACGGCATCTGGGTGCCCTGGTACACCCAGCACAAGGTCCTTGCCGGATTGATCGACGCATATCGTCTTGCAGGGATCAAGGAAGCCGTTACAATTGCGACCAACCTTGGAGACTGGGCTATCGAGGTCACGTCGAATCTCGACAACGCAAAATGGCAGACCATGCTTGCGTGCGAGCACGGTGGCATGAACGAGGTCCTTGCCGACCTCTACGAACTCAGCGGTCAATCGAAGTATCTCGACCTCGCCCGCAAGTTCCACCATGACGCCGTTCTAAAGCCCCTTGAAGAGGGAGTCGACAAACTTGCAGGTCTGCACTCGAATACGCAAATCCCGAAGCTGATCGGTCTCGCAAAACTCTATGAGATCGGCGGTGAAGCACCGGATCGAAAGGGCAGCGAGTTCTTCTGGGACCGAATCGTGAACCATCGCACGTTCTCGATGGGCGGCAACAGCAACGGCGAATACCTCACCACCCCGGGGCGACTCTCCGACCAGCTATCCGCGAGCTCGGCAGAAACGTGCAACACGTACAACATGCTCAAGCTCACGAAGCACTTGCACACGTGGGACGGCGATGCCAAGCGGTACGACTTCTACGAGCGGGCTTTGTATAACCACATCCTCGCTTCTCAGAGACCGACAGACGCCATGAAGACGTACTTCGTGCCTCTGCAACCGATGGCGAAGAGAAACTTCAGCAACCCGTACGACGACTTCACTTGCTGCCACGGGACGGGCATGGAGAACCACGCGAAATACGGCGAGGCGATCTACACCGAAGCCGAGAAAGAGCTGCAGGTGAACCTATACATCCCTTCTTCGATCGTTGATCCGCGGGAAGACTTCGCCGTTTCGCAATCGGGCGATTACGAGCGAGATCAGAAGGTCACCATCCGAGTCGATCGCGCGCCGAGCAGCGAACGCTCGCTCGCGTTGCGTGTGCCGTTTTGGACGGTGGGCGAACCCAAAGCAACGCTCAACGGAAAGTCGATCTCCCTAAAGAAAGAGGCCGATGGGTACGCCAGGATTACGGGTACGTTCAAATCGGGAGACGAAGTAAAGGTTCACTTCCCGGCCGAAATTCGCTTTGAACCGACCCCGGATAACCCAAAGAAGACCTCGGTTCTGTACGGACCAGTGGTTCTGGTAGGCATCCAGGAAGAGGATGGAGAGGTTCCGGCCCCCGTGTTTGTTCCCAAGGTTGGTGCCGATTTGAGGAAGTCCTTCCAACGAGTGAAGGGCAACTCCCTCCGCTTCGTCTCCAAGAGTTTGATCAAGCCGAAAGACTTGACTCTCGTGCCGTTCCACGAAGTCTACGATAAGGTTTACACCACCTACTTTGACGTGTTTACCGACGACGAGTGGAAGGTGCGGGAAGCCGAGTATCGCAAAGCAATCGCGGCGAAAGAGGCCCTTGAGAAAGCGACGACCGACCTCTTCCGCGTAGGTGAAATGCAGCCGGAACGAGACCATGACCTCCAAGGCGAAAACACGGGGGTCGGTGAGCATTCGGGTCGCAAGTGGCGACACGCCATGGACGGCTGGTTCTCCTTCCGAATGAAGGTCGATTCAAAGGCTGACCACACCTTTGTGTGCGACTACTGGTCCGGCGATTTCGGTCGAGAGTTCGAAATTCTCGTCGACGGCGTCCTCCTCTCGGATGAGAAGCGAGCCCGACCGCAAAGTCCAGGCTTCGTTCAGATCAAGTACCCGCTGCCTTTGACCATGACTCAGGGCAAGCAAAGCGTTGTGATCATGTTCCGTTCCAAGAACAAGTCGATCGCCGGAGGACTCTACGGCGCTCGAATGGTTCGAAACGACCGTCTCCCCAACCCCTAAACACTTCGTATGAGCTCCATATCTGTTCAGTTCCGCCCTTCTCAGAACGCTCCAACCGTCAACCCAAACGTGTACGGCCACTTTGCCGAGCACCTTGGTCGATGCATCTACGAAGGGTTCTGGGTGGGCGAAGACTCGGAGATTCCGAATACCCGTGGGATTCGGAACGACGTGGTCAGCGCCCTACGCGAACTGAAGATCCCGGTTCTTCGATGGCCGGGCGGATGCTTCGCGGATGAGTATCACTGGAAGGATGGGGTTGGCCCTCGAGAAAACCGCCCGTCGATTCTGAACACTCACTGGGGTCGGGTAGTTGAAAACAACCACTTTGGAACGCACGAGTTCTTTGACCTGTGCGAACTCCTAGAGACCGATCCGTACGTCTGCGGAAACGTTGGCAGCGGCACGGTTCAAGAGATGATGGAGTGGGTGGAGTACATCTCCTCCGACTCCCTCTCTCCCATGGCGAACTGGCGGCGGGCGAACGGGCGCGAGGAGCCTTGGAAGCTGCCGTTCTTCGGTGTCGGAAACGAGAGTTGGGGCTGCGGTGGCAACATGCGCCCCGAGTACTACGCCGACGAGTATCGCCGATACAACTGCTTTGTCAAAAACTACTCTGGCAACAAGGTTTACCGAATCGCCTGCGGTGCCAACTCGGGCGATCTCCACTGGACGGAAGTGATGATGGAGCGTGCGAAAGACCACATGGACGGTCTTTCTCTACACTACTACTCCGTTCCAAATGGCTGGCCTCCGAACGGATCGGCGACCCAGTTCAACACGAAGCAGTGGGCTGAAGTCATGAAGGCCGCCCTCCACATGGGCACGCTCTTGGAGCAGCACACCGCCATCATGGACAAGTACGACCCGGAGAAGAAGGTCGGGCTCATTGTGGACGAGTGGGGCACGTGGTTTGAAAGCGAACCAGGATCGACTCCCGGTTTCCTGTATCAGCAGAACTCCATGCGCGACGCCGTGCTGGCCGCGATCCACTTCCACCTGTTCCACGACTATGCGGACCGAATCCACATGGCAAACATCGCTCAGACGGTGAACGTTTTGCAGGCGATGATCCTAACGGATAAGGAGAAGATGATCAAGACGCCCACGTACTGGGTGTTCGAGATGTTCAAGCATCATCAAGGCGGTCAAATCGTCCCTATGGAAGTCGAAATTCCGACAATCACGGTCGAAGGAATCGAACTCCCGGCAATTTCGATATCGGCAACGGCGAAAGACGGAGTTCAAACCACTTCCATCGCCAACCTCGATCCCGAAAACGACCGGGTGATCGAACTTCCCGTTGGAGAGGTTCTGGAAGTGCGCGTTCTTACCGGCGCCACCATGACCGCGCACAACACATTTGAGGAGCCCGAGAACGTGAAGCCCACGTTGGGAAGCTTCGAAGTTGGTAAGGGTGTGGTCGCGGTGAAGCTGCCGAAATACTCCATCGTTACGGTGAGTTCGAAGCAATAACGGCTGCCGATTCTTAACACGATTCGCGATAATGGAACGACTTGCTTCACAAGATTCGGAAACTCCATAAGTGGATCGGTCTGATCAATTCCCTGTTCCTTCTCCTCATTGCCGGAACAGGGTTTCTTCTTGCACTCAAAAGTAGGATCACCTGGGTGCGACCGGAAGAGAAATCTGGGGCTCCTCGCTCGGAAAGCACCAGCCGAGTCTCGGTGGATCAAGCCATGGAGGCCGCTTTTGCAGTAGGGGGAGAAAACCTCAAGGAACCCGCTGATGTGGACCGAGTGGACTATCGTCCAAAGCGAAACGTCTTCAAAGTCGTTTCAAAGGAGGGCTACACCGAAGTTCAGATCGACGGGAATACAGGCAAGGTCCTTCAGGTGGCGCACAGGACGGATCAGTTCATTGAAGACCTGCACGATCTTTCATTTTTCAACGATGGGATGAAGGACTATGTGCTTCCCGTTGTTGCAGCCGGATTGGGCGCGCTAAGCCTCACCGGCATTTACATCTACGTCAATCCGGTTTTGCGTCGGCGTAAGTTTGAATCCGAGAAGAAGCGGACCCCGCCATCGGCGACTTCGTAACGGGTTCCCAGCTGTGCCGATAGACCAAGTGGTACACCAGCGCCACCATTCCTGCCCCACCCACGATGTTTCCCAAAGTGACCGAGGCGAGGTTTAACCCGATCCCTGTCCAGTTCAGACGATAGTCGGTGAGCGGCGCCGCCACCGAGAACAAGTACAGGTTGGCGATGCTGTGCTCGAAACCGAGTGCCACAAACGCGGTTACGGGAAGGACGATGGCGAGAATCTTGTCTGTAACCGTTCGCCCCGCCATGGCAAGCCACACCGCAAGGCAGACAAACACGTTGCACAGGATCCCTCGCGAGAACCCTTCTAGAAAAGTCAGCGAGGATTTGGTTTCGGCAATGCGCACGGCCGCAGCACCAAAATCCGCTTTCAAACTTCCGGTGAGGGAGATGAGCGCCGCCAAACCGACCGCCCCGATGAGATTGGCTAAAAAGACGAGGAGCCAATTGCGCAGGAGTTCAAGAGTCGAGATTTTGCGTCCCGCCCAGGCCATAACAAGCAAATTGTTTCCGGTGAAAAGCTCGGCTCCCGCAACCACTACTAAGATGAGACCGACTGAGAATCCAAAGCCGCCGAGGAAGCGCGTTGGCGGACTGTGCGCCGCCGCCGGATCGGACACCAGAAAGGTGTAGAGCATCGCTCCCAAACCGATAAAGCCCCCGCCGAGGACTCCAAGAGCAACGGTTGTCCGGGGGTGAAGTCGGGCCTTTTTCACCCCGACCTGTTCCACCCGTTCGGCGATCTGGTCGGGCGAGTAGGCGTCTACTCCAAACACTTCCGGCATGTGTTCAGGCTAACTCCGGTGAACCGGTTTTGGATGTCCTGAATTTGCTCATCTGTAGGGCTTCAGCCCGGTAACCTCTCGGACCAGATGGAACCGACTCAGCAAGCGCGAAAAGCTCGAGCGGCGGTTTCCACGTACTTCCTAGTTTTTGGGCTTCTGGTGGGAAGTTGGCTCCCGCACATCCCCACGGTCCGAGCCCAGATCGGCTGTTCGGAAGATGCTCTTGGGCAGGCTCTCCTTTGTTCCGGACTGGGCGCAGTGGCAAGCATGCAAACCATGGGCGCGGCGATCCACCGATTCGGCACCGCGAAGGTCTGCCTTCTCTCGGCGCTGATCGCCTGTGTCACCGTTCCGTGGTTGGTGCTGCATCAAAGCATCTACACACTTGGAGCCCACC
>CAYYJX010000141.1:0-5407 GCA_964471545.1 uncultured Fimbriimonas sp. | reverse complement strand
GCTGATTCGCTTGTAGTGGTTGTAGACGGCTACGGAAAGAGCCTTTTTAGCCGTTTCTTGACCCACTACGTACCCATCAAGGAAGTTCACGATTTCTCGCGGCTTCGGTACGGATTTGCTGAGATCGGCCTTGGGAACCGGGTTCAGTGGCTTATGCGTCGCAGAATCCGCCGACTTTCGATGCTCAACCTCATTGCTGAGAATGTCGTTGCATAGGTCGATGCACTCAGAACAGACTGCGCCATGAAGACCTACGATGAGCTTTTTGACTTGCTCTTTCGCCTTGCCGCATAGACAGCAGTGATCACGTCGTTCGGTTGTTTTAGCCATACCGGTTCCCTTTATTGTCGGCTTATTTCCTCGGTCGCTCTAGGACTTCGTCAATCAATCCGTAAGCAACGGCTTCGTCTCCGGACATGAAGTAGTCTCGGTCACAGTCCTTGCGAACCTGATCGGCAGGTTTGCCGCTGTGATACGAGAGAATGTCCATCAACGTATCCATCATACGGTTGATCTCTCTGGCTTGGACGTTGATATCGGCGGCTGTCCCTCGAAATCCTGCCGACACCTGGTGGATCATGATCCGCGAGTTCTTGAGCGCGTATCGCTTCTTCGCGGCTCCGCCTGCCAAGAGCACGGCACCCATCGAAGCGGCTTGACCCACGCAAATGGTGGCAACATCCGGCTTGATGTGCTGCATACAGTCGTAGATCGCGAGACCTGCGCTGACCGATCCGCCCGGCGAGTTGATGTAGAAATCGATATCCTTATCCGGATCTTCCTTTTCCAGGAAGAGCAATTGCGCGACGAGAAGGTTTGCGACGTAGTCATCGACCTCGGTGCCGAGGAAGATGATGCGATCCTTCAGAAGCCTCGACCAGATATCGTAGGTGCGCTCGCCTCGCGCGGTTTGCTCGATTACGTAAGGAATTCCCATTGATTCTCCTTGCCCGCCGACCCGCAATCATTGCGAGCCGACAATCCCATTGTGACCGGTAATTCTTGCAGGGTCTATCCGAGAATTGGTTGTAGCACCAATCCTGAGAAAATCCGACCTCGCAAGTCTTCCTCCCTAAATGGTTGTCTCCCTTTCGGAAACTCTCTATTTGGAGTCGGCAGGTTAAGATTCCAACGACAGACCAGAACCTGATGTTGCACAGAAAAAGCCAAAGCAATCTTCCGGAGGTCGATAAACGAAAACCCCCGATCTCATCGAGATCGGGGGTTTTCACCTTCGAAGATTAAATTAACCGACGAATTTGGTTGCTTGAAGCAGATCGACCTTGATGCCAGGGCCCATGGAAGCGCTGACCGTGATCGACTGAAGGTATCGGCCCTTTGCGCTGGAAGGCTTGGCTCGAAGGAGAGCACCCACAGCAGCCTTGAAGTTCTCTTGCAGCTGCTCGTCGGTGAAGTTGACCTTACCAATTGCCATGTGGACGACGCCCGCCTTGTCCGCGCGGTACTCCGCACGAGTCGCAGCCTTGATCTCCTTGACGGCGGTACCGATGTTGTTGGTGACCGTACCGTTTCGCTTGTTCGGCGTCTTCGGACCGAGGATTCGGCCGATCTTACCGATTTGCGGAGCCATCTCTTCGGTGGCGAGCAGGATGTCGAACTTGAGTTCCTTATCGCCGCTTTGAATTCGAGCGATCAGTTCCTCAGCTCCAACGACATCTGCACCGGCCTTCTCAGCCTCGTTTGCAAGGTCGCCCTTTGCGAGAACGGCTACCTTTCGGTTCTTGCCCGTTCCGTGCGGAAGAGTGGTAAGACCTCGAACGTTTTGGTCGCCCTTTCGCGGGTCGATACCGAGCTTAACAGCGAGATCAACGCTCTCGACGAACTTGGCATTTGCGGTTGCCTTTACCTTGAGCAGGGCCTCTTCTACCGCCAGGGTAGCGTCCTTCTCAACGGTGGCGACGAGTGCCTCGTATCGGGGCGAGTGCTGATTCTTCTTAATGTTTTTTCGCAATGGAATTCTCCTGGTGCCATCGCTTTCGGCTCACGCCTAGGCTCCCAGCAATTCAATAGGATACCTAAATCGGCTTGATCGCCGCATAGTGAATGCGATCGGACCGTTTGCGTGGCGGGGTCAGGCCGTAACTGTGGAAAGCCTGAATCTGGTGAAAGCCCGCCGTTTCTAGCATAGGCAAGACCTCGTCGAGATCATAGGCCCGCTGGATATGCGTTTCGGAGAAGCTCTCTTCGTCTCGCCAGAACTTCATATTCACTGTAATCAGCCGGGTCTCTTCATCCCACGTACCCTGCCAGTCGTACTTCAGACGCGTCTGCTTCCGGAGATCGGACTGATCGAACATGTTTGTGCGAAAGGCGAACGCGGTGTTGAGATCGAAGATGAACGATCCTCCCGGTTCAAGGTGGGCGAACACTCGGTGAAAGACCTGCTGTAGGTGATCCGGGCGAGTAATGTTGTTGAGACTGTCAAAGAAGCACAGAATGCCATCGAACGATTGCCCGAGATCAAAGGTGACCGCATTGGCAACGTGATATTCGACGGGCAGTTTCTTCTTCGCCGCCTTGCGCCGGGCGATCTCGATCATCGGCTCGCTCAAATCAAAGCCCGTCATCTGATACCCCTCCCGGTGCAACATCTCTGTCATTGTCCCTGTGCCGCAGGCGACGTCCAGAACTCTTCGAGGGCGACTTTCGATCGTTGAGAGCAGGAGTTGGTAGTAGGAAACCCACATCCGATACGGCACCTGCCGCATCAGCTCATCATAAAAAGGGGCAACGTTTTGAAAGCTGGACTTTGCAGCGGGGTTCGTGTGCTCACCATCTTGAGGCACGCCCACTTGCAGCCCCTCGATCGAGACTGTCTCTTCAGATTCTCCGCCTCGGTCGAACAGCTTCACGATGTCGAAAGCTTAAGGCTGTTTCGTTTTTTCTTCCAGTACTTGTAGTCGCTTAGAGACCTTCGCGAGATACAGGTACAGGCCTAACCACAGTAGGACGGGTGGGATCGCCGCTAGAAGTTTCCAGTTGTCCATTGTTCAGTTCCAGTTGGTATTCAAGGAGGCCCGCCTTCACGCGGAGCCGGTAGATCGCGAGGACCAGAATGGTCACGAGCACAAGCACAGAAATGATCACGTAGGCGTAGGCGCCCTTGATCTGCCCTTCCATGATGCTGGTGGTCGGGTGAAAAGATTGTTTCGCGACGTGCTCCAATCGCGGGAAAACGAAGGTGAGGAACTGCGCCGGCAGGTAAGCCGCAATCGCGTATCCAGCAGCGTATTTGGAGCGCACGTCCGGGTCGCTAATCGAGGACCGCAGAACCAGATAGGCAGCGTAGATTAGGAACACGAGGAGATAGCTGGTCTGTCGAGGGTCCTGTTGCCACCACGCACCCCACTGAACCTTAGAGAATAGAATTCCGGAGGCAAGCGTCAGGATCACCAAGACCATCGCTAGATCCATGGCGGCATGCGCGCGAATATCCCATGCGCGTTCTTTCGTGGTTAGTGCCTTGAACGAGAACCAAAGGGCAACGGTCATCAACGAAAAGGCAAGGATCGGGCAGGGAAAATGCCAGAAGAAGATGCGAGCAAAGGCCGGCTGCTGGAAGCCTTTGGCATCTGGCACCATGAAGCTCCAAACCGTCACCGCTGCGAACAGGATCGCAAAAATGGGATTCGTCACCGCTTTGATCGACCAGTCTTTCACTTCATCTTCTCCATAGCTGTTTGTAGACAAAAGGTCCTACGGCTCCAGTTAACACGCTATACGCGAGCAGTCCGCCGACCGCTGTCCAACCCGTTTTCGATGGCTCTCCCAAAGAGTATGAAACCGCCGCGACCCCGAGGGTTGCCAAAAAGACCAACAAAGGCACGGAGATAGCGGCCGCAACCGTTGCCCGATTGCTGCTTAATGCCGCCAACGCTCCCGAAAGGGTCGCAGTTCCCGCGATTGCCGTCGAACCGAAAACGGCACTTAATAAAAAGGCGGATGGGATTGCGACCTTGATTCCCGTATTAAGGGCGAACAACCCGAAGATCAATGCCGTCGAGACCAGCATCAAAATCATATTGAACAGCGCCTTTCCCCAGTAAGCGGCTTCTGGGCGTGCGATCATGCGCAATAGCGCCCCTGTCCCGAGCTCCTCTTCAGCAAGAAAAGTCCGCGGGAGCGTAACGCCGCCTGCAAGAACACAAAGAGTCCAGAGGAGACCTGATGCAAGGATTGCCCCCGGCTTGAGGGCATAGAGGGCTGCGTTCAAGATCAGCACGCTCACCAGCGCGTAAAGCGCAGTCGCAGCGAGTCCGCTGATCGTCCTTACCTCGCTCATCCACTCCTTCCGGAACACGGCAAGAATTTCTCGCGACCAAGATGGCTTCATTTTTCTCCTCCAGGGTTCGAACCTCGATCCGGCGAGAGCTCCAACAGGTGGGTAGCAAACGATAGCTCGTCGGGATCGTTGGTCGCCAAGACGATGCCTCCGGGCAAAGCCGGAAGTTGCCCCGAAAACTCTCCTGTTCGAAAGTCTCGGATCACTTTCGACACGAGCGCTCTTCCCTTCTCGTCCATGGCTGCGGAGGGTTCGTCAAGAAATAGCAGATCTGGTTTGTGCTGCAAGGCAAGCGCGAATCGGACGCGCTGACGCTGCCCGGAACTGAGACCCGAGGCTTGCAGATCGCGATCTTCGAGTCCAACATAGTCCAGCCAGAAGTCTGCGTCGGCGCTGCATCCCCGGGTCTGGGCGGCAAACTCTAAGTGCTCGCGGGCAGAAAGCTTGTCGTAAAGTTGTAAATCCAGCGCCGAGTACCCGATCGGAAAGGGCTGGTTCGAAAGAATGTCGACGCTCCCGATGGAGGGATCCAGCAATCCGGCCAGGCACTTAAGAAAGGTCGACTTACCCGATCCGTTCCATCCTGCGACCACCAGGCAATCGCCCCGACTCAGTTCCAGTTCGACCGCGCGGAATAGCACCTTCGACCCGAACCACTTTCCGAGATTGGAGCATCGCAACAGCACCGACGGCTCCGCCCGGGAGGAATCCCCGAGACGTTCCGAACTCGCTTGTTGCGGCGCAGACATTTTATGCATTATGGAGTCATGTCGCCGCTGATTCCCGCCCCTGCCATCGGAATGGACTGGAGTTCCGGTCGCCTGACCTCGCCTTCTCACTCGGGCAAGAAAACCGTTCGGGACCTTAGTGGCTATTGGCAGGACCGCGAGGCAGCCGAAGCGATGGGCGAAACCGTTGTTTACGAAACAGAGATGTGGGTGCCGGATCCTGCGGTCGTGATCGATGAAACCCCCGGAGTGGTTCTTTGGGGTTCGACGATTCTGCACCCCGGACTGGTCGGTGAGGAGTTCTTCATGACTCGGGGACATCGCCACCTAAACGTGACCCACGGCGAGATGATCTTTTGTGTCTCAGGATCGGGCT
>CAYYJX010000140.1:0-5441 GCA_964471545.1 uncultured Fimbriimonas sp. | reverse complement strand
TTGTCACAAAAATGTGAAAGAGGGCGAAAGACCTAGGGAATGTTAATCGTCCTAACGATATTGAACCGGGGTTCTGATGTTTCGATCGTCTTGCGGTAACTTTGCAGCCAGACGGCGAAACTTTGCCGAACCACTGATTCGTACACTCTGGATGTAACCATGAAAACGCTGAAGGTTCTTGCTCTTTCTTCTCTCGCACTTGCCGCTGTAGCTTTCGCGGCTGATGGAATCGTTCTCTTCAAAGCTCCGGCTAAGGGCGATACCCAGAAGTACAAGCTCAAGGCGAATGTAGATGTCGCTGGAATGGAAATCGTCCTCGAGGCGATGCAAATCACCAAGACGACCGAGGTGGACAACGAAGGCAACTACACCCAAACCACCGAAAGCGCAGACGCTAAGATCACGATGAACGGTCAAGAGATGGAGATCCCGATGCCGTCTTCGAGCGTGATCTTCCGCAAGGACGGGACCATGAAGGAACTCGTGGGCGAGGGCGTGGATGCCACCGCTTATCGAAATGCCGCCATGACCTCGCTGGTTCTTCCGAGCGAGCCCAAGAAGGTCGGCGACGAGTGGACGGTAACGATCAAGGGCGAAGCCGACAAGGGAACGGTCGACATGACCGGAACGATGAAGATCGCCGCGCTCGAGCAGGTCGACGGTAGCGAGTGCGCAAAGATCGACTTCGTGGTGAAGGAGACTGCAGGCGACGCTGCGACTCACAAGGGAACCACTTGGGTTGATACGAAGAACGCGACGATGGTCAAGACGGTGGGCGAGTGGGCGAACATGCCTTTCCCGGGCTCCCCGGCGCCTGTCTCCGGCAAGTACAGCATCACCCTCGTTAAGTAACTTAAACGTTGCCTGAAGGCAACTCAAATTGCGCTTCCAAGGGCTGCTCAAGAAATTGAGTAGCCCTTTTTCCTTATTCCGTTCGCTGTTGAGAGAATTCTATGTAGCGAACCCGCCCTTCTAGACGACATTTATAACAATGAGGCCACTCGCTCCATTTCTCGCCACCCTGGGAATCCTCGGAATCCTGTCCGTAGCCACGGCCTCGGCGCCTAGTTCGGCAAAGCCTATAGAAGCAACTCAGAATGGGGCGATCTCATTCAAGTGGAAGCCCGTCATCGATTGGGAAACGAACCTCTCGTTCGATACGCAATCTGAGGCAGAAGACGGCACGGTGGGCTTTAAATGGGACTCCCAGATGAAGGTCACCAAGGTCGAGGAAGACGGCGCCTATGAGATCACGATCAAAACCACGAATGCGCGTCTTTCAATCGACGGGGAAGAGGAGGCTCTCCCAGACGATGACGAGCCGGAGATCGTGAAATACGACGCCAAAGGGAACGAAATCATCGACGAGAACAGCGAGGACGAGGATGAATCGACCCCGCTTGAGATGATCGAGTATGTGCTGGATTTTGAACCGGAGAATCCGGTGAAGGTGGGTGAGACTTGGAAGAAGTCCACCGATCTACTGGAGCAGGAGATCACTTTTGTGAAAACCGAGACCGTCGATGGCGTGGTTTGCCACAGGCTGGACCTGAGCGTGAAGATCAAGGGACCTGAACGCAACGGCGAGGGAACTGGAACGGTTTGGATCAAGGCAAGTGGTTACGATCTCCTAAAGGCAGAAGGTTCGTTTACCGATGCAAAGCTTGGTGAGGATTGGGACCCAATGAAGTTCAAATTCTCGATCAATGCGAAAAAAGATTGATCGTTCTGAGGGACACCACTCGTACAGTAACTAAACAATCCTTCGTTCGTATCACCCGTTGGCAACCATCCCGGTCTTGAGGCTGAGCTCTCCGTTTAGAAACAAACGGTCGATCACATACCGAACTCCCCGGAAATGACCCGATAGAGGACATGACCCGACCGTGGAATTCGGTCACTTCAAAGAAAAACTATGACTTCGCTCTTTACTCTGGCCGGCGTAATGGCCGCTTCGTTGGTGCAACCCGTTGAGGTTTCTTTCGACCGGGGAATCTTTGCCCCTAGCCGATCCGCTTACTCCTCGTTCGAGGTTCAAGATCAGAAGTTCTCTCTATGGGAAAAGCCTGTTCTCGGGAACGAAATCACACACAAACTTGGTCTCACCATCGACGCGATGGGTCAGGAGATCAAGATTGAAATGAAGGTCAAGCGCAAGATCACCAAGGTGGGTGAGAAGCGAGCTTACGAGAGCGAGAACACTCTGCTCGGCGGCACCATGAACGCAATGGGCCAAGAGCAAGCCATGCCGGAGCAAGCGCCTCAGAAGGCCGAGTACGGTGAAGATGGCAAGCCGAAAGAGAAGACCGATCTCATGGCGGCGGGTCCGTTTGGATTGATCTCCTACGTCACCGACTACGAGCCGAAAGAGGACGTCAAGGTCGGCGACACCTGGAAGGTTGAAGAGAAGGATCACGACAGCGAGTTCACGCTTGAGGGCAAAGAGACGTTCATGGAGATCAAGTGCCTGAAATTGAAGGTGAAGCTGACCATGAAGGGCGATGCTTCGGGTGCAGGAACCGGAACCATCTGGCTCTCTGAAGACACCTTTACGCTCATTGGTATGGACGGCAAGTTTGATGCGGTAAAGCCGAACGGCGAGGCACCCCCGCTCAACATCGTGATCAACGTTCGCAAGAGCGAGTAACTCTCGAAGTTTCCGGAAGAGTCACCCTAAAACCGGGTAGAAGTTGAACATGCTTCGGTTTGGGGTGATCGGTCTTGGTCGAATTGGCGGGGGATTAGCCCTGCAAGCGCTACGGAAGGGAATAGAGGTTCACGGTTGTGACCTCGCAAACCCTAGCGTGGATCTCACCGAAGCCGGCCTGAACTACTCGCGCCACCTAGAGGATCTGGTTTCCGGAATGCCCGGACGCCGGATCCTTTTTTTGTACATCCATGCAGGTCCTGCCATTGATGAGATGCTGGAGCGTCTCACACCCCTCCTGAATCCGGGCGATATCGTTATCGATGGTGGCAACAGCTACTGGGGCGATAGTATTCGGCGCCACGCGCGCTTGGCAGAGAAGGGAATTCACTTTGTCGACCTCGGCACCAGCGGCGGCGTCACCGGCGCACTCAACGGAGCCTGCTTTATGGTGGGTGGAGATGCTGAAGCGGTGGATGAAGTGGAGCCGATTCTACAAACTCTCTGCATCGAAGGCGGTTATGCGCGATGCGGTGGTCCGGGTTCTGGACACTTCGTGAAACTCGTCCATAACGGCATCGAATTCGGCATGCTGCAAGCGATTGGCGAAGGCATCGACCTCCTAGAAAAATTCCACCAGGACCTGCCCGTCGGCGATGTGCTTTCTTGCTGGCGGAACGGATCCGTCATTCGTTCTTGGCTAGTGGACCTGATGCACGAACAATACGTGCAGAAAGACGGCTTGGAGTCTGTTCCCGGCTACATCGAAGATACGGGTGAGGTGAATTGGCTGGTTGCCGACGCGCTGAACATGGAGGTCCCTATTCCGGTGATCACGCAAAGCGTCGTTCAGTTGTTCACTTCTAGGGACGATCGCAAGGACTGGGCGCGTGCGATTGCGATGATGCGCAACGGCTTTGGGGGTCACCCCTTCGGCCCCAAAGAAGAGCTACAGGTCGAGCGGAAGATCTCTCGGGTGGGCGATTATTTCCGGCCCGGTGAATTGGATGGCGGATCAGGAGCCCATTCTTGAATCTAGAGGCCTACGACAAGCTATACCAAGGCTTCCTTAAACCGCTCGCGTTCAAGATGGACCCAGAGCGGGTGCATTACGCCGCCATGAGCCTGATGCAAAGGCTTGGCGGTCCCCTCTCCAGCGTCTTGGAGACCGAACCTGTCGAGCTTTTTGGGGTGCGTTTTCCGAACCGGTTAGGTCTTGCCGCCGGATTTGACAAGAACGGCGTGGGGATCGACTTTTGGCATCAATTCGGGTTCGGCCACGTCGAGCTGGGAACGGTTACTTTTCACGCTCAGCCCGGTAATCCGAAGCCTCGTCTGTTTCGTCTGCCTGCGGACAAGGCGCTGATCAACCGGATGGGTTTCAACAACGACGGTGCGGCGGCGCTTGCCGAGCGGTTGAAGGTCGCGAAGCCCCAGATTCCCATTGGAATCAACCTTGGCAAGTCGAAGATCACCCCCTTAGAAGAGGCCGCCGAAGACTACGCTTCCAGCTTCCGGCTGCTTCACACCTTCGGAGACTATTTCGTCATCAACGTCAGCAGCCCTAACACGCCGGGTCTACGATCTCTACAGGATCGAGCCGCTTTGGAAGGGATTGTCGATGCCATGCGTGCCGTGAACGCCACAAGGCCGCTCTTCGTCAAGATCGCTCCCGACCTTGAGTTCGAAGCGATCGACGAAGTAATCGGGATGGCGCTCGATAAAGGGCTCACGGGCCTTATTGCCACCAACACCACACTCTCCCGAGCCGGGCTGCAAACGCCTCCTTCTGCCAACGGTGAGTATGAGACGGGTGGACTCAGCGGAGCACCGCTGACCAAGCGAGCCGACGAGATTTTAGGCTACGTCGCTAAACAGGTGAGCGGCAAGATGGCGCTGATCGGCGTGGGTGGCGTTGGCGATCGAGAAACTTATCTTCGCAAGCGCGATCTGGGTGCAGACATCGTTCAGCTCTATACGGGCTGGATTTACGGCGGACCCGTGTTAGTCCCTAAGATCCTCAGGAGCTAGACCGCATCAGGTTCGCTTTTTCCGACGCGCGGAATCGCCACGAATCTCAAAGCAGTTGCGGCACCGTGCCTGATAGCTCTCCGTCGCACCGATGAGCACGATGGGATCGTCCCAGTGAGCGGGCTTGCCATCCACCATTCGATAGGTGTGGCTGGCAGGGTTGCCGCATTCCATGCAGATCGCACGGAGTTTCACTACTTCGTCTGCCGCGCAGAGGAGTCTGCCCATTGGACCAAACGGCTGTCGCCGGAAGTCTTGATCGAGACCCGCGCACACGACGTCTTTGCCCTGATCGGCCAGTTGGACGAGGAAGTCGATGATCGAATCATCGAAGAACTGCACTTCTTCAATGAGCACTACTTCGGTCTCGGCTTTCACAAGCGTCTTGAGTTCGGCTACAGTTCGAACCGGAACGGCTTCGTGCTGGGAACCCAGGTGGCTGACCACCATGCTCTGGTGGTAGCGATCGTCGATGGCGGGCTTAAAGACCTGAACGGGCTTTTTAGCGTACAGCGCCCGGCGCGCCAATCGGATGAGTTCCTCGCTCTTGCCCGCGTACATGCTGCCGCACACCACGGTCAGTTTTCCTACTTGCTTGTGCGATCGTCTCATGGTCTGGGACGGTAATTGTACAGCGTTCATGCCTGATCGGGGCTAGGGTCCGACTCCATGTCCGACTCGAACAGCGACTCCATGTCCGCACTCACGTCGTCGTCGGTCGCCTTGCCGAGCTCCTTCACCATGCGACGCATCTCCGAGGGAG
>CAYYJX010000139.1:0-5457 GCA_964471545.1 uncultured Fimbriimonas sp. | reverse complement strand
TGGAGCCGATGACCGGATTTGAACCGGTGGCCTGCTGTTTACGAAACAGCTGCTCTGCCGCTGAGCTACATCGGCTCGGGTGTCCGAGCGGAGTGCCTCCGTCGAACATGGAATATACCTAATCTCGGCACAATCTGGGAATTCCGCACGTCTAAGCTTTAGACATTCTGCAGGCGCGCCAACCGTGCGTGGTTGCAGGTTGTGTCAAAACGCCAAAACGAAGCCGCCACGCGAACCTACCATGAGCCAAGAACCAACCCAAGTGAATCGTGAGAACATGGAGCACCGGTCGCTCCAAACCATCATGTTCACGGACGTGGTTGGGTTCTCGAAGCTCGCCGCGGTCAACGAAGAGCGCACGTACGCCGCCCTCAACCGAGACTTCTCCATGTTCAAGCGGGTGATCGACGAGCACGGGGGTCAGGTGATCAACACCATGGGCGATGGCATGCTCGTGATCTTTGCCAGTGCAGTGGGCGCTATGCGAGCCGCCTTGGCGATGCAAGAAAACTTACACCGGACCGCCATGCTCACGCCGAAGGACGGCATTTTGGAGCATCGAATGGGCATGCACGTGGGCGACATTCTGGTGGAGGGCACGAACGTTTTTGGAGACGGCGTGAATATCGCCGCACGAATTCAAGCGACGGCCCGCCCCGGAGCCATCGCCTACAGCAAACAGGTGCGAGACCTCGTGCTTTATCACGTGAGCCTCAAGAACGAACGGGCTCTCGGGCCGAACCGATTGAAGAACATTCAGGCGAATATCGCCCTGTTCGAAATTCCTCCAATCGCACAAACACTGAACGCGGGCAACGTTGATGAAGTGGTCAACATGCAGTCGGAGGCGGAGACGGGCGCAACGGGTCGGCGCGCGGTTGTTTTGTTGGCAATCACGGCCGTCATGATCGGCGGCGTGGTCGGACTGGCGATGCTCCTACCCTCCTTGCAGTCCAAACCCGGCAAAGAGATGGCAAAGGGCAAATCTTCGCCAGACGAACTCAAGAAGATTGGCGAAAAGCTCACGAAGCGAAAAGACTCTGGGTCTAAGAAACCAGATGCAGGATCGAATCCAGCTCAGACAACCCAAACGCAGACCACACCTGCCCCTACGGCCTTTTCGCTGAGCCCAGACGTGTGGGCGAACATCGATTCGCTCAAGCAGAATTACGACTTCGAGGGCATCCTCGCGCTCATCGCCAAGCAACCTGGCAGCGACCAACCTGCCGCAAAGACGCTGATCGACCGCTACACCGCACTCGCCGCGTTTCGCATTTGGCTAACGGCAGAAGTTCAGGCCGCTACAGGTCAGAAGCCACTGGAATGCCAAGTTCGAAGGCAGGCGGCGCAGGCTTACACCACCTCGCAGGGAGTGTTCATTCAACTCGCAAACGGTCAATCGGACACTCGGCAGCTTTGGAGCTACGACCCCGCGACCATCCGCGACCTGGCGACCGGTGCGGCCCAGAATCCCCCCTCGGGACTCCCAAAGAACACCGAGGTGGATTACATGCTGAGAATCTTTGCCGAAGAGATGAAGATCTAGCCCAACTCGCGGATCTAGCCTGCGGCGCTGAGCAGCTCGATAGCCTTCTCGATGAACAGATCCTTGCCGTCCACAATGGCAGGCGTGGGTACATCGGCGTCGCCGATCACCGGGTTCTTCTCCAAGCGAATCCCCTTGATGGTGACGTAGTCCGAGGTCGGATACTGAAGCGAGAAGCCTTCGGCAAGCGGTCGAAACACCGAAGCCAGCACTGCGCCCGCCGTTCGTGGACCGACAACCTTTGCCTGGACGCATTCGCGAAGGGCGGCCGCGCAAATTTCACTCGCAGATGCCGAGCCTCGGTTAATGAGAACGGCGATCTTGCCCGCAAACGGGTCAAGCGAACGCTTGCGCGTCTTTGCCTTGTTCGGTGCCCAAGCGGCAATGTTATCGGTCGTGACTTCTTTGCCCGGGTTCGCCTCGGCAAATTGCGTTGCCATGCGCTTAGAAATGAACGTGCCGTACTCCGTGTTGTCTGGCATCAACAGCGAAAGAAGGTGGTTAAGGTTGTTTACTAGTCCGCCACCGTTGCTGCGCAGGTCGAGAATGAGGTTCTTCGCCTTCGGAGCCGCCTCCTTGAGAAGATTCTCGATGTTCTCTCGGCTATAGCCCGCGCTGAACGTCCAGATCCGCAGAACGGCGGTGTCGTCGTTTGCCCAAGTCAAAGTTTCCTTACGGACGGTGGAGAATCGCTTGTATTCAATCTCAACCTGACGCGTCTCGCCCGCCGCGTTCTTGACTTCGAGTTTGACCTTCTTCCCTTCCTCGCCTTCGAGTTCCTCGGGCTTGGTCGGTACCGCGTCGTCAATCTTCACGATGATGTCTCCCACCTTTAGGCCCGCGGTTTCGGCAGGGCTTCCTTCCAATACACGACCAATGCGGAGTCCGTCGGTGACCACCGTCGCGTTGACTCCCACTCCAATGGCGGAGGTTCGATTTCGATTTGCGGCTTGGCGCGGCGTTTGAAGCCGAATATGGCTGAAGCCAAACTCTCTCAGCGCCTCGTTGATCACTCGGGAAAAGTCACCGACTTGGGTTGCGGCGTCAATCTTCTCTTTGCGCGTGGTGAGGAACTCGTCAAACTTCTTGAAGTCGACTCCTGGAACAAAGGCGTTCTCAAAGAGAACCGTCTTCATCGACGTAAGAACCTTGTCTTTCTGCTCGGCAGTGAGGTCTTGGGCCCGCGCGATGATCGGCAAGGCAGAAACGAGCGCAAGGGCAATCGAAAGTCGGGCAACTCGAAGAAGTGAAGGACGGATGATCATAGCAAGTCGAACCTCATTGTAGCGACCCACGACCGATGCGACAAACGCACACCGCTGTGAGACCCTTTCTCTGAGGTTCAACGCTCCCGCCGCTTCTATGTTCGCTTTCCCAGCGGACGATTAATCGTCTTGAGTGAACTCAGAAGTGATCTCGATCTTGCGAATGAGAAAGGCGCACATGCGGGCGCGGAGTGCCTGGTTCTTTTCGGAGAGCAGCATCGTGCGGGTCTTCTTGAAGCGCGATCTCAGCGCCGCGAACTGAGTCAAGACTTGTTTTCCCGATCGTTTCTCTTCCAGACCCATCTCGTCTAGAGCCTTTGCCCCCTTTTTGAGCTTGCCGCCCGATCGATCGAACTCGCGATCCACCGCGGCAAGGGAGGCAGACTTTTTGGCGTCGAACTTTCCAGTGATTGCTTCCGCGAGGATCTCCTCGACATCAGCGGGAATCGTCGAGTCGAAATTCCGCCACATGGTGCCGCCCATCGAGACCAACTCGCCGATGCGATGACAGTCCACCGCGAAACCGAGCAGTTCCTTTCGATACTCCTCCAAGGTCTTTCGGCGCGCCGTCGGTAACTTGGCAAGCTTGCGATCGTTCACCTTTTGCAGGGCATCGCCGAACACGTACTCGGCAAAGGCCATTCCCATCGTCGAATCGCCGAACTTGCGAGTGTATGCCTTGAACCAAGCCGACCTGCCCATTGCGACCACTTGATCGGGGGTTTTGCCCATGTAGTCGGACTTCTCAACCTGCAACCCAACGGCGGGTAGGGCGAGTAAACAACCCAAAGCAACAGCGCTAACAACCTTAGAGACGGTGCGGAACCGCATAGGGCAATTATGCGCTTAACCGTTCAGTGGTTCCAGTGGATCATTGCCGGAGCCAAGCGAACGGGACTGCAGAAAAATCCCTCGCCAAGATACAGTAAGGAAATAGCGACAATGAAACTGCCCACACCACCCCCGGCACCCGATACCTCGGCGGAAGACAAGCTTGCCCTCCAACAAGAAGCGGACGTCTTGGAAAAATCGAAGTACGGTCGCGTCGCGTTTCTTCTCGGGGCGGGAGTGTTGGTGGCGCTCTCGGCCGCAGTCGTTTCTCCGTTTCTGCCGGCCATTCTTTGGGCAACCGTTCTCGCCATTCTCATGGGGCCGCTCTACGGAAAATGGGTGAAGAGCTTTGGCTGGGCAAAGGGATCCGCACCCACCCTGGCTTCGCTTTCCATTACGCTGCTTACGTTCTTCCTGATTTGTCTGCCATTCATCCTGGTGGGCGGCTTGGTTGCCACCCAGCTCACCGCAGCCGTGAAGCAGTTCGAGTCGATGTCGATGAACCAAATCGTCGACCAGTTGGATAAATCGGTCGGCCCGCTCTTGCAGAAGGTCGGCGTTGAGAATTTTCACCTTCAAGAGACCCTTAATCAGAACCGAGAAGAGATCACACGGTCGGTTCGTGGTCCGGTCACGAAGATCGCCACGCAGGCAGGTTTCACGATCTTCACCATCGTTATTGCCCTGCTCTCTCTGTTCTTCTTCCTGAGGGATGGAGCAACGCTCTCCGAACCTGCTCGATCGATTCTTGGCCTGCCCAAGTCTGCCTGGGACCGACTGCTCAAGCGGATTCACGATACCGTGCATGCGGTGTTTGTCGGCACGGTGTTGGTTGCCATTGTTCAAGGCAGCATCATCGGATTCACCTACGCGTTCTTAAAGGTGCCTAACGCCGCCCTGCTGGGAGCCATTTCCATTGTTCTCTGCATCGTCCCTCTTCTGGGAGCGCCCGTGATCTACATCCCGGTCGGTCTGGTCTTTTTGGCTCAGGGCAAAGTGAAAGAGGCGGCAATCATTCTTGGCGTAGGCTTCCTCATCGTCAGCCAGATCGATAACGTTCTCAAGCCTTGGCTCATTGGTAGCCGCGCCAATCAGCACCCAATGGCGACATTCTTCTTTGTCCTTGGAGGCATTGCGTTGCTCGGTCCCATCGGCCTCATGATCGGCCCGATGATCCTCACTGCCGGATTGTTCTTCTTTGAAGTCTTCCAGGAATTTCGGCGACTCCACTCCGGATTCGCGTCGCCCATCGATCATCCCGAGCCTTCCGCCGTCGCCGATCCGGCCTAGGTGGTTGTCTTGAGCCGAAAACCATGCGATCGGATTGTTCCGATCGTGTGGTCGGCCTTGGCAACCTTCAACTTATTGCGAACCCGGTAGACGAGAACATCCAGCGTATTGCTGGCGAACTCTGCCTCGTAACCCCAAACCGCCCGGAAGAGTTCTTCTCGGCTCACCGCCCGAGAAGAGTTTTGAGTGAGATAAGCCAACAGGTTGAATTCGGTATGAGTAAGAGCGAGCAAGTTGCCCTCCACGCTGAACTCATGTTCGGAGAGGCTGAGCGAGAGATTGCCGACCGTGATGGATTTCACCGCGGAAACCGACCCTCCTTTGGTACGACGCAAGATAGCCTGGATGCGGGCGATCAGTTCGCTCGGGTCGAACGGTTTGGTCAGGTAGTCGTCCGCCCCTAAACCCAACCCCGTGACCTTGTCGATCGAGTCGGATCGGGACGTGAGCATGAGAATGGGAAAATCGAACTGAGGGCGAATGCGCTGGCACACCTCGTTTCCATCTCCGTCAGGGAGGGATAAG
>CAYYJX010000138.1:0-5471 GCA_964471545.1 uncultured Fimbriimonas sp. | reverse complement strand
TGATCCCGCAAAGGTGCTCACCATCGGGTCAATCGGTTCGGTCGCCTCTGTGCCGTGGATGGCTCACTATCACGGAACGAAGTTTGGGATTCTTGGAGCGATGGAAGCCCTTCGGCACGAAACCCACGCGCTTGGAATGAAAGTTTCGGTTGTCTTACCGGGAGGAGTGAAGACGAACTTCCAAGAAAAAACGGCGATCAGTTTAGATCGAGCCCGCAAGCTGATGCCCGCCGACGCCCCGCCTTCCTACAGGCAAAGCTTTGAGAAATTTGCTCGGATCATCGAAGCCTCGAGCGAGCGTGGAGCCGATCCTGACCTCATTGCGCGTGAGGTCGTGAAGACTATGAACTCCCAGAATCCAAAGTTCAAAATAGTCGTGGGTGCGGATGCCCGTCTCATCCACTCGCTCAAACGGTGTCTTCCCGAACGCGCCTTCATGAACCTTTATCGAAGACTCTTTACATAGGCCGTAGCCCCCGCAAAGCAGGCATGGGGAGAAAGATCCTACGCTGACCTTCCACCGAGAAATCATATCACTCGGTATTCCGATCGTCCCGCTCGGGCTGCCGTTTTCCAAAGCTGCTCCAGAGGAAGAGCACGGCAAAAAAGATCACGAACATGACGAATGCACAGACGACTCCCCATGCCCACTCGGTACGCTCCTCAACAAAGGCGTTGAGGAGCGAACAGTACGCGATGACGGTGCAAACTGTCGTGGCGATACTGCTCTTTCTCAGTTCCGACCACTCAACGACCTCTCGAGGCTTGCCGGAGCGATCCCAAAACGCCTCTTTGTTCCAAGAATAGGCGATCTTGAGTGCTCGCTCGGCTCGCTTCCCGTATGAGCCGACTCCGGCCACCAAAGTTCCGTACGCAAGGGCGCTCAGATAGGGCAAGTTCAGCCCCGGCAAGAGATTGAACAACCATGCGAGGAACAGATAAAAGAGAGAATAAGCCAATGCGCTGGTGATCAGCGCTTGCACCCTTAGAGCAAAAGGAACTTCACCAGGTGAAAAGGGCAATTTTTGCCCGAACCTCCGGTCTAGAAGTTCTTGAGAAGGACTCGGCTTCTCGGGACTCTCGCTATCGTCGAGCGACGCGAGTTTTTGGGCATCGGTAGCGTTCCTCTTTCTATCGCGCTCATAAAATTCACTGAGATACACGATCCCAACAACCGTCCCACAGCCGCGCATCATGGACTGAAAGAAATCACTCTCCAGAGAAGATGGCACCAGAGTTCCGACTAAAAACTTAGTAAATTGGGTGATGAGCAGCGTGATCGGAAGGATGAACAGAGCCCCAAAGAAAGCTCTTCTCCAACAGAACTGCTCTTTCCATATCGGAAGCTTTTCAGTGGGCGAGTTATCGGCATGCTGAGTCGTATCCATGTCGACCTCCGGCACTTACACCCTACACGGATCCCAAGTACTTTGGGAAAATTCCTTCAAGACAAAAGCACCTTTCCTGAAGAAAGGCCCAGCACAGAACCAAAAAACAAAAAAGCCGCCTCAGAAGGGCGACTTCGAAAAAAAAGGTGGCTGCCGCAATAGGACTCGAACCTATGACCCGCTGATTAACAGTCAGCTGCTCTACCGACTGAGCTATGCGGCACCGTCGGACTCAGATAATACCTTCGGCACTCGCCGAGGTCAACCTCAGGGGTGAGAAAATGCTTCTCACCCCAATTTCAGCCAAAGACCCAATAAATGGGCGACTACTTAACGGGCCACTTTTGAATGCGAATGGTCTTGATCTCCATTCGCTTCACGGGCATGTCCTGCGTATCCGTCGGTTCGGCAACAATTGCGTCGGCGACCTCTTGCCCCTTCACCACCTGACCAAACGCGGTGTATTCGCCGTCTAGGCTGGGATACTCGTTGACCATGATGAAGAACTGGCACCCTGCCGAGTTGGGATCGCTGGATCGAGCCATGGAGACCACGCCCGGAACGTGCTTGATGTCGTTGAATTCGGCATCGATGCTGTAACCCGGATCGCCTGTTCCCGGCATTCCCTTCGCGCCCGGCTTGCTGTTCGGGCATCCGCCCTGAATCATGAAGCCCGGAATCACTCGGTGAAACGCGGTGGTGTCATAGAACTTCTTGTTCGCCAGCTTCTTAAAGTTCTCCACCGTCTTGGGAGCCTTATCTGCGCGGAACTTGAAGATGATTCGACCCTTGGTCGTCTCCAATACCGCTACCTCTTCCCCATTCTTGGGCGGGTCGACCTTTTGAGCCGCCGCCGAAAGCTCCGGCGGAGTTGGGTTAGAAGCGGTGGATGCCGAACCCGCCTCGCCGCCCCCAGCAGACGTGTTAGTGTCCGGCGTGTTCGTTGCCGTATTGGAATCGTAGACTTCCGCGACTCCGGAATTCATCGTCCCCGAAGAGCTCGATTCCGTCACCTGGCAGCCCACCATCACGAAGCCCAAGGCGAGCGCGGAAAGCGCCACAGTTGGTTTCACAAAGTTCATAGACATATCTCCTCTATCTCAGTTGCCAATCGGTTTGTTACGCCTCTAGCGGCCAAGTGGTAACGGTCACGCTCTCAATGTTCGCCGGGTTGCTATCCAGCGGGCGATCGCCAGGGCCCCGCTGAAGGTTCACAATGGCGTCTGCCACTTCAAGACCTTCGATCACATAGCCGAACGCGCTGTACTGACCGTCCAGGTGCGGAGACTTCTTCACCATGATGAAAAACTGCGATCCCGCCGAGTTGGGGTTAGAGGATCGAGCCATCGAAAGAATGCCTCGCTCGTGCGGGGTGTCGTTGAACTCCGCGTCAATGCTGTAACCTGGTCCGCCCGTGCCCGGCATACCATTGGCGCCGGCTCGAGTGTTGGGGCAGCCGCCTTGGATCATGAAGCCCGGAATCACTCGGTGAAACTGGAGCCCGTTGTAGAAGCCATCGTTGGAGAGCTTCTTGAAGTTCGCCACGTGGTTCGGAGCCTTGTCGGGCAGGAAGCCAATAACAATTCGGCCGTGGTTGGTTTGCATCACGGCAACTTCGTCGCCAGGTTGGGGCTGAAACATACCTCCCTAGTTTGGCAGGTTCCGCCCCTTCCCTTCTCTCTCAACCGCGTTGCAAACGGCGACCGGCTAGAAAAGCACGAGATCGAGACCGACCTGAAAGCCTTTCAGACGATGGATCGACTTCACGGCAAGCAGAATGCCCGCCTCAAAAGAGCGTCGATCGAACGAGTCGTGGCGAATGGTTAAGCCCTCTCCAACGCCGCCAAAAACCACCTCTTGGTGCGCCAAGAATCCTGGAAGCCTAACCGAATGGACGGGAACATCTTCCACCACCCCGCCGCGAGCACCCTCGGCTTTCAACGTCTGAGTAGGAGGAACGGTTCTAACCGCGTTGCGAGCCTTTGCAATGCGCTGAGCCGTTACCATCGCCGTTCCGCTTGGAGCGTCAAGTTTGCGTTCGTGGTGCGTTTCAATAATCTCCACGTCCGGAAGCCACTCGGCGGCCATCTCGGCAAAGCGCATCATCAGCACCGCGCCAATGGCGAAGTTAGGCACCGACCACACCGGTACGGCATCGGAACTGAGCTTCGCCAATGTTTCGAAAGGAACACCCGTGGAACCAACCACCACCGGAATCCCGCGCTCGGTTGCCATGGCAACGTGTTCGGGCGCAGAAGCGGCGCTGGTGAGTTCGAGCAGCACGTCCGGCTTCGTCCTGTCCAGCCCGGCGGCAAGATCGGTGGTGATCTCCACCCCAAGAATGGTTTCCTCTCGGCGACCCACGGCCAAAACAAGTTCGGTCGAAGGATCCGCACTCAGACAGCGCAACGCCGTCTGACCCATCTTGCCCGCCGCGCCAACCACGGCAACTTTCAAAGGTGAGTGCACTCCGCTTTCCGCCATAGGTCGTAATCTACCCACCCAGCCCTCCTTTACATAAAAGCCCGTGGGTACATAAAAGCCCGTTGCGTTAAGAACACGACATCCGAAGTCGAATGGTCGTAAGATGACGCCATGGCAGAACTATCTCGTCGAGAAGTGCTCGCGGCAGGCGGTGCAGTAGCCGCATCAGGAGTCGTCGCCGGATTAGGCATCGAGGCGCTGGCGAACCCGGTTCAAGAACCCTCTAAACCCGTGGGGTGGGCCATCCTTGGTTTGGGTGGATACGCCACCAACCAGATTTTGCCGAACATGAAGTTCTGCAAGAACAGTAAGCCCGTCGCCGTCATTTCCGGCACTCCAGACAAGGCAAAGCGAATTGCGGAGCAGTACGGCATTCCGGAATCTAAGATTTACAACTACAAGAACCTAGAGGCCATCAAGAACGACCCAGATATCGAGGTTGTGTACGTCATCACTCCCCCAGGCACACACCACGAGTACACCATGCGATCGTTGCGCGCGGGCAAGCACGTGTGCTGCGAAAAACCGATGACGGGTGACTTGAAAGAAGCCGAGGAGATGGTTGCCGAAGCGAAAAGGCTCGGAAAGCGCTTGGGCGTCGGCTATCGCTGCCACTTTGAACCGTACAACCTAGAAGCGGTTCGCCTTTGCCGATCTGGAGCCATCGGCACCTTGCGCACCATCAGGTCCGACCATGGATTCACCATGGGCTGGGATACCGGCTGGCACAGCAAGCGAGCCATCGGTGGCTATGGCGCCATCAGCGAAATCGGCATCTACGCCATTCAGGCGTGTTGCTACCTCGCCGGAGCCGACCCCATCGAGGTGTACGGCACTCGCGACAAGCTTCCCGTTCCCAGATTCAAAGAAGTGGAAGACGTGAACCACTTCAACCTCATCTTCCCCAACGGCGTGCAGGGCTTTGGGGCCACCGCCTACAGTTGGAACGCCAACAACTTTCGTGTGTATGGAGATCGAGGACGAATTGATGCCGAACCCGCCACGGGCTATAGCGGACACAACTTCACCCTCAATGGCAAAAAGATCGAGGTGCAGGCCGCCAACCAGTGGGCGCTGCAAATGGACCACTTTTCCGACTGCGTTCGCGATCCCAAAATGAAGTGCATCATCCCCGGCGAGATGGGTCTGCGAGACATTCGGATCATCGACGCCATCCTTCGTTCCGCAGAATCTGGGAAACCGATCAAGCTGAAGTAATCGTCATAAGGAGGATGCACGGTCGAACTTGCCTCCTCCTTTCTCTTCCCCTCGCGCTTCTTGCAACCACCACCGCAACCGCTCAAGCCAAGAAGTCTTGGATTCTGGGACTCCTCAGCCAACCGCGAGCAACCGTCGAGAAAACGCTGGGCAAGCCCACCAAGTTCGAAGGCGACAAGGATTACCTAGAAACCACCTACGCTCGGGCTGGCTACAAGGGGGTTCAGGCCGTGTACGAGAAAGGCAAGCTCGTTCTCATCGAGATCGAATTCAACGCCGACCCTGGCTCTTGGCAAAAGGCGCTTCAAGGGGTCGGATTCGACCCAACTGGAGCGGTGGTCAAAGATTCCACGCCGGTAGATGGCGTCAAACAAACCGCTT
>CAYYJX010000137.1:0-5576 GCA_964471545.1 uncultured Fimbriimonas sp. | reverse complement strand
CCGGGAGTTTTCAGGATCAAAAGAAATGTGGACTGGGTTCAACAGGATTGGGTGGTCTACATCTTTGTAAGAAACTGCTACGTCTCCTACAACCAACTCCAACTTCTCGCTATTCCTTTCGATGGTTGCATGAAAATCGTATAGCGTAGTGTAAAGCTTTCGCGCAGCTAAGGCGAGCTTCGCTTCCGAAACCCAATTTTGCCAATCTTCGATCCAAGCATTCCACTCTTCTTTGGGTCCACTGTCTTCCCATTCTAACTCTTCATCGTCCACCAGGATGTGGGAGCGGTGCGCGGGCTCGTAATCTAACTGGTTTGGCTCGTATTCAATCCACTGTTCGAGCTCCTCAGGACATCTAGGCGAGTTGGGAAGCTCGCATCGGTGGACGGTAAGGAAGCAGTTGGGTTCAGCAGGATTCCATTTGACTTCTGGATGATCCGGGAGGTCCGTCAAATCGAGGCTACTTTCGTGATCTTTAACTGTACGAACGGTTGACGACCTTAGCCGATCAAGTTCCGCAATGTAGCCAAGGAGCTGTTGATATTTTTTATGAAGCAGAGAATCATCCATTGGCAAATTCCAAACTCGAATCAGCTTTTGTGGCATCTACCCCTGCGCGCAGAGATTCCCGTGTCTTCCCAGGGGTCATATTGTCAAGCATTCAGGTCTAGCCGTAGGACTAGCGACCATAAGCTACGATCTCAAGCCGGTTGCTATAGTTTGCTCCTTCCGTACGGCTTTGAGAACCGGTCCTACCGTTTGACCTGCGATTGCGCTCCGTTTTGCAAGAAAAAGACACCTAGTCTTCCAGTGCAAACGCCCCGACCCCAAAGATCGGCAGGTGATTCCGCTCGATCTCCGTTTGGAACGATTCTGGGAGTTCGGACCACACCAGCAGGTCCACTCGAAACGGAAGGTTGCTTTCTTCCAGCGCCTCGCGAAGCTCGGCAACGGTTCGACCCGCATCCGGCGGCGCAAACGCCACCAGGTCTAGGTCGGAGTTAGCCCGAGCCGTGCCCTTGATCCGTGATCCGAAAGCCCACACTGGGCAATCTTTCGGCAGGTACCGGTGGAGCAGGGTAACGAGCAGCGCCCAATGTTGCTCAGAAACATCTAGCCCAGGGTTTGGCGCGCTGCTCATGGTGCCCACGCTTGGCCCGACATCTTTGAATAAAGCCGGGTGGCGTCTTCTAGAAAAGCAGGGACCAGCGCCAGAACCGCCTTCGCCTTTTCGCCACTGTAATCGTGCGCGGTGCTCACCCGCGCTTCGGCATAACCAAGCCAAGCCTCTATGTTGCCGTTCAGCAGGTTGTTTTCGGCGGCGATTCGCAAAATTGGCTTCGGCGAATTGGGGGTCTCGGCAAGCCCAAGTTCTTCAACCAAGTACCGTTTCAGCAGCTTCCAAGACATCTCGAATGCAAATTCAAACCGCTTTACCGTGGAGTCCCGGATGGCTTCTCGGTCGACCTCGGTGAGCTCGGAACGGGATTCCATTTGTCCGTAGTTTTTGAGCTGGTCTTCTAGCCGATGTAACGCGTCGTGCAGTTTCGAATAGTCAATCGCCATCGCCAAGCTCTTCCTGAGTTCTCCTTCTAGTTTCGCACGATCTGCGTGGGTGAATGGTAGGGCTTTATGCACCCCTCGACCTTCACGCCCCTCAGCCCACCGACACGCTGCCCGCCGACACCCGATAGACCCTCGCTCGGCTCAAGATCGTCGCCCCGGCCGCTTCCGCCTCGGTGCAGGTGAGCACCGCCTGAGAGGCTTGTTCCAGCACCAGTTCGCACAGGCACGCCCTTCGAACCGGGTCTAGGTCGCTGAGGATATCGTCTAGCAGCAGCACGGGCGGAGCGCCCAAAATCTGCCGAGCCAGGGTCAAAGTCGCCATTTTGATGGAGATCACCGCCGTTCTTTGCTGGCCCTGACTGCCAAACAGCCGAGCCTCTCTGCCCTGAATCTCAATCGCCACGTCGTCTCTGTGCGGCCCTACCGAGGTGGACCCTCGATACAGGTCTTTGTCCCTGGTCTCTTCCAGCAGCAATCGCAGCGCCAAGGCGTCGGCGGCTTCGTCTTTGGGTTCGTACCGCACCTCCAGCCGTTCCGCCACTCCAGACATGTACGCGTGCGTGCTTGTGGCGGGTTCTTGCAACCGGGTCAGATACTCACGCCGAAATTGGCGCATAGCCGCTCCGTGTTCCGCCAGTTGCTCTTCCCATGCCTCAAACGCCCATGCATCCACAGAGAAGCCCGATTTAGCCCGTTCTTGGGCATTTCTCAGCAAGGCGTTGCGCTGTTCCAACGCGCGTTTGTAAAGACTGAAGTGCCGCAGATAGCCGGGATACAACCCGCTGAGCTCCAAATCTAGAAACAGTCGCCTATCCGCAGGCTCTCCGCGAACGATCTCTAGGTCTTGAATGGTGATGGCAACGCTGGGAAGCCTGCCCATGAGGTCGGCGGCTCTGGGCAAACCCTGACCGTTGAGCCACGCCTTCTTTCTATGACCATGCTCCAGCGTAATCGCCACCTCGGTTCCGGTGAGCAGATCCGCCGAGACGCGGCATTTGTCTTCTCCGGCAAGAATGGCCTCGTGGTCTCGGTGCGATCTCAGCAGCCGAGTGGTGGAGAGCAGATAGATGGCCTCTAGAAAGTTGGTTTTGCCCTGCGCGTTCGGTCCGGCAAGAATGGTAAATGCGGGCTCCAGAGCCAGGTTTAGCTCCCGATAATTTCGGAAGTGGAACATGCAGAGCCTTCCAATCCCAAAAGATCGCTCTCGATCCACCATCGGGGTCGTGGGCTCTAAACTCATCTCAGCCCCCTGGAACAATCAGGCCCTCTCCACAAATCTGGCCCCCTCAAGAGAAGGCTCCAAAAGGCAGCCCCGGGGCGGTTTCCCACTCTCTTTCTTAAAAAGAAGACTAGTTTATTGATAGAGTTGATGATGATTATTAAGGAAAACTTTTTCGGGGATAACCCGGGTTTTCGCCCCTGAATCAGATTCAACGCTGTTGCCCCGTATGGGTGGAAAACGGGGTGGGAAAGCGCCTGGGTTGTTCCTTTCAACGGTGGGTTGTCCCCGATTTCCAAGTTATCCCAAGTTATCCACGGGCCATCCCCACTGGGTTTGCGATAAATGGGGACGCTTCTCCGCACCGTCGATTTCAGATAAGACCTCGCTCTCTTCCGAACTTCATCACCGTTGCCTCGGCGTAAAGAAGCGGATCGATTCCGGGTCTCATTTTGACGCGCAGCTTTTCTGCCAGGGGTAGCCAAACGCCTTGCACCAAGTCGTCTCGCTTCGATTCTTCGACTTCGTAGTAGCGGTCGCAGAACCTTCGCAGCAGGTAGTACTGATCGGGTCTTAGCCGTCTCAGGTCCGGAATTTCGGCTTCCAGCGGGTGCACTCCGGCTCCGTGCGGGGTGACAATGGCAATGGGCAAAGACGCCCTCTCGTTCACCACAATGGTGCCCGCCACCAGGTCTCCAATGCGCTGCAACTTGGGGTTGATGAACATGGCCACCAGGGCAGAAAGCGCAGGGGGCGGAAACATATCCGCCACAATCAGCAGGTTTCGGGTGGCGGCGGCCACCGGAGTAATGGGCGTGCCATCTGCCATGCGCACCCGAATGCCAAAGGCGCGTTTGCCCAAGGTTTGCCCGTTAAAGTAAGCCTCGGCAAGGATCAAGTACAAGAACGGCGCAAACGTGCCGAACACAATGGCCAAGCCAACGCCAACGGGCGCCAAGATTCCACCCAAAAAGGGCGAAAAGGCAATGAGCACCCCAACCGCGTTGATGACCAACCCAATGAAGACGGTAATGGCCGCAAGATCGAGGATCGCAGCCATGATGCGCGTTCCAACCCCCGCCAACCGATAGGTCACGACGGTTTTTTCCGGGGTCAGCACCGCGATATCGAGCTGCACGGTGTAGATTGTACTAACCAAATGATGCGGACGGTGGAATCTAGTTCAGAGAACGTCGGAAATGATTCCGTTGCTTCGCGCTACGGCTCGGTGGCTCGGCCCAAAACCACCGAAGGCAGAAGCCTTTCTGCGGGCAGCGCAGAGTACGTTGATCCCGAAAGTCTGCGTACTCGCTACGTGCCCACCAAACGCCTTTTGGGTCTTATTGGTTTAAGCGTTCCGACGGTGTACCTGCTGGCTTCCGGAGGCATGCCGGGTGCGTTTTGGCTGGTCAACGGCACGCTCGCCGCGTTCACCGCTCTTAGCGCGGTAAGAGGTCCTAAACTGCGCGGAGTCACCTTGCTTCGCAAAATGGATTCGGTGCTTTCTGTTCGAGTCTCGAACAAAATTCAGGTGACCGTCAAGAACAACTCGGCAGAAACCCTTTCCGGCACTTTTCGAGACGAGATTCCCACCACCTTCCGCCTGGGCGATCTTTACGAAAGCCTTACGGGCTCGTTCCGAAAGGGCTTTTTAAAGCGATCCACCAACGAGGTTCCGTTCCGAGTGGAATCGGGTCGACGCTGGGAGCATGAATACGCGGTGAAGCCGCCGGAACGCGGAGACGAGCAGTTTCCGGGCACGTTTTTACGGCTGGATTGCCCACTTGGTTTGGTGACCAAACAAGTTCATCTCAAGACTCTGCAAGACGTGCGGGTGTATCCCAACGTTCTTGCGCTTAGAGAGTTCGATCTGCTCAACCAGGCGGGCAGGCTCAAAGAGGTGGGCATTCGGCAAGCCAAAATGCGCGGCATCGGCACCGATTTCGAATCTCTGCGGGAGTACGCGGAGGGCGATGATTTTCGCAAAATCGATTGGAAAGCCACCGCTCGTAAAAGCCGACTCATTGTTCGGCAGTACGAGGTGGAGCGCAATCAGTCGGTGCTGCTGTGCATCGATACCGGTCGGCACATGATGTCGGAAGTGGAGGGCGTGCGCAAGCTGGATCACGTGTTGGATTCGGTGCTGCTGCTGGCGCACGCGGCGGCCGCTGCCGGAGACCACGTTGGCCTGCTGGTTTACAACAACGACGTCGTGAAGTTCATCCCCCCCAAAAAGGGCGGCAATCAGGTGGGTCTGGTGGTAGAAGCCCTTCATAACCTGGTGGCGGAACCCGTAGAGAGCGACCCAGTAAAGGCGTTCTCCTTCCTCCAGGCTCGGTTCAAAAAGCGGTCTTTCTTGCTGAACTTCACCGCGGTGGAAGATGCGGATAGGGCAAGAGAGGTGGCAACGTCCATGAGCTCGCTGCGCAACCGGCACCTCACGTTCTTGGTCAACGTTTCCGATCCTGAAGTGGCGGAGGTCTTGAACCGAATCCCGAGTTCGGAGAAGGAACTGTACGAACTCCGCGCCGCTCAGTGGGTGACGGAGGATAAGAAGGCGGCGCATTCGCTGATGTCTAGCTTGGGCATTCGGTTCATCGATAGCGAGCCGCAGGATCTGGCGAAGGCGCTGGTGAACACGTATCTAGACGCCAAGAGTCGGGCGCTGATTTAGAGGTGGTCTTGAATGGCGAAGGTCGAGGGCTTGAACAACCCGCAGACCACCCAGCCCCTCATCAAGGGTTTAGGTTAAATTCCCCTCCCCGATAAATCGGGGCAGGCACTGGAGGGG
>CAYYJX010000136.1:3004-5584 GCA_964471545.1 uncultured Fimbriimonas sp. | reverse complement strand
GCCCCTCGCGACGGATTTGACGCGCATCTTTCATAATGAAGCGATATGGCAGGCCACTCCAAATGGAAGAACATCCGAATCCGCAAGGGCAAGCAAGATGCGATTCGCGGAAAGATGTTCACCAAGCTCAGTCGCGAGATTATTGTTGCTGCGCGCAGCGGCGGTGGCGACCCCGGTATGAACCCGCGACTCCGCGTGGCGATTGAAAAGGCGAAAGAAGCTTCCGTACCCAAGGAGAACATCGACCGAGCGATCAAGCGCGGTACGGGTGAAATTGAAGGTGCCGCCTACGAAGAAATCGTTTACGAAGGCTACGGTCCCGGCGGATCGGCTCTCATTCTGGAGTGCTACTCGGAAAACCGAAACCGCACCGTTTCCGAAGTACGCCACGCCTTTAACAAGAACGGCGGCAACATGGCAGAGAACGGATCGGTGAGCTGGCAGTTCAAGCACGTCGGCCAAATCCAGATTGCCAAAGACGGAGTTGACGAAGACGAACTGACCCTGGCTGCTCTGGAAGCGGGCGCGGAAGACGTTCAGGCGGAAGAAGAAGGGTTCACCGTTCTCACTTCCCGAGAAGATCTGCACAAAGTGAACGACGGCCTTATCGCCGCCGGTTACAAACCTGCCGAAGCCAATTTGACCTACTTGGCAACCAACAAGGCCAACCCGTCCATGGATGACATGCGCAAGCTGCTGAAGCTCATGGACGCGCTGGATGAACTCGACGACGTTCAAGAAACGTACGTGAACGTCGATATCCCCGAGGAGCTGTACGACGAGGATTGAGCGCTCGGAATCGGGTTCCTTTCGCTACGCTGTTCCTGATCGTCGCTAATTTAGCGGCGGCGATCGGGACGTTTTTGAACCCGAATCTGCTGGATAACTACGGTTTCTCCCCGGCTCAGGGCATGCCCCAGGGAGCGATCACGGCAGTCTCGAATCTGTTTCTGCACGGTTCGACCGTTCATCTGCTAGGCAACCTCATCTTTCTTGCCGCGGTGGGCGCGGCAGTAGAGCTTGCCACGGGCTCTTGGCGATTCCTCGCCGTCTTCTTGGTTTCCGGCTTATGCGGAGTGGTTGCCTACGGGGTAGGCGCTCGCAACACCACCGACGCCGTTCCTCTGGTGGGAGCGTCGGGTTGCATTTCTGGTTGCGTCGCGTATTACGCGGCTCGTTACACCCACCTGCGGGTGCCGATCGCTCCTAGCCGAGCGTTGAGCGTCGCGATGGTGACGGGCGTGTGGCTGGCGCTGCAGATCGTCGGCGCGTTTGTACGGGTCGGCGAGACCGTCCCGGGCATCGCGTTTCTCGCGCACCTGGGGGGCTTTGTGGGCGGGCTCGTGCTTACGTTCCTGTTCCGAGCGCCGGATCTACGCGAGAAGTCTTTGGGCCACGAGGTGCTGGACGCCATGAACGATCGCGGCCCGGGGGCGCTTATCGCCGCCGCCAACGATCACTTGGTGAGGCACCCCGATGACGTTGCGACCCTTTCCAAACTTGCCGATGCCTACCGAGACCTTGGCGATATCGATGGCGAGCGCAAGGTGCTTCTTCGATTACTCCCCCTCGAAAGTTCGGAAAAGAGCGTGGAGCGGTTGGAACGCCTTTCTGAGTCGGAACTCATTCGACCGATTCCGGTCGTCCGCCGGATTCAGTTCGCAGAGACCATCGCGCAAGACGGGCCTTCGGTGGCGAAAAAGCTCCTGGAATCTTGTTTGGCGGTGAAGAACGATCCCCATCGCCCAGAAGCGCTTGCCGCTCTCGTAGAACTGGTCAGCGGAGAAGATCCGGGCGCGAGTGGCGCCTACGCATCGTTGTTGAAGAAAGAGTATCCGCTGCACGATGTCACCAAACGGTTGGAGGCAAAGGGGCTTTTATGAGCGTTCTTAAGCGACTGAATGAGCAAAGGCCAGACTTTCTGGCAGGCATTCTGGTGCGCTTGGTTCGCCTCATCTCTTCCACCATGCGGGTCAAAACGGTGGGCCAAGAGAAGTACCCCTCGTTTGAGAAATGTCTGCTGTGCGGCTGGCACGGCAAGTCCTTTGTGTTTGCCAACCGCTTCCGAGGCAAAGGCTACTGGGTGATCATCTCCAACTCGAACGACGGAGACATGCAGAACCATATCTTCACCCAGTTGGGCTACCAAAGCATCCGCGGCAGTACGGGTCGCGGAGGGGCGCGCGTAGCGATGCAGGGAGTGAAGGTATTGCGCGATGGAGGCACTATGGCGATGACTCCCGATGGTCCGCGTGGGCCCTCTGGTGAGGTTCAGGGCGGCGTGATGCTCATGGCGCAGCGGTCGGGCTCTCGATTGATCCCGGTGGGTGTCGCCGCGAAACCCTGCAAGCGTTTTCGCAGTTGGGATAGATACATGATCCCATTGCCTTTTTCCAAGGGCGTGATCGTCTTCGGCGACCCGTTCGAAGTGCCGCTGGAGGCGAGTGACGAGCAGGTCGAGCAGATTCGGTTGGAGTTTCAGCGTGCGATCCACGCGTGCGATATCGAGGCCGAACGGCTGGCAGGTCACTCGCTAGACTCGCTGCCGTTGCCACCGGCGGCGCATTTGTAGTCGGTGGG
>CAYYJX010000136.1:0-2904 GCA_964471545.1 uncultured Fimbriimonas sp. | reverse complement strand
GTCACTCGCTAGACTCGCTGCCGTTGCCACCGGCGGCGCATTTGTAGTCGGTGGGATAGAGGGTCGGTCCACCGCACCACTTAAAAGGTTTTAAAGGAGAGTTGACCCGTTCAATTCCCCTCTACGGAGGGGTGCCCCGATTTATCGGGGCGGGGTGGTCTCCGGGTTCCCACACGTCTTCGCGTAGAACTCATACCACGGCTCCGCCGTTCTAGATCGAAGGGGTTCTCGCTGACCCAGGGTTGAAACCCTGGGCTCCGATGTTTTTCGGGGCTCCACCCCTTTGTCCTGGTGGGGAGTAGTTGTTGGCAAGCGAAGATGCCGACCACCCCGGCCTTTCAGGCCACCCCTCCCTAGAGGGGAATTTCAGCGCGCCGATTCTCTACAACCTTTGCGAGCCAATAAGAACCTTTCTGCATCGCCAAGAGGAGTTCCCTTAATCGCCGCTCAGCCTTTGAACAAGGGTCGAGACCATATTCCCCACCGAAGAGAGGAATATGATTCGTTCGCTCCTGCAAGCTGAAGCGGCGGAGCCGCGACAGGCATCGCAGCCCAGGGTGTGAACCCTGGGCTTGCCCGCGTCCCTGTAAACTTAGAACGGCGGAGCCGTGGCGATCACATCATCCGAACTAATCTGCGTCGGACCCCTCACCCATCCCGAGAAATCGGGAAGCTCCCAGGAGCGGCGAGCCACCGAACCCAATGGTGCTACGACCCTTTTGAGCGAGCGACACACGAGTTAGTGCCCCTTCCCCGACTTCCATGAGTGCCGAGAGCTTGCTTTGGGCAGCAAGCATCTAGCGCCGCATCAACGTAACCCTGCCGAACGGCGAAGCCTTCCCGGACTTCTCGATGTTATCGATCTTCCATGTCCAGGTATCGGTAGAACTCTCATACGCAAAAGTGTTGTGAATGCCGCTCCCATCGGCTAATTTCCAAATAATCGGAATCTTGTTGCCTACCGGTTTTGCGTGACCTACTCCATCGGCAGAGAAATTAGTGGTGGCAGTATTGTCTAACCACATCACTGCGAACTCTCTTTTATCTTTATCCCATGCTAAGTGAATCCAAGCTTCGTATTCAGGTTTGCCCGAAGGAGTCTTTTCGCGAGAAAGTTCGTGGATGCGCACATATCGACCATCCAGAATGCGGTCAATGGTTACATCGTGAACTACTTTCCCACCCGCGAGATCTCCTCTCATGACCCATTTTCCAGTCATCTTCCGAATGAGGAACTCCGGGGTCGCCTTCTTTCCATCTTGCGCTTGGGCAGGAATTGACATACTCAATCCCATAACAAGACCAAGAAGTGAAGGTGGCAGCATGTTTTTGTGAGAGACCGAGCGTTTCATTGGTTTAGATTCTGGAGCCAACCGAGACCGTATTTGAGACTTGAACCAGTTAGAAGGAGAAGTTTGGGGAACAGTCCGGAAGAAGATTGGGAGGGAGGCCACTCAGTCGCGCTTCGAAAGCATCGGCCCGGATGCACCTCGAAAAAGGGAGTCAAGGGCGCACGTTTGGGTACACCCTACCCCCAAGCCTGTCTCGACGTTTTGAGGCAGGCGTCCAAAGGGCACCGAATCGATCCGGTGTACCGCTTACTTCGGAAAACCGGGAGCGGTGGCGATGAGATACGCCTGCCCTTGGTGATAGAACGGGTGCGCGCACAGCCGAGCCGCCGCGCCGTCGCCGTCGATGATCGGACCCAGCGCGCTCTTCAGTTCCTTTCGCCGAACCTCTTCGGTGAAGTTGCTCAGCAACGCTTCAACAACTTTTCGACCCTCGGCAAGACCCCACGCCACCTTCTCCGGCGTGATTTCTGCATCCGAATAAGGGAACGGAAGGTCGTTCACCGAGCCATCGGTGGCGGCTTTGGCGAGCAACGCCAATTCGCCCGATAGCTCGGCTCCGGTGAGCTGAGCGCAGAACCAAACTTCCACTCCGGCAACGTGCAACGCCATCTGACCGATCGACAAAGCATCGGCGTGCAGCTTAAAGTTCAGCTGTTCGGCGTTCAGCGGAGTCACCGCGCCGTCGAATCGGGCGCGAGTGAGGTTGTAGGTGGTCAGGAAGTCGCTCATGAACAAGAAGCCTACTCCAGCGGCGTGCCGTGCTCGAGGTAATCCAGTTCCGCCTGCGACAGTTCCAGATCCAACACCGCGACGTTCTCCTTCACGTTATCCACCGTGCGCAAGCCGCAGAGAGCAAACACCTGACCCGGCTGGTTAAGCACCCACGCCAAAGCGACCTGTACGGGCGAAAGGCCGTATTTCTTACCCAACTCGGTAGCGCGCTCCAAGCGACCGCGACTGATGTCGTTCCCGTAAGCCGAAACCACGTCTGGATCGGTGGTGCCCGCAAAGTAGCCGCGAGCGGTGCTGCTCCAAGAGAAGAGCGGCAAACCGGATTCCTTATGCCACGCTCGACCCTCTTCGCCGATGGTCAAACAGTCCGGCCACAGCGGGTGACTGCTATGCGCCAGCGTAAGGTTGGGGTTGGAAAGCGAAAGACCTTGCTTGCCGTTGGCTTCGGCATAGGCATTCGCCTCGGCGATTCGCTCGTGTCGCCAGTTAGAGCCGCCGAACGCAGAGATAAGGCCCTGCTTCACGTACTCGTTCATCCAGTCCACAATTTCGCCTACAGGCACCTCTTCGTTGTCTCGGTGAAAAACGAAGAAGTCGGTGTGCTCCACGCCCAGCCGGATGTGGTTGTCGCGAATATCGCTCAGGGTGTCCTCAGCGGTCACTCGCTTACGCCCACCCATGGGGTGGCAACCCTTATCGAAGTAAATCACCTCGTCCTTCACGCCTGCCCAGGTGGCCCAAGCGCCAAAGATGTTGGTATTCGGACCGTAAATGTGCGCCGTATCAAACGTTCTTCCGCCCGCTTCCCAGTACGCATTCA
>CAYYJX010000135.1:0-5809 GCA_964471545.1 uncultured Fimbriimonas sp. | reverse complement strand
AGAACAATTTTATTTTGATAATCCGGTTTCAGGAAAATGGGTAATCCGTGTCAGAGGAAAAGCGGTTAGTACCAGCAACGATCGAATCGGCTCTTTACTTGGTTCTTGCCACCCAAAACTCGTAGAGCGACAACGGTAGCAACACGAGCCCTTCAACGATCAGAAACAGGCGACCGATCACCGTCAACCCGCCCCACAGAACGATCACGATCGAGACGGTGGCGACAAGGTAGCCCAGGTTGAGCCATGCGATTCGCCTGAGCAGTTGGCCGGACTCTTCCACGGTTGCGAGTTCAACCGTCATCTTCTGGTACGACAAGTACGAGTTCACGCAGAACCCGAGAGCGACCACGGCCAGCACCGACGCAACCAAAACGGGGAGGCCTAGCAGGTTTGGGATGAGGATCCCGAACAGAAGCATGTTGAAGGCAGAGAGTCCCGCCCCGATGGCATCTCGCATCGCCAATTTACTGCGACGATGGACGAGAGCCTCATGCTTGTTCACGACCGCTATTGTGGGTCTGGAGCCGAGCCTGTAAGGCGCGGCGTCCGGAAATAGGGACCATCTGCTTACGACTTTGCGAGATAGGGCAGCGTGGTGTCATCAAAGTGAGGTGTTTCGCTAGACTCCAAGTAAGAGGAGCTTCCCGTGACCATTCAGCAAATTCGACCCGGTGACGCCCGACGACTGATCGAACTCCGATCCGTCTTCGCGGAGGCGTTTGAGGAACCAGACGTATACGATCCCTCCTTATTTGGGCTCCAAGACGCGGAGGCGTTTCTTGAGAATCCGACTGTTCTTGTCTGGGTGGCTCTGTCCGAACAAGGGGCGGTGATCGGGGGGCTACACGGCTATCTTCTGCCAAGCATGACTTCGCCCGGGCGTGAGTTGTACATCTACAATCTTGCCGTTGCCCAGTCGCAACGACGGAAGGGAATCGGTGCCGCATTGCTCCAGACCGTCTTCGAGAGTGGAGCCCGTCTCGGTGTCTCATCGATTTTTGTGCAGGTGCACGAGGAAGACGAAGCGGCGCACCGTCTCTATCGAAAGTTCAGCGTTCGCAGCGATGAACGGGTCACCCAGTACGAGTTCTTAGACGAATGACCGGGTCCCTAGTTCAAGCTGGCTTCGCACTTGGCATCATGCGACAATGGCGGTACTTGCCATGAACCTTCCCGAACCGCCCGAGTACATGGAGTTCTTAGCGCCCTACCCAGAGGCGACTAAGGTTCTTGCCCGAGAGCTAAGAAACAAAATCCTCCCCTTGCTGCCGGACTGCGTGGAGATTCTGTGGGACGCCACCAACACGGTGGGAATGTCTTACGGATTTACGGACAAAAACGCCGATCACTTCATCCACCTTCCGGTCTACACCAAGTACGTCAACATCGGCTTTACGCAAGGGGCGTTCTTGGACGACCCCGAAAGACGTTTGCAAGGATCGGGGGCGAAAATTAGACATATCAAACTCACAAAAGCCGAAGACCTGGACGATCCATACCTGCATGGGCTGATCGAGCAGGCGGTTCTGAGGGCCGTTCGTCCGAAAGAAGCCTCCGGAGCGCGGTCGGTGATCCGCGTGATGGACGGTCCCAAAAGGCGTCCTAAGCCGGGTGCGTAGGCAACTTAAGGAGATACAAAGTCCAGCTGGATTGGGACTATAATCCCCGCATGGGTTTTGCACCTGCCATTTACAAGATCGAAGGCAACATCGACGACGATGTGGCGGGAGCGCTGAAGCAGTTTCTCGCGAAGCGATCCATCTCCTTTGAAGAGGATGTGAAGGCAGAAGACTTCTCGGAAGAGTTTTACGAGATCGGGGAGGCAGACGACGAAACGGCTTATGCGGCGGCACCGGAGATGGCATGGTCCTCCTGGTCAGAGGTCCAGAAGCTTTTGGTAAGCACCCTCGGTGCAGAAAAGGTGCCCACCGCGCTGCACATTCATGCGTGGAACGGCGTGGCGGTGCCGGGCGACGTAGAGAACTCTTACCTTGGCGAACCCATTCCCCGCGAAAAGCCGAAACCGAAGCTAGGCTTTCTGCAAAAGCTCGGGCTGGCGAAGCCGGTTGCAGACCCCGTTCAGGCGCAAGTGGATCAGATGGTCCAGGCGTACGGAGGTCCAACCGATACGCTCACCATTGTCTCTGGAACTCGGCTGGTGGCAGAGATGGAAGCGGCGATCGATAGGCTGGGCATCGCGGGTCGGGACTATGTGAAGATTTACAACGAGGCAGAAGACCCGTACACCCCGGAACTGGCGAGCGTGCTGCTGCAGATCTATCACCGAATTCACAAAGATGCCCTCGCGCATCGCCACCTTGTTTGGTGGATCAAGTAGGGCTCCTCTTGGGCCTCAAGATTTGATCTCGGTCGAGATGATGTGAATTGGCCGGTCGCCGACGTTCTCCAGCGTGTGCAATCCGAGCGGCTCCGACCATCGCGCCTCGCCCGGCGAGATGACGATCCCCATCTCGCGAGTGTCCAGGACGACCTTGCCGTACTCATCGCGACGAACGAAATCGCTGCCGCTAAGGATGTAGATGGTCCCCGGCCAGCAGTGGGTGTGCATGGGTGTGGTGTCGCCGGGCATGATCATGGTCTCCAGCACGCGCACCTTCTCGTCCTCAAAGGCGAGACGGTGGTGGTTCGGCGCGGCAACAAGAGCGTCGAACGGACCCGGTAAATCGGGGTTCATGGTTTCAGTATAAGGTGGATTTCGGAAACGCCCTGGATCGGGGTGGATAAGGGGCTGCTCTCTCATCCGGCAGGGGTCGGCGAAAGAAGCCCGGAAACCACCCCGAATTCACTTCCTGCCGACCTATCAAAAGCGGCGGAGCCGCGGCAATCATCGCAGCCCAGGGTGATAACCCTGGGTCTTGGAGTCTCTTTTTTGGGTCAGAACGGCGGAGCCGTGGCAAGACTCTTCTTCAAGTGAGCAGCCCGGAAACCGCCCCTCACCCGGCCTTTGGCCACCCTCTCCCCCGGAGGGGCGAGGGTTTCAATTGCCCGGAAACCACCCCGCCCCTGCCGGGGCACCCCTCCCTAGAGGGGAATTTCAGCGAGCCAATTCCTTACAAGAGTTGACCCTTAATCAGAATTCGAGCACGTTTCCGGAAAGGTCCGGAGGACCGTCCAGACTGTTAGCCCAGACCGATAGGTCTGGGTAGGGATGTCCATAAATATCAAAGGTCCGGAGGACCGACCAGATGCTCCAATCCTGGAAAGATCGAAGATAACCGACTTACGACAATTCCCCCTTCCGGCGGTCATCTGAAAACCAATCCCCGACCCAACTATGCGATCTTTCCGCCCCGCCGCCGCCGGACCAACGCCGCCAACCCAACCCCGATTGCCAACATCGTGCCGGGTTCTGGGACCGCTTGCACCGCTCGGAAGTCGTTAACGGGGGTCACCGCAATGTCGTCGAAGTAGTTGCGAGCGTTTGCGCCCGTGGTTCCGTAGTTCACCAACCGAATCGCCATGCTGGGGTTGTCGGCGACAAACGTGGTGTAGGCGAAGTACCAGTTCCCAACCGTGCTCGATGTCTTCTCGACGTTCGTCAGTGCGGTTACGTTAAAGAATTGGCCACCAAAGTTACCAATATCCAACCCGACCGCACCTCCAACCTCCTCGCCGCGAACGAACGCGCTCAGCACATAGGTCTGACCCGCAACGAGCGGAATGCCCGTCTGATATCGGAAGTAGTTGCCATCGGACGATGAACTCAAAAGACCCGATCGAGCCCCCTTCACCACCGGGCTGGAGACCCGTGAAATGGTGGACGTGTTGAGCCCGATAAGATCGGCCCAAACGCCGATGTTGTCGGTTTCCTCAAACGATCCCCCGGGGACGATGTTATAGTTGCCCGAGTTCGGATCGAACGGGCCGCCAATCACCCCGCTCTGAGCGGAGGCAAACGTGGCAGAGCCAAGCCAAAGCGACGCAAATGTAATGGATGAAAGCAATTTTCGAGTGTTCATGGTGGAAATCTCCTTTCCGTCACCAAGCAGTCTAAATGCCACCCATTACATGGGCATTACACTTGCCGAGCCGACCGTTCGCCGGTACCCTGCAGGCATGATTCACGCCGGAGTCGGCCTGTTTTTGGTTGCCGCGCCGATGCCTTTTCAAGCACCGAATGCGCCTACCTATGACCCTCAAAAGGTTCGGGGCTGGGACCTTAAGGTGCACCGAGAGCTCTACAACAAGATGCCCAAACAGACCGCTAGGGCCATCGAACTCTTGGAGAAGCAGCTTAGGGAAGTGGAGAAAGTGGTGCCCAAAGCGGCGGTTGCCAAGCTGAAGCAGGTGACGCTCTGGTTCTCGCCGGAATACCCGGGGGCTGGTCCGGGCGCTGCCTACCATCCGAGCGTCGATTGGCTGAAGCAGAACGGTCGGAATCCAGACATGGCGAAGTGCGTGGAGTTCACCAACATCCGCATCTTCGAGGCCGAAACGCGACGAATGCCCAACTTCGCTCTGCACGAACTAGCACACGCTTATCACGATAGGTTCCTGCCGGATGGGTTCGGTAACAAAGAGATCGCCGCTCAGTACGAGGTTGCCAAAGCGTCTGGCACTTACGACAAGGTGGATCGGCGCGATTCGGAAGGGAGGGTGACGCAGGACAGGGCGTACGGCATGAACAACCCCATGGAGTACTTCGCGGAAACCAGCGAAGCGTTCTTTTCCACTAACGACTTCTTTCCGTTTGTGAACGCCGAGCTACAGAAGCACGACCCGAAGATGTTTGAACTGCTTGGGAAGTTGTGGGGCAAAAGCTAAGCTCTGCCCCACACGAGCAAGGTGGGCGTTAGCCCTTTCGGCGACGCTTAAGAAGCGCGAGTGCACCCGCTCCAAGAGCCATGAATGTGGCGGGCTCGGGCACAACACCGTTTACATTGACTTCCGTAAGAACGAAGTTGCCGTTCGTAGAGAAGTGCCCTGGACCACCCGTAGGCAAAGAGTTATCGTTCAACACCTCAAGCCTAAGTCCGGTGACGCTGGTTAGTCCGCCGAGGAACCCTACTTTATAACTTGCGCTAGTCGGCGTGTTGGCGATCGAGGTCAAGACGCTGCCGTCGCCCAAGATCGTGTAACCCATTCCGACCGGAACGCTCACCGAGGTGGGGGTGAGGACTGTCCAGTTTGCGGTGACGTCTCCGCCCGATTGGAGACCGTCGGCGAAGTTCGCGCGGTTATCGGTGGTGTAAGACCATCGGAACCGACCGACGAGGTGCCCTGGCGAGGTCGAGTAGTTCTGAATCATATCGATCTCCAGACCGCCACCCGTGAAATCAGAAACGGTTTCGAAGACCGCAGTCTCAGGAAGGGTGTCGTCTCCGCTGGTGTTTCTGAAGATGGCCCAACCGTTGCGAACAGCGGTGCTACCGTCGATCATCTCGGAGGCGCTCCAAGGACGATCGAACGATTGGCTGAAGGTCGCGGTTGCGTTTTGCAAATTGATCTGCGCGTGCGCGGAGGCGGTTAAGGCAGCGCCGGTCGCGAGAAGGAAAAGAGTGGTTGAGTTGGCTCTCATAAGAAATTCCCAAGAAACACGAAACAACCTCAGGCTAGCACCGTGCGGGTCACTCCCGCGGTTCACCCGACTCAATTCACGCTAATTCACGCTGTATTTGTCCGATTCCTGGTTGCGAGAGAGGTGTAACCCCTTTAGCAGGTCACTTTGGAAGGATAGATTCGGCAGAGCGTGCCCCTTCGATCACCTGCCGCCCCGCCCCAACTTCTCTTGATGATCCATCAGGGAACACCACCTTCCCGGTACATCCCTTCGGGAGATTGGTCG
>CAYYJX010000134.1:0-5939 GCA_964471545.1 uncultured Fimbriimonas sp. | reverse complement strand
AAAGCGTGATGGTTGCGTTGGAAGAAAGCGTGGTGCTACCAACGGTGCTACCCAACGAGATGCTTGCAACTCGCGTAGCGTTGGTGACCTGCGAGTTGATACCCGCCGTTCCATCCAGAAGCTTCTTCGTTCCGAACGTCGTGTTTTGCGAGATACGCGTAACCGACGAAACGATCGAGTTTAGCTGGTCTTGGTTCGCTTGAACCTGGGAAGAGCTCAACGTACCGGTGTTCGCCGAAGAAATGGCGAGCGATCGGGCGTCGTTCAGAAGTCGGTTAACCTCAGAAAGTGCGCCTTCAGCGGTTTTCGCAAAGTTCACCGCGTCTTGGTTGTTTCGCAGAGCGGCATCCATGCCCGTGATTTGCGCTCGGAATCCTTCCGATGCAATCAAACCTGCCGGGTCGTCGCCTGCACTGTTGATCCGAAGACCGGTCGAGAGGCGGTTGATGGAGCCGTTGAGCGCCGAAGCGTTTTGGGTGACGTTTCGCAGCGTTCCCATCGCTGCTACGTTCGTGTTGATACGAAATGACATTTGATCCTCCGTGATTCCCTGACCAACCGCCTGCCATACTCTTGCGAGTCAAACGAGGAACGTTTCTTCACCCGACGATGCTTGCGCGCCGTCGAACGTAGAAACCGGCAGGCCCGTTGGCCACGTCGATCCTCGTTCACCGCTTGTATTCCAACCGGCGCGCATTTTAGACACAGTAATTTCACCGGGATACGCATGCTCTCTAGCCTCAACACCTTCGCCGCCTCGCAAAAAAGGGCCATTTTCGACGACCTGTACGATGGCAAGTCCCCTGCAATAGGGTCTTATGACGAAGCACTACTACGGGAGGCAAAAACCAAGGGCAAACCCCAAATGGGCCCCACTCGGTACGGTCAAAACGAGCTTCATTTCGAGTTCGCCTACCCCGATCCGAACGGCGCGGCGGTGATCTTGACCGTCACGGTGCCCACTCCGGAGAGAGTGGTTTTGCTCCCGGTACCGGATTGGGTCGTGGAATCCATTTGGCAAGGCGAGATCAGCGGATCGTATCATTTCGAAAGTGACGCTCGACGATTGATTGAAGAATTTCAATCCCTTTTATCGCCCGAGGCCAATGCGGCTTTGATGGCGGCGGGACCGAAACCCAAACGCGAGTAGAACGTTCCAACCTCGCCGCCCGGTACTCTATTGCGGTGACCGTCCTTGTTTCCACCTGGGAAGATCCAGGCAAAGTAGGCATCGAAGCCGCATGGAAAGCACGCTCGGAAGGAGCCGATCTCCGTTCGACCCTTGAAGCAGGTCTTGCCGCCTGCGAACTCGACCCAACCCTTCTTGCGATCGGCTTAGGATCGCTGCCCAACTCGGATGGCGAACTAGAACTCGACGCCTCCATGATGGACGGTGAAGATTTGAGCGCCGGAGCGGTTTGCGCCGTTCGCGGAATCGCCCCCGTTATCTCGGTGGCAAGAATGGTCATGGAGCGCACTCCGCACCTGATGCTCGCCGGCGAGCAAGCAAGACGATTTGCCATTGAACAAGGCATGCAGCCCCGAAACCTCATGACCGAGGAAAACGTTCGTCGGTACGATGAGTGGAAGAGCGGCAACGCCAAGGATGAGTACGTTCACTCGCTTGAAGAGTCTCACGACACGGTAACCATGCTGGGACTGGAAATGCGAGAAGACGGCACTCCGCACGTCATCTCCGCATCCTCCACCAGCGGCATCGCTTGGAAGCAACCCGGACGAGTAGGCGATTCTCCCATCGTAGGCGCGGGCATCTATGCCGACGACGAAGTGGGTTGCGCGGGTGCTACCGGCTGGGGCGAAGAGCTTTGGAAAGCCTGCGCCTCGTTCCGAGCCGTCGAGTTCATGCGACAGGGCATGACCCCTCATGAAGCTTGTGAAGCGGTGGTGCGCCAAATGCGCCGCCGACAACCGAAATCGCACCAAATGGCTTGCGTGGTGCTTGCAATGAACCTAAAAGGCGAGGTTGGAGCAGCCACCACCGCCGCCGAATTCCCCATGTGGATCTGCCGAGACGGCGAGATCGAATTTAGACAATACGAGGCACTGAAAGATTAATATCACCCCCCGCGATCCATCCCCTTCCGACAACGCCAACACCCCCAAGGTGCAAGCCATCGACTTCGCCACCCTTGGCGAGCTTGCCGATTACATCGAGTCTTTCATTCGGAAGCACGAGATCGGCTGCGACACCAAAGAGGTCGCCGCGCATCTGGGCGTCTCGGTTCAGTTCTTGGGCGATAGCTTTGAGGTGCTGAAATCGGAGGGCAAGCTGATGAGCTTTGCCGGCTACTGGGTGACCGAAGAGGGATTCGATACGCTCACGGGTCGATTCTTAAATGCACTGAAGGCAGCCCACGCCGCCGATGATCGAGCGCTCGCGTTCGACCCGGTGGAGATCGCCCGAGCCGCGAACTGGCTGGTCGAAGAAAAGCAGGTGCACCGAGCGGTGACGGAATGGGCAAGCCGAGGCGTGATCGCCAAGTTGGAGGCAGGGGTTCGACTCCCATCCGAGACGGTTTATCTTTCCCCCAAGCAAGAGCGCCTACTGGATCGAGTGGTAATGGCGATGCTCGACGGTCGCCTGCACCCACCCGCGCCGATGGATATCGCCAAAACGGTGGGCGCCCCTAAAGAAGCGGTGATGGAGATGATTCGGCTGGGTTCGCTGCGAGGAGTGATCGTGGTTCTTGCCGATGGCGTTTACTACACCCCTCAGCAGCTAGAGATGAATCGAGAGGTCCTTAAAGAGAAGATCGGCACCGGGTTCTTTGCTCCGGGCGATGCTCGCGACGCACTGAAAACTTCTCGGAAGTTCTCCGATGCACTGCTGGACTACTTCGACGAGCAAGGCTGGACCGAGCGCAACGGCGTTCGCCGGAAGCTGGTTTAGGCACTCAAACAATAACGCCCAAGAGAGTCATCTCTTGGGCGTTTTCTTGTCCGACCCTTGGGCGCTTACAGAACCCGGGCGCGGTCTCGATTCCCGACCGGAGCCGGTGCGGGAGTCTCGTTCTTCTGCAGTTCGCGCTTGCCACTCTCGATGTTCTGCATGACCTTGCCCATCACCCCTTCCATCTGCACCAAGATATCGAAGGCGTAGCGCTCGGCGCCGCGACGCATTTCTTGCGCCTGACGCTCGGCCTCGTTTCGAATCGCCTCGGCTTGGCTCTTGCTGAGCTTCAGAATCTCGCTCTCCGAGGTCATGCGCTCTTGCTGCAAGCGAGCCTGTTCCAAAATCCGATCCGCGTCTGCCTTTGCCTCGTTGACAATGCGATCGGCCTCTTTGCGCGCCGATTCCAGAGTCATGTGCGCGTCGTTTCGAGCGGAATCCAGGATTCGCTCCGACTCCCGCACCGTGCTTGCCGCCGCCTTAACTTCCTGCGGAAGGCACGCGCGCACCTTGGCGATTTGCATGGCAATCTCTTCTTTGTCCAAGCCCCAGGTGAGCTTGCTCACCAGGGTTCGAGGCTGCTCGGTAGCAAGGTCGTTCAGGTCGTCTAGAAGGCGCAGGATGTCCATGGAAGTTCGAGGGTCGCACCCGAGGAGAATCCTAGCGAATCCACGCGGATGCGTTCATTGATTTTGACACGGATCGCATCCGCTGTTAAGGCGTTGGGCATACTAGGTTCTCATGTTCGTTGATCCTTCGGTTGATATGCGCGGCGACGTCCTGAATCAGGCGCTTCCCTATATCCAACGCTTCCGCGGTCAGACCGTGGTGGTGAAGTACGGCGGATCAGCAATGAAGAACCCAGACGTCATGTTCGGCGTCATTCGCAACGTCATTCTTCTTCAACTGGTTGGGATCAAGCCAATTCTGGTGCACGGCGGCGGACCCGAGATCGACCAATGGATCGCCAAGGTGGGCCTAGAGAAAAAGGTGCACCAAGGACTCCGCGTTACCGACGACGCCACGATGGAAGTGGTGGAAATGGCGCTCGCGGGACGGGCGAACAAGGCCCTGGTCGCAGCGATTCAGAAGGCGGGCGGAAGGGCGGTGGGCCTCTCGGGTCGCGATGCCGATTTACTTATCGGCGAGCCGATTAGCGAAGATTTGGGTCGGACCGGAAAGATTTTACAGGTGAACCCATCGATTCTGGAGGATCTCTCTGCGGTGGGCACCATCCCGGTGGTTTGCTCGGTGGCGTCGGATTCGAATCGCGAGCCGCTGAACATCAACGCCGATACCGCCGCCGCCGCCATTGCAGGCGCTATTGGCGCGCTGAAGCTGATTTTGCTCACCGATACCAACGGCGTGCTCGCCAACCGAGACGATCACCGATCGACCATTACCAAGCTCTCCATCGATCAGGCGGAGCAGATGATCGCCGGGAAGCGAGCCGAAGGCGGCATGATTCCTAAGCTGGAGGCGGCCATTGCCGCGCTGAAAGACGGCGTTCAAGCGGTACACCTCATCAACGGATCGGTCGCCAATTCCCTGCTGTTGGAGATTTTCACCGACGGCGGCGTCGGGACCATGATGTCTTGAAAGTCTGGGATGTCTTGAAGGTCTAGGATGTCTTGAAGCTCCCTCGGAGACTCAGACGGGTTTTGGCGGATCAGATTCGTGTGATACGTTGCCACTTCAAGATAAAATAGAAGCGATGAGTCAAACCTTCGCTCAACCCGAAATCGAGCTCGGTAACGGGGTCGGAACCGGCAGGTGGATGGTGGTGATTTACAACAACGATCACAACTCTTTTGATGAAGTGATCGAGGCGCTGATGCGCGCCACGGGTTGCGACGACCAAGAGGCGGGCATTGAAGCGTGGGAAGCTCACACCTACGGCAAGGCTCCGGTGCATTTTGCCAGCAAAGAAGTTTGTGAAGCCGCCGCCGAAGTGATTGAATCGGTGGGCATTAAAACCGACGTTTGCCCCGAATGGGACGACTGAGCCCCATCCCTTTCCGTTTCTGTTTCCAGCTTCTCCACCCCTTGTGATGAGCGCCCCCTCCATTCTAGAAAAGCCCGAAGAGCTTCTTGCCGAATCAACGGGCGGCAGCGGATGGAAGGTGGTGGTTTACAACAACGACCACAACACCTATGACGAGGTGATCTTCATTCTCATGGTCGCTACCCAGTGCTCGGTGGAAGAAGCCGAACTGGAGACCTGGGAGATAGACCACCTGGGCAAATCCACCGTGCACTACGCGGGCAAAGAAGAGTGCGAGCGGGTCGGCGAGATCATCGCGTCGATCGGGATCGAGGTCCAGGTGCTCGAAGAGTTCGGGGACTGAAAGTTGTTCCAAACAGCCTGTTGGGCATTAGGTCCTAGTTGCACAACCTGTTCCGACCCGATTCCAGCCCATTTGATGCGTTGCGCAACCTCTTGCCAAGGGTAACCGAATCCTATTTAGCCCGGTACTAATCACACTGGGATTTAACTGCAATTAAATAGGATTATCAGAAAATGAGTAAACGGCTTCTCCCTGCGTTCTTCGTCACATTAACCGCCATTTCTGTTGGTCAAGGAATCCAACCTGAGATGCCAACCGTGAATAGTCGCACTCCCGCTTTTGGAATGGAGTACGAGGTTCGGGAGCTTCTAAACAGATCCGAAGACGATTGGAATCGAATAGTGAAGGAGAAGGAAATTCAATATGAGCAGATGGTGCGAGAAGGAAAGATCACCGCCAAGTACGCTTCCGACTTCTTGAGAGACCTAAAGAGTGCACCCCGCGTGCGTGCTCGAACCGGAACATTCACGATCATCGTGGAGAAGGGTCGCATATTTGTGTTAAGCCGATGGAAGAATGAAATTGCTTCCTGGTTCATTTTTGAAAAGGGGATTGCCGTTGGCCGCCTGTTCAGAGGAGGCGGGATAGCGATTGAGAAATCAGAAGAACCCTATAGTTTGGGCGGCGGTGAAATACCGATTTTTCCAGTTCAACTAGCGTCCATGCCTTCTTTCATTGAT
>CAYYJX010000133.1:0-5968 GCA_964471545.1 uncultured Fimbriimonas sp. | reverse complement strand
AGGACCGACCAGAAGCTCCAGCGAGATCGCGTACCCTTCCCACCCAAAATGGGGAAAAGATGGGGAGAATTACAGGCTCCCTTCCGACCCCGTCAGGCGTCTTTACGACTTGCATAGAGAAGCGGCAACGACGCCGCTCTCTCTTGCCTTTTCTCTTCATGAACCCCAACTCCGACCGGAATGTTGGGTCCGGTAATACCGTGACCGACATCATGCTTCGGCCGTACCAGGCTAAGGCATTGGCGCAAATTCTTGCGTGTCGCGATCGCGGGCTTCAGCGAGTGCTCACCATCATGCCCACGGGAACGGGCAAGACCACGCTGTTCAGCGCGCTAGTGGGCAAAATCCATGAAGAAATGGGCAGACCCAGCCTGGTGCTGGCTCACCGACGCGAGCTTCTGGAACAAGCTCAAAAGCGGATTCAAACCCAAAACCGAGGGCTCCAGGTACTGCTGGATTCCGAGCGCAAAATCGGCGACCCGTTCGATGTCGTGGTCGGCAGTGTGCAATCGCTCGGGAGAAAAGGCACCGTCCGCATGGACGACCTTTCCGAAGAAGGAATCGGAGTTGGGTGCCTCATCATCGACGAGGCCCACCACGCCGCCGCCGACACCTATCAGAACGTCATGCGAGCCATCGGCTCGTACGAAGGGGAGTGCTTTACGGTTGGAGTCACCGCGACTCCGCACCGAATGGACAACCGCCCGCTGCATGGCGAGGAAGAGGCGATCTTTGAAGAGGTCGCCTTCACGTACACCCTTCGAGACGCCATTCAAGATGGCTGGCTTGCCGACCTCAAGGGCTACCGAATCGCCACGGGCGTAGACCTTAGCAAAGTGCGCGTGGTGCATGGCGATTACAGCGCCAAGCAACTGCAAGACGCGGTGAACACGGAGAGTAGAAACCGAACCGCGTTCGAGAACTGGGTTCAAAAGGCAAAAGATCGCAAGACCATCGTGTTCTGTACGGGTGTGGATCACGCCAAAGCGGTCGCCGAGATGTTCCGTCAGGAGGGCTTCACCGCCGAATCCGTGGATGGTTCCATGAGCTCCGACGAGCGCGCACGGATCATGCAACGGTTCAGCATGGGCATCACCCAGGTGCTCACCAACGTTGAAATCGCGACCGAGGGCTTCGACGTACCCGACGTCTCCTGCGTGCTTCTGCTCCGACCAACGAAGTCTTGGGCGCTCTTCTGCCAGATGATTGGGCGAGGGCTGCGCGTACTGCCGAACACCATCGAGGGTCTGCCCGACGCCAGTGCTCGCCGAGAGCGCATCTTTAAGAGCGCCAAGCCAGACTGCGTGGTCATCGACGTGGTGGACAACGGCAAGCGCGCCAAGATGCCCACCGAGGATCCCGACGAGCAACCCTCGCTCGCCGCAGTGGTTGGTCTTCCGCAAGACCTGGATTTAGAGGGTCATACGCTTTTGGAGGCCATGCAGAAGTGGGAGCAGGTCGATCCCAGGGCCAAAGCGGTTCTCTTCCGCCGAAACATCAACTTCGACGAGCTGGATCAAACCCTAACCGCAGTCGACATGCTTGCCGAGCTCACCCCACCAGACGAGGTGATCGATAGCAGTCGCAACGCCTGGATGAAGATTGGAATGGGCAAGTATCTGCTGGCGTGCGGATCCTCAAAAACCGAAGCTCACCGCATGGCGATGATCGAAGAGGACGCGCTTGGCTTCTTCCACCTCTCGCTCTCTTCCGAATCTCGACAGCCGCAAGACTTCCCTCTGAGCCGCGACCTCCCGGAGGCGTTCCGCATTGCCGACTCTCGTATCAAGGAGACCTGGCCGTTTATTGCGGGGTTCACCACCGCTTCCAACCGTTGGCGTCAGGGTTCGGTCACCCCTCAGCAAAAGGAAGAGTTAAAGACGCTCGGCGTGGAAGACGCCGTCCTGGCAATGCTGGACAACGCCGGTCAGGCGTGGACACTTCTAGAGCTGAAGCGCAAAGAGCGGCATCGACCAGAAGTGAGACTGGCTTAAGCCTTCTTCTTCTTCACGCGATACTGCAATTGCACTAGACCGGAATCGTAAGATTCCGCCGCTTCCAGTTCCAGCATGGTTCGCGGGAAACCGTCTGGGAAGAGAGGAATGCCCGTGCCAAGGAGCACCGGGTGAAGCGAGACGTTGATGTTATCGATCAGCCCTTCGCTCAAATAAGAGCGAACCAGTTCGCCGCCGCCCACCAGCCAAACGTTTTCGTAGCCTTGAGTCTTGAGATCCTCGGAAAGGTCCTTGAGTTCGCCTCGGAACGAAACCGTATCGGGGGTAGAAGGCTCCACATCGGTTTTGCTGGAAACCACCACGGCGTGCTTGCCCGAGTACGGCCACTTTCCGAAGGTCTTGATGACTTCGTAAGTGCCGCGACCCATGACCAGCGCATCCACCGAATCATAAAAGTCGGTAAAGCCGTAGTCGGCATCGGTGAACAACCACGACAAGTCATCATCCGGCCCGGCGATGTATCCATCCAGACTGGTCGCGATAAAAAGCGTGATCTTCACGCCATTAAACTACCCGAAGAAGCACGTTCAGGGGATTCACTCAAATACGTCACTGCCATCAGCGGTCATGGAAACCGGGGCAAGCGTGTTCCAATCCTGTTCGGCAAGGTTCTCCAGTTGAGAGTTGATCCAAGCCACCTCTAGCCTTCCGTTCCGCTGAATCTGCTCGATGCCGTCTAGGATGACAGTGAGCAAATGCCCTTGCACCAGTCGGTACGCCACCGAGTTGTAGTAATTGCACAGACTCCGGATGGTCTCGGCAAGAATCACGCCCTCGTCTTCGGTGAATCCGAACGGAACGATAGGCTCCAAAATCTCTTGAACGCGGTCGATCACGTTCCAGTCGTCGGCCTCGCCTAGCAAGCCCGTATCACCCATGATTCGGCACTGAGCCAGCTCGCTTTCGGGATCGGCGGCAAGGCTCTCTGCGGCGGTGGCGGCATAGCGCACCACGCATTCGCGGGCGAGCAGTTCGTTGTAAACGTGCCGCTGCATGATCTTCAAACGATCACGATCAGGTTGACGGAGTTGCAGGTACTCGTCCATCTCATCATCGAGTACCGCCCGAGCGAAGGGGTTGGGCAAGCCCAAAAACAACGCGGTTACGGCGATCGCGACTTTGCGATAAACCAATATCTGCCCGACCGTCGGCTCTTCAAAAGGCGTGCCGGACATCTTAATTCACCTTACGACAAGTATTGGCATTTGTTTGCCGCCTCGCCAAGACGTTTTATCAGTAGCGTCAAAGAACAGGCGGACAATGATTCAACCCAGATAAGAGAACTCCCGATCTCTCAGTTCGTTAACCCCCATTGGAGGGCAAAGAAACTCAGTTGGTTTGCCTTCCCCGGATTCCGGGTTTATAGTGCCGTTAAGCGTTCGTAAAGGGATTGAAACAGAGAGGTTTCTATGACTTCAGCGAGGTTCGTGTGACCATTGTGTGTTCCACCGCCGTAAGGAGCGGTCAAACCATGGAAAGGGCGATGCGTGACATCGCCGACGCCGGCTTTCGAGAAATCGACTTGCTGGCGATAGCGGGGTGGTGCCATCTGGAACCCGCCCAAATGGTTCGCAATTTCGATTCCGTCGTCCAGCGGGTGGAACACGCGCTGGAGCAAACCGGGCTGGCTATTCGGTTTATGAACGTCGGCGTTTCCGTTCCTTTGTGGGATCGCAGCCCCGCCGCCAATCAAACGCGAATCGCCGAAACCGAATCCCTTTGTCGATTCATGAACAAATTTGGCGTGCAGGTTGCCGCTCTGCAAGCCGGTCCGCCCGATCCATCGCGCACGTTTGACGCCGCAATGATGGACTGTGTCCAAAGCCTGTACGACCAAGTGGATATCGCCGAAGAACATGGAGTGGTTTTCGGGTTAGAACCGCACTACCGATCGCCCATTCAGAACCTGTACCACTGTCGCAAGCTGTGCGATTGCATGCCTCGCCTGCAGTTCGTGTTCGATCCTAGCCACCTAGTGATGTCAGGAATACCCATTCAGGATTACGGCTGGTTGCTCGGGCACTCGGTACACGTGCATCTTCGGGATGCGACCATTGAATCGTTCCAAGTGCCGTTTTTATCCGGGGAAGTAGACGTTCACTGGGTGCTCAACGCCCTGGCGGATCGAGATTACAAGGGGTCGATCTCGGTGGAGTATCTGGAAAACGAGCGGTTCGACGCGCTTGCTGAAGCCAAACGCGCCGCCGATATGATCAGCGCCATGCCAACGTTGATGCATTAAACGTACTGGCTCGCAAAGGGCCTTCCCGACGTTGATCTCTTACCGCAGAACAACGTTACACTCGATTGATGACGAATCAAAAATACGGATGATATCAACCCTTCGTTTGACTTCCTTCGCGAATGAATTCGTCTCTGAATTTTCGGGCTCGGTTGTACCAATTATCGAAATCGTTGAACCGAATGCCATCGTTGGAGACGCGTCGAAGTCCAGCCTCTTTCAACCTCTGCCCATCACGGTTTAGACCCTGCCATTGTGATTCCAAAACGATGGGTATATCGCTCCGAACAACTTTGTTCTCTGCCTGGTACTCCGCTTGCCACAGAAAGTTAAGGTAGTAGCTAAGGGGGCTTTTCACTCCTTGCGGCGTGAGATGGCATGGGGCGATGACCAGGAACTCTTTGCCATGCAGCTTTGATCTGCAGGTTATCTCTGAATGAGCCTGCCCAAGTTCATTGCTCCCTTTCGTTGTCGTAACTCGAACAACTTCCAGCTTCCCGATCACCCGACGATGGATATCCTTCAATGCCTCGCGAAGCTCGGGGGTCTCCGGTGCCTCCGACTCCTCTGCCTTCACTCTGTTTGCCAAGATTTGGTCGATATCACCGTTAATGTATCGAGAGGCGGTTGTCTGAGACCAATCTTCTAACGATCGCGGCCTTTTTAGTACTAATACCGCGCCGGTCGATGCAAGTGCTACCACAGCAATACCAATCCTTACTGAATTTGCTATTTTCATGATTCGCTCTTTCTACAAGGTTGGGTAGCGGCCTAGTAGTCCCTTCAATAGCACACTACCCAACAACCCTTTACGCTAGTCCCCCGGTCCTTCTGGTCCCTCAATCGACAAGCACCCTTGATCTACCTGTGCGACCGGTCTACAGATTTTGTTATAACCTGGATAAATCCAGTTGTATGTGACCCTAGTGTAAGGAGCAGATGATCCACAAAAGACCACCTTCTCTTTCTGCCAACAGCAGTATCCGGGTGCATTGACACAAAGATATCCAGGATCTTCCCCGCCTCCGTTTGGTGTGCAGACGGTAGGAACAGTAAGTGGGCAATCGCCTGGACTTTGTGCGTACGGCGAAGCGCTTAAGGTCAGTATTGTAGCAATGGCTAAGTGTATGGGTTTGAGAGTTCTCATTTATCTGCTTGAATCCAGGCGGTCAATAAGTCAGCATCTCCTTTAGAGAAACGCTTCGTGACGTGGGTGTCGAGGCAGATTAGAATTCCAAACTTTGGAAAGTATGGAGAGAGGCTCGGTTTTCCGTGGTTGCGGTGGTTGATATCAACAATCATTGGAAGGTTCCCTCCTTGCTCGTTGGCAATTTGGGCCCACAAGGGGTTTCTCGTCATCGTTTGCCAGAGCTGAATATAGGGCCAGCCTGGTTTCGGATGATCAGAGCACTTTTGCGAGCGCAGACTATTTAAAGGATATGGCGGCAAACCCATTTCCGAAGGCTTACTCCCAGGAACAGACACCTCATAGTCAGCGCGGTACAGGTTCACCGCGACCATGGCGTTCTTGAGGTTGACGGTGCAGTTCGTTTCCTTTGCAGATTGCTTCGCCGATGCCATCACCGGAAGAACAATCGCAAACAGTGTCGCAACGATTGCAATGGAGACCATGACCTCCATCAACGTAAAGGCATGGGTGCGCCAGGAAGATTGTTTCATTGAAAACCTCCGAATACTTCGCCTTCCTTTA
>CAYYJX010000132.1:0-6201 GCA_964471545.1 uncultured Fimbriimonas sp. | reverse complement strand
CAAGGGGCGGCGCGATCCCATTGCCACGGTGGCGCTGCAATCTGCAGGCTAAGTCGTGCAACGGAAAGGGGAACCCGACCCGCAAAAGCAATCGTTCTAACTTCCGAGCCTCAGCTACTGAGCGTTGAGAAGGTATGGCGAACATCGAATACTTCCACAATCTCCCCCTGGACCCTCAGGAGGTCGCGCGCGTTTTCGATGCTTCGGGCATCGGTCGTCCGACTTCGGATCTGCCGAGGATCGCCCGCATGTTTGCCGCTCCTTGCTTGGTTATTTCGGCTTGGCACGAAGGGAAACTCGTCGGCGTGAGTCGTTCTCTTACCGACTACGCTTACTGCTGCTACCTCTCCGACCTAGCGGTTGATTCCGCCTTTCAGGGGCAAGGGATTGGAAAAGAGCTGATTCGGCGCACGCAAGCGGTGATCGGCGATGAGGTCTCGTTGATTCTGCTCTCGGCTCCAAACGCCATGACTTACTATCCAAGCATTGGCTTTCAGCAGGCAGAAAACGCGTTCTTGATCAAGCGCAAGCGGTGAACCTCATATGTCGCTCGCTTGTGCCGTCTGGGTTGAGAAGCCTCGGTCTCCGTTGGTGGATAAACCGGGATGACCGAGGCGGATATAGCACGGTGCTGGTTCATCGCCTTTCGATCGTGTCGGGAAGGCGATTTCACTCTGCCTCGCCAAAATACAAAAAAATCCCCCGATTGCTCAGGGGATGGTTGCTCTCCTTTCAGATAAACGCCTTAGTAAGGCAGGTTATCTCTGGTAATCCGGATCTTGGTTTGAACCGGGTTCTCTTGCCACCACAGGTTAGGAGTGATGGTAAGAGTCTCTCCCGCCACTCCGGTGACATCGCCGAAGATTCGATTCGTTCGGGTGTCAAAGAAGAGGTAGATCGAAGTTTGTCCAGGCACCGGGCTCGCGGTGCAGATGTCGTCAGGATCCGGGAAATCCAACTCTTTCACTTGGATTCGAATCGGAATAACCGTGCTTGCCATTCGGTATCCAAAGAAGTTCGGGATTCCACTCGTAATGTTGTCGCCCTCAGGCAGTTCAACGGTCTTTGTTGTGCCGGCAATTCGGACACTCAGTTCCAATTCGTCGTCGCCGTAGTCGATATCTCCGGTGATGTCCTTGACTTGAAGAACTTCTACCTTGATGTCTGTGGAAGGAGTCTCGACGATATCGCTCATGCTCCAGAGGCTTCGTCGCTCGCCGGGGCTGACAATCGGACCCGCTTCACGAACGAGCTCGTTATGAATCCATGCGCCGTTGCCCGGGTTGAACATCATCGATCCATGATTGTCGATATCCCAGGGAAGCAGGCTGCTGTACATTTCCCGATTGAAAATTCGGTAGTAGTTGGACGCTTGTAGGTTAATCGCCTGTGCAGAATCCCATCCAAGGAAGCCATCGTCATCCCACTGGCCGTCGCCCGCTTTGGTTCCGTAGGGCTTACCTTCTAGGAAGTGCTTTCCTACTGCCAACAGGTTCAGAAAGTTCGGACCCCATCCTGCTGCCAAACCGCGAGACACTCGTGGTCCCGTTCCCTCAAAGGGGTTGGAAACGCGATCGCCTTCAGCAAGCGTTGCGGTTCCCCAAGGCCTGCCGCCCTCTCGTCCGTAGCCTTCCTGGTGCAGAACGGCGCTAATCAGGTTGAGAAGGGAGGCCTCTTTACCGAAGCGCCCTGCTTTCTTCATGAGGTCGATTGAGTCCACTGGGTTCCAGTCCGTTCCACCAAAGTAGTAGACAGATCGATCCTCGTCAAAATACCTGCCACCTGGGTTGCGACCGGCAGCGGTGTAGATCGGGACCAATGGGCCGCCGGCCCATCGGCGTGCGGTGTTCGGATGAAGAATGCCAGCGTTGTATTCTGGGACTCGTAGGAGGTCCTCTAAGCAGTCTCGCTTGCCCGCAATTGCGTTCAGCGCCGTTTCCAGGGTGCTTCGTGTTTCGTTGTTAAGCTCCTCTTCCGTGAGCAACTGTCCGCTCAGGACGGCGAAAAGCATGTTCCCCATAATGGCTCGAATAATGCTCCAACCATTCGCGCCTACGTAGTCGGCAACGTCGCTCGCAGGGTCACCGATGAATGTGCCTTCGTGCGGACCGGCCATCGTGTTGACGAGGACCACGCGCTTCCGGAGGTAGTCGCACTTGAGGCGCTGACTAGCGTTGAGCCTTACGCCAAAGAGGTCTGGCCCGGTTGGGTTCGCAAGAATTCCTCGAGCGATGATGCCACCGAAGCTGTGCGTGACAAGGTAAATCTGCGGCTGTTGGGCTTCTGGTAGCTCTCCGAACGCGATGGTGTAGCTTGCGTAGACCTCTTCGATGGTCTCAGCGAGCTGGCTCATGAAATGCTTGGAGCCATTACGGGTGTTGATCATGACCATGGTGTTTTGCGCACCCGGAGCTTTGGTCATCAGCCGAATGTAGTCTTTGATAAAGGCCTGATCGGTTTGCTTTCCGGCAGGAACCGTTCCCCAGCCCGAAATCGGAAAGCAGATTGGAGCGTAGTCAAACGCACTCGTATCGGTGGTGTCAGGGCGCCATGCGTGAGTATTGGTGTCAACTGCGCGGAAAGTGCGGTTGAGTCGCGGAGTGACGACGGTCATTCGGTCTTCATCGAGTCGCCCTTGCAGGCCCTTGATGAAATCGAAGCCCCAGTAGTAGCGAGCGTGGCCCGACTGCGTGATCTTGGCTTCAGGATCTTGACCGACCTCTGGCGTGACGCCGTGGAGGAGCACCACAAGGCGAGGTCGCGTTTTGTTGAAAACGAATTGGCTAGTATCGCGAAACTGTGCGCCTGCGATCGAGGAGAGAGTTAGGGCGGAGACTCCGCAGAGGGCTGCCAAGCCTTTGGAGAGATTGTTTGCGTTTTTCATGGTTAACACCGATTGGCTTGGTTGAGATGTTAGGGGGTGGTCGTTACACCCCAAACGAAGGTGCGTTACAATTGCGTTACAACGGACGTTACATCGCGCAGTGAGCCTGAAATGAGGTCACATTGAACTTACGATGAATACAACCCTCAGCGACAATTGGCCCACACCGGATCAAATTGCCATCCTAAGACACTCCATGGTTCGCTTAATTCCAGCCTGCGAACACGTGAGTGAGAACTTCTATTCCAAGCTGTTTGAGGGTCACCCCGAACTGCGGCCTCTTTTCTCTGAAGATATCGAGCCCCAGAAGGAAAAGCTCATCTTGATGCTTGCCACGGCGATCGATTTGCTCGTGACACCAGAGGAGTTTCAGCAAGCTTGTTCCGAGCATGGTCGAAGGCACGTGAAATACGGGGCGCTCCCCGCTCACTATCCAATCGTCGCTCAGCTAACAATCAGTGAAATTGGTGCTGCTGCAAACCCGCCTTTGTCTACAGAGGAACAAGAAGCTTGGGCGTTGTTGCTTCACTTGGTTGTCACCCACATGCTTGTGGGTGCGGCCGCTTAAACAAGATTCTCTACCGAAACTGGGTGAAGTGTGCGAGGCCCGCTGCGAGGCTTGTCTCATTTGAACTCGGTTCTACGGGTCCCAAAAGAGCGAGTAGCTTCGTTCGGAAGTCGATTTCACCTTTCATGAGCATGAGCGAATGGTCACGCTCGAACGCGAGCGCGAACGCCATGATATTGCGCGCCTCTTCCTTGTTGTTCAGGTGATAAGCAATGGCGGCTGCCAAAATGAGACTGCAACAAAGCCCCCCCTTGTTTTGATCTAGAACCCACAAATCGGCTGCCCTAACAAGAGCTTCTTTTGCTTCCTGCCAACGGCCCTGTTCGATCAACGCCCGGGTGAGCGAATGATTCTGATCGGCTTCTTGGAAGGCGCTGCCGATGGTGGTCCAAAGGCGCAGTGCTTCGCGGAATTTGATTTCAGCGTCGGCCGGCCGTCCCTCGTCAATGGCGAATCGACCCTCGATCTCGTTTAGGTACGCCAAGCTCGCGGGTTGTCGGGCTTCCTCTAATTTCGCTCGGCACAACGCCAAAATCGAGGCGGCCTGGTCCGCTTTCCCGGTGTGCCACAACTGGTGCGCCAAAAACACCCCTGTCGAGGCCGCTTCGGAATCGGATCCAACTCCCAGAAAGCCCTCGTAGCTTTGCTTGAGCAACTCAACGGTCTCTTCCTTTTGATGATGCGTGGTGGCAATCAATGCAAGGGACTTTAATGCACAAGCCTGCAAGAATCGATCTGAGATTGCGTGGGCGGTGACTAAAGCGTCTTGTGAGATCCTTCGAGCGTTTGAAAGATCGAACCTGTACGCATAAAGATGCATCCCATAGAGCACCTGTGCAGTGAGTTTCGGATCACCTGATTCTGTGGCACATTCTTGGGCGCGTTGGAGGAATGGTTGCGCGGCGGACTCATCGTGAAAGGCGAATTTCAAAAAGGCGGCGCAAAGTTCCATTTGCCCCCTCACTGCTGCGTCTTGGTTCTGCCATTCGTGCCGCAGTGCCTCAACCAGAGGAACCAAGCGAGAAGCGTTCCCGCGCGCCACTTCATACCTAAGAACGGCAGGTAAGGAAGCGATTGCTAGAGTCGACCGGTGGGTACAAGCCCATCGGAACGCAAAAGAAATATTCGTTGCCTCGGGGTCCAGCACTTCCAAGTGTTTCAGACTAAGGGGTGCCCAAGGGGCAATATCCAGGCTGGCGACAAAGGTCAATATGTTCCTTGCCGCATTTTCGTTGAGCTCAAAGATTCGGTCTGCCACTATTCGAGACTGAAGATAGTGTCGAATCGGCGAGAGCACATGGATCCTTACTTGGTTCTGGCGATCTTCAAGATTGACGAGGGCAAGATCTAGGAGGTCCTCAATCGAATCAAGATAGGAAAGGTGGCCAAATTCGGCTTTCGCAAGATCCATAGAGATTCCTCCCGGATAGCAGGAAAGCCGTTCAAGAAAGGCGCGAAGTTCAGAGGTTAGACCATTAACCGAGGCACTCAGCGCCAGTTCTAGAGACCGGTGGCGCTCGACCATTTCACCACGCGCTGGACTGCTTAGTAACTCGTGCAGCTGCGCAATCAACTCTTTGGGAGACAGCAATCGAAGCCTTGCTGCTGCAAGACGCATTGCCAGTGGGTACCCATCCAGGCGATTGGCAATCTCGCGGAGGTCTGCTTGGGTTTCAGGCTTGTTAAGGAGCTGCGGTCGCACGGTCTGTACCACCGACACAAGCAGCTCCAAGCCGGAGGTTTCGGGATCTAGAGGAGCCAGCGGAAGGAGGTTCTCACCTTCGATTTTCAGAGGAACTACACTCGTCGCCAGGATCTTTAGATTAGGTGTTAAGCGAAGAACCTCTTTGATTCCTTGGGCGGCATCGGGCAATACCGATTCCACATTATCGAGCACTAAGATGGTTTGCTTTTGCCTAAGAACGGAGGACAAGTACTGCGTTGGGTCGGTCTCTGTCGGAGATTCTGAGCGCAGGTGAGAAAGAGTCGCCCTGGACCATTCTTTCCCTTCCAAGACATCGGCAAGCGATACAAACGCCACTCTCGATTCGGTTGTCTCCAGAAGCCGATTGGCAACTTCAATGGATAACTGAGTCTTCCCGATGCCTCCTGGACCAACCAGCGTTACTAGGCGAACACCCGGTTTGCCGAGTCTTGAAATGGTGTCCTCAATCTGAGACTCGCGACCGATGAGGGGGTCAAGCCTAAATGGGATGGTGTTGTCCCAACTCGTTGGCAATGCTGGAAGAGGCGGTTCAACAAGGCGAGCCAGATAATCCGGGTCCGGCTGTTCTGCGTTCACGCCAAGTTGCTCGCGAACCTTTCTACGGTAGTCCTGATACTCGGCAACGCTCGCTGCGACACTGCCGAGCTTTGCGTTTGAGTGAACCGCTACCATTCGGAGCTCCTCGTTGAGAGGATGTCGCTGAATCACCCGCTTCGCAAACTCGAGCGCGCCTGTGGCGTCTCCCGATTCTAGACGTCGGTTTCCAAGCGCTACGGCGGCGGAGGCCTGTAAATTTTCAGCTCGGCTCCGTTCTGCTAGCACCCAGTCGTCATGCCATCCCGGCAAGAAATCGTCTGTAAAAACGCTGTCAGGGAGTAGGTGGTCTTTTCCGCCGTAAACGCCTTCTAGCAGTTCGATGTCGGTGGTTACTTGAGACTTGTCCAGCCAGACATCCCGAGCATCTGTTCCAATGATCTCGGCGTCGCTTCCTAATGCCCGCTTAAGTCGGTGGATTTCTTGGCG